>NZ_VFEB01000091.1:0-468870 GCF_007858795.1 Vibrio sp. T20
CATGTAGGCTAGCTACACATCAAAGCCTCTGCCTTGTATAAATACCCAGCAACTCGCTGCAAAAATCAGCTCGAAAGATCAACATGCCCTAGTAGTACACAAGCAACATGGTAGAATGCCGCCATTAATCTTATCCTTGTATAAGATTATTGAACCTTTCCATCGCTATTTAGCCAAATCATACCGAGAAACTTATGCCATTTTCCAAGCTTGGATTAAGCTCACCTATTGTTAAAGCCGTTGCAAAACAAGGCTATGAAAAGCCAACTTCGATTCAAGAAAAAGCAATTCCAATTGTACTTTCTGGTAAGAACCTTATTGCGGCAGCACAAACAGGTACAGGTAAAACTGCGAGCTTTGTTCTCCCTATCTTAGAAATGCTAAGCAAAGGTGAAACGCAGCGTAAAAAACGTATTCGCGCCGTGATCCTGACACCGACTCGTGAGCTGGCTGTTCAGGTTGAGCAAAACATCACTAAGTACGCCAAGTTCCTAAACCTAACATCACTAGCGATGTACGGTGGCGTATCTTACCAACACCAAAAAGACCGTCTGATTGAAGGTGTTGATATTCTGGTTGCAACACCTGGCCGTTTGATCGACATGTACGGACAACGTGCCGTTCACTTTGATGAAGTTGAAGTTTTGGTTCTTGATGAAGCAGACCGCATGCTAGACATGGGTTTCATTGAAGACATCAACAAGATCATTGCGCGTTTACCACAAGACATCCAAAACCTACTGTTCTCAGCAACGCTTTCAACGCCAGTTCGTGCGCTAGCGAAAAGTGCTATCAGCGAAGCAGAAGAGATTTCAATTGCCAAAACTGATGCGTCTAAAGCGAACATTGAGCAATGGTTGGTAACGGTAGATAAAGATCGTAAGTCAGCACTGTTGAGCCACATGATTACCGAAGGTAATTGGGATCAAGCGCTAATCTTTATCGAAACCAAGCACGGTGCGGCTAAGTTGGTTGCTCAACTAGAGAAACGTGGCATTCAGGCTGAAGCTTTCCACAGTGGACGCAGCCAAGCGATCCGTGAAAAGATCTTGGCTGACTTCAAGAAAGGTCGCCTAAAATACTTGGTAGCGACTGGCGTTGCTGCTCGTGGTATTGATATCGATAATCTAAGCCGCGTAGTGAACTACGACCTGCCTTTCCCAGCAGACGACTACGTTCACCGTATTGGTCGTACTGGCCGTGCTGATGCATCTGGTGAAGCGATCTCTTTCCTATCAAAAGACAACTTCAAAAACCTGTGCATTATTGAAAAGCGCCTTGGTCACCTGATTGAACGTCGTGTAGTGGAAGGTTTCGAGCCGCGTAAAGAAGTACCGATTTCAGTGCTGAATTTCGTTCCTAAGAAGAAAAGAGAACAGCAAGAGAAAGAAGGCAAGTAAACTATCAAAGCTTAACTAGCAGCGATAACGTGTTAGCCGACGTATAACTTAAACGAAGCCCCATGTGGCTTCGTTTTGTTCTTTGATACACAGATAAAACAGAGGTATTGAGATGATTACTCCTATCGCAACGAGGTTAACCCGAGGACAAGATCTAAAGCTTGAGATCCAGAGGCTAGTGACAGCGCACAATATCTCTGCAGGCTCTATTGCTTCTTGTGTCGGATGTGTTTCTCAACTCAATATTCGCTTAGCTAATGCCAGCAACACCAAGCAAGTTCAAGCTCCATTCGAAATCGTATCTGTAATGGCAACGCTAACGCCTAACCACCAGCACGTTCATATATCCGTTGCTGATGAGAATGGCGATGTGATTGGCGGGCACCTGCTTGAAGGGACGATTATCGCAACCACCGCTGAATTGATTGTTCACCGTTACGATACTTTGACCTTTAACAGAGAGCATGACGATTCGACGGGTTACACTGAGCTCACTATCAGCAGTAACACATAATAGCTTCACTCGTAACAGCACCAAACGCCTCATATAAAGCGATACCACCCAATAGTAATTAGGAAACACGATGGCTCCAAACTCCGCAGACTCCGTTATCGTTCTCGATTTCGAAACCACAGGCTTATCACCAAACATGGGTGACCGAGCGATTGAAATCGGTGCGGTGAAACTCGTTAACGGCGAAGTCGTCGACACCTTCCAACAACTCATGAACCCAGGGTTTCGTGTTAGTGGATTCATTGAAGGTTATACCGGAATCAGTAACCGTATGTTAAGCACAGCGGCCAGTTGTAGTGAAGTGATGGATGAGTTTGCAGACTTCATTCAAGACAGCCAACTTGTCGCTCACAATGCCTCATTTGATAAGCGCTTTCTTGATGCGGAATTAGATAATATTGGTCGCGATTACAATGGACAGTTTGCATGCTCAATGCTGATTGCTCGTCGTCTAATCCAAGACGCACCGACTCATAAGCTAGGCGACCTTGTGCGTTTCAAGAATATCGACAACGACGGTACTTTCCACAGAGCGTTAGCCGATTCAGAAATGACAGCTAGACTGTGGTTATTGATGATTGATGAACTACAAAGCGACCACGGTATTCAACAGCCGAGCTTTCAACTGATGCAGAAAATATCTAAGACCGCTAAAGGCTCTATTGCAAAGCTGTTGATGAGTAATCGAGGTTAAAACCCTTACCATACGATAATGTTTGAAAGGCTGATTAGTTTAACGCGATCAGCCTTTTTAGTTATTAACGAAGCTTACTTGCACCCTACTCCTGCAATGCCACCAGCGTTGCTTTAAGGCTCTCTAACTCATTCATGAAATAAGACCATTGCTTATCACTACTGGTGGCGGCGATATCCACCAAGAATTTGGCTGATGTTTGCATATTCTTATTAAGCTTAGATTCCAATTCATCTGGATAATAAGCTTCGTTATTCAGAAGCAAGTTCATAATAATTGGCTGAGCGATATGTAGGTCACTCTTCTTTTCCATCAGTGTTGTGAGATCTTGGTAGGTATTATTTTGATATTGGCGCCAGTTATCGTTGGTATTTACCCACTCTTGAGACCAAGTATAAATAATCTGCTTTTGTTCTTTCGATACCGATCCTAGCCATCGTTCTAGCCTCTCTTCTATTCGATTTCGATATCGTTCTCTGGAATCTTCGTCATTCAACGACAATCTTCCTTCGTAATAGTCTTGCTGCTTTTCTCTAAAGTTTTTTAAGAACTCGCTATCTTGCTTAGGGCTAAGTTGCATACTTAACGCGTAAACATCGGGTGCAAATTTATTAACGATCGAGCGAATATGATTTTTAATTTGCTCACTTTGGTCGACGATAAAGGCAGAGTTCATATCAGGACGAGTAATACTTTGAATCGCTTCTAATTGCGAAATGTACAATGGGAGTTGAGTTTCTTTATGCCAGGCTTGCAATGAGTCTAGACGGGCTTCTAGCTCGGACTCTTGACTATTAGATAAGGAAACAAAGTCTTCGATATAACTCACCGCAAACCAACTGATATTGTTATAGGCGAATTTCGTCCCACACCCCGTAAATAGGAAGCACACCAATAACATTAACCAACGGCATTTTCTCATTACACCCTCTCACAAACTTCTACTGATCAGCGAACCTGTAAACAGCTTTATCAGATTCACTATTGATCTTATAACATTAGCTATAAAAGCAGCTGATCGTAAAAACTTTAAGATAAATTGAGACTTCACCTTGCTAAACCGTCTATTTAGGCAAATGATTAAACTAAAAATAATTAACGGCAGTGATATAACTTGATTTTTATTACTCATTTGACGTAGTGCGAACCCTATAAAAGAATCGGGTCAGCGTATTTTCAAATGATTGATTATTTGGGAGGCAAGCTATGGCCGCTATTCCTGAGCACCCAAGCGATTTAGAATATGAGCTTTGTTATTTTGACGATGGTTCAATAACCACAATCACGATATTCGTTCACAATCGACAGGAAGCGATGAATTGGTATGTTAGCGAAGGAAAACATATCAACGATCTTTATTCGATAAGACCCGATGAATAATGCTTTAGTATAGAGGACTAGGTCAATAAACCTAAGAGAAGAAGCTTGAGTGACATTTTGTGGAACACCCTTTACTGCAATGCCATTAATTAGACATATCGCAGCAAAGGGATTCAGTCTCGAATTACTTCAGGATTCGGGCGCGGAATTGACGACCCTTCATTTTACCTGATTCGATTTTGTTCAGTGCTTTCTTAGCCACAGATCTTTCTACCGCTACGTAAGCACGCATTGCGAACAGATTGATCTTACCTACTGATTTACCATCAATGCCGCCTTGACCCGTCAATGCACCAAGAATATCACCAGCACGAAGCTTAGCTTTCTTACCGCCATCAATCTGGATGGTAACCATGTTTGAGTAGTATGGCTTAGCAATTGGTTTTGCTGGTAGTTCAGATGGCTCGATTGGCATATCCATGTACTCATCAATTTGAGCAACACGGTACATCTCTTTCTCGCTAAAGAAGCTGATAGCGACGCCTTTGCTTCCTGCACGGCCAGTACGACCAATGCGGTGTACGTGAACTTCAGGGTCGCGAGACAATTCAAAGTTGAATACTGCGTCTAGGTTATCAACATCAAGACCACGAGCCGCAACGTCTGTCGCAACTAGAATCGAGATCGTTTTGTTTGAGAACTGAACCAAAGCTTGGTCACGTTCACGCTGCTCCATATCGCCATGAAGTTCGATAACGCTGAAACCACGGTGGCTTAGCTCATCGTTTACGTTCTGCACTTCTTTCTTAGTGTTACAGAACACAACCGCAGATTCCGGTTGGTGATGAAGTAACAACAACTCTAGAGCGTCATCACGAGCTTCAGAGCCTTCTAGCTTGTAGAAGTGTTGTTGGATGCTTGAGTGATCGTGTGTTGATTCAACCTTCACCATTTCTGGGTTACGCATGATGCGGTCTGCAACAGACTTGATTTGTTTAGGGAAAGTAGCACTGAATAGTAGAGTTTGGCGTTCTTTTGGAGCTGCTTCAATCACTGCATCCAAAGCGTCTTGGAAGCCCATTTCTAGCATGCGGTCAGCTTCATCTAACACAAGTGTGTTCAGCTCAGACAGATCAATACGACCTTTCTCTAGGTGATCAAGAATACGACCAGGTGTGCCCACAAGAATGTGTGCGCCATGCTCTAGTGAACCAATCTGTGGGCCCATTGGCATACCGCCACAAAGTGTCAGCACTTTAATATTGTGAATACCGCGAGCAAGAGTACGAATCTCTTTTGCTACTTGGTCTGCAAGCTCACGAGTCGGACATAACACTAAAGACTGAACACGGAAACGCTTAACGCGTAGGTTCTGCAGCACGCCTAAACCGAAAGCAGCTGTTTTACCTGAACCCGTTTTACCCTGACCGATAACGTCCTTGCCATTTAGGATAGTAGGAAGACTTAACGCTTGGATCGGCGTCATTTCAGTATAACCAAGAGAATCCAACGTATTTAGAAGCTCTGGCTTAAGGGCGATTGAAGAGAATTTTGAAGTGCTCAATGGAAATATCCAACTGGTGAAAAACAGAGTGCATTATGAGTGTTTTTGAAAATTATTCCACCTTAATCACAGTTTTGAAGAAACATGTTAGGCGAGCACAAAAAAGCCAGCTTTCTTAGCTGGCTTTTGCTTCTATACGAATTGCTTCCTATGGCACACCGTGGCCTTTAGAAGCTACCCACACGCGATACCATTGTTCGCGAGTCAGTTCAATTTTCAGTGCATCAACAGCTGTCTTAACGCGCTCAATCTTACCTGAGCCAATAATGGCAATTGGGTTAGATGGTAAACGGCGTACCCATGCGTAGATCACTTGATCAATGCTGTCTGCACTCACTTCTTGACGAATCGCTTCTAGCTCATCACGAACACGAATCGCTTGTGCTGAGTCACCACTGAAGATACTACCACCACCAAGACAAGACCACGCCATCGGGCGAATGCGGTTCATCTGCAGTTGATCTAGTGTGCCATCATGAGCCACTTCGAAGTTCAATGGGTTGATTTCAACTTGGTTGGTCACTAACGGCTTACCGAGGCGAGATTGAAGCAGTTCGAACTGACGCGGTGAAAAGTTAGAAACACCGAAGTGCTTAACTTTACCTACTTTGTGTAGCTCTGCGAACGCTTCTGCTACTTCATCTGCATCCATCAATACGTCTGGGCGGTGAATCAATAATACATCGAGTTCGGTTACACCCAAACGCTCTAGAGAATTATTTACCGATTGGTAAATATGGTGTGCGCTGGTGTCATAGTGATTGATCTTACGATCAGGAGTGTGGTCACCACATAGATTAATATCGCACTTGGTGACGATTTGAATATCATCACGAAGGCTTGGTTCAAGCGCCAATGCCTCACCGAATAACTTTTCACATTGGTAGTTACCGTAAATATCCGCGTGATCAACCGTTGTGATACCAAGATCAATGTGTTGCTTCAGGAAAGTCAGGCGTTGTTGCGGGGTCATACCCCATTCTGCTATACGCCAGTATCCTTGCACCAACTCAGAAAGTTCTGGGCCTTGTGGCGCTATCGTTACTTTTGCAACCATGGGTTGTCTCCTTTATCAATACTGAACGTATCCTAAGCTCGTTTTACCGAAGGCTCAACGTATAACAAATGGCAAAGGCAAACGCTTACTAAAAATGTGAGAGCCGCAGAAAAACGAACACTTAAATGAATTATAACTTGCCGTCTGCCCGCGAGCCGTTCTCCTGAAAGGCTTGTTTAGCCTAATAAATAACGAAACTATCTATAAATTTGAGCAATTAAAAGCGATTAAGTTCAACCGTTAAGTTGTCACCATCACTATGTAACTGAATCCAAGGAGAGGAAGATCCAGGAGAAGATAAGTTAGGAACATTCCATACACTCATTTGCTCTGATGAACCGTGTGGCGCGTTGATAAATTCGACCAGCTGTTTATCCACCTTATCGAAACCAACACCTTCATTTCGAGCTCGTTCGAGTTGAGCAGTAACATCGAATTCATCTTCGCCAATACGAATTGAACTGAGAGCAAAGCCATCTTGGCGAAGGTACGCCTGAAGCTTTGTGTAACTTAGGTTCGAATATGGCAGGTTTAAGTGCACTGTTTCAACGCTTGAGTCCCCCAACTCCAGTTCAACATAAACGTCCAGATCGTAATATTGGGTTAAGTCACTACACAACAAAGTGCCTTCGGTCTCACCACAATCCATCAAGTCGATATCGTTAATATAGTTTTGAGAATTCGGCAGGCTTGGGCTGCTGTTAAATACTGTTCTTAGCCACCAGCTTTCGGTTGCTTGTGCGGAAAATGCAAAAGCATTAAGGGACAGCATTAAAGGCAAGATTAGAACTTGAAAGATTTTCATCGACTGGGCTTATTTAGCGCTATATGAAGTATCCATTATACGTGACCAATCGACAAACAACTGCTCGAGTCGCAAACTTTAGGCGAAAAAAAACGGGCATACATGCCCGCAGATAAATTCATCACCGAATAACGTAATCCGTCACGTTGAGAACCATTACAAAAGTAAGGATATCACTCCGCCAGTAAGATTACAACACGTCGTACCCATTACTTATATCCACCTTCAATTGCAGGTTCTTCAAGCGACAATCTCACTTTGTTACGTTGAATCGCTTCTGGTGGTAAGCTGATGAAACCGTACTGATTTAGTACCTCTTGATGGTCTTCAGAAAGCGTTAGACCAATAAAGAACTTCTCTTGCTCAGTAAACCCTTTACGGTGTGCAGGGATGTTCAAGTACATGTAGTACACAGTCGCTAATGGGTAACGCCCAGAGAGGATTGTCTCTTTGTTAAGGTCGTAATTAACCCCTAAGTTATCGACAACACTCAACCATTTCACATCAGAAATTTTATCAGAGTATACGGTGTAACCAATAGCAGCTTCTTCATCTTCAATCTTATTTATAAGATGCGGTAAATCCGCTAAAAATTGAGTATGAGCGTATTCCCCGTCCGTTTCACACTCAACCCAACTTGAGAAGGTGGTGTGCCCCTTCAGGTTATGATCAATGGCGAAAGGCAACATGTGAGCATCTAGGCTTTCACCATTACGAGCATCACTACTAGCCAACCATTTCGGGTGTTTAGGATCGTTAGAACACCCAAACACATCGATGAGTTCAGCAACAGTGATCGATGTAGCAGGATTTTCCTCATTGGCCAGAATCGCAATCACGTCAGCGGTAAACATCAGCTCTGTCGGTCTATAACCGTAGCGCATGTCAAACCTAGCCATCTCTTTGTCAGTCCATTTTTTGGAAGTGATACCAACACGCGAGCGCTGCATGATCATCTGTTCTGGGACGCTGTCACTCAACAAGATTTCTAAGTCGATCTCTTGGCTCTCAAGCAGGTCTTCAACAAGTCCCTGCATATTAGGCTCAATCGCGACCAAACCAATGTCACTGACATCATTAGCTAATGTCGATGCAGATAGCAACGCAGGTACAGCAGCAAGCAGCAAGCCCGATTTATTAGATAGACGTTTCATTACTGGCCTCCTACTGGATCAATCGACGTTTTAGACTCAACATCGCTATTACTATCGAGCTGCATTTCTGAAGTGAAGATGTTCCAAGATGGATTCACTTCCATGCTTTCTGTTTTAATCACCGCAATCGTTCTGCGCTTACGTTTGTGAAGATGCTGAGTTAGGCTAGTGATCTGAGTAAACTCTTGTTCGAAAATACGCTCACCATCAACGCCTCTGTCAATCAATGCGTCTCGAATCACGCCAGTTCTTTTCTTGGCCAGTGCTTTGTTATAAACGTTTGTACCTTCAGAACTGGTATCACCTACCAAGGTAATTGAGGCGTCAGGTTGCTCTCCTAGTAAACGCACCAACTCATTTAATACAGCCGTATGATCAGGTTTAAGGTCATACTTATCAAAATCAAATGCCACGCTTAATACTTCAACGTCTTCGACAATTTTCCAATTGGCACACCCTTTAATGTCTACCGCTACACCTTCTGGCGTATCGGCACAAAGATCTCGCTGATTAATCACACCATCGCGGTCATTATCCGCTAAGTCATCAATTTGATGGCGTGTCATGGTCGTATCAGGCGTTTCTGCACATCCCATCAGCAAGATAGAGCTAAGTAGCGCTAGTTTAAAATGTCTCATTACTTGTTCTCCCCTTGCCACTCTTCTGGATGTTCAATCCTTAACGCATACGTCAACATGCCCATCGCATTCAATACTCGATAAGCCGCTAACGTTTGATCATATTCAGTGCTAATGAAGTTTCTTCGAGCCAAGAACACCTCGACCTTCGCATCAAGTACATCGAGTAGGCTTCGTCTACCAACATTAAATTGTTGGATATAGCCGAGCTCTGCAATTTTCGCTGCATCAACGTTCTGTTGAAGTAGGGATTTTTGCTGTTCTAGCATTTTGTATGCGTTCCAAGCCAGTTGTGTACCTTCTCTAACCTCACGCTCCGTTCGTAGTCGTATCGCTCTTGCTTCTTCAACTCGCCAAGCCGATGATTCAACTCTGGAATCGGTAGAGAAGCCATTAAACAGGTCATAATCCATCGTCAACATCAGTCGAGCATCTTCATCGACACCACCTGGAGGGTTAGATACGTTGTCATTCTTGTTAGCATGAAGCTCAAGTTTAAGCTCTGGGTAGTAATCTCCCTTCTCACGGCGCATCTCTTTACGAGCCGCGTCGATATCAAACAAAGATGCCTTGATTTCTGGGTGATTCTCGACAGCCTGTTCAAGTGCGACTTGTGCTGAGCTTGGCAATAAAGCGTAATCAAAACGAGGATAAACCAAGTTCACCGCAGGTTTACCAACCAAGCGTAGGTACTGTGTTTGCAAATCAAAAAGGTTGTTCTGAGCGGCAATAAGTGAGGACTGTGCTGTGGCAACACGGGCGGAGATCTGAGCCAAATCCGAGTTACTACTCAAGCCTTTGCTCTTTTTATCTTGGATATCTTGATAGATTTCTTGGTGCTCTTTTACGTTGCGCTTAGACAACTCAAGCAGCGTCTCTGCTTTAAGGATATCAAGATAATTTCTCACTACATCTAACGATACGTTTTCAGCGCGAGAAATCAGGGTTAATCGTTCAGCTTCAGCTTCGAACGTCAGTCGATCGACATTCGACGTCGTTTTAAAACCATCGAATAGTAACTGAGAAACTTTAACGCCAATTTCCGTTCGCGTTAGGCCTCGATCATCAGTGTCGAGTTTGCTACCACTGTTGTAGCGCGTCTCTTCATAACCTGCCGCTGCGTACAAATTAACTTGCGGCATATACAAACCACTCGCCGCGTCACCGTCTCTTATCACCGATTGATATCGGGAGTATTGCGCCAATATCTCAGGACTATAGTCGATGGCAAAGGCCACGGATTCTTCTAATGAAGCTGCTTGAGACAGCCCACTCATTAGTAAGCAAGAAGAGAGTAAGAATTTTGAATGCATTACACTTCCTTTTATATTTATGCTTAACGCACTTCATCGTTCGCGAAGTGAGTTTTCCTTAGCTCGTAAAATAGGTTTTAACCAATAACTCAATACTGTTTTCTCTCCGGTTAATATATCAACCGCGACTTGCATCCCTGGGATAATGCTAAAGGCAGAGTTTTGTTGCTGGTCTTCGTTTAACTGAATATGGGCGCGATAATAGGCGTTGCCGTCTTCCGTTTGTAAGGCGTCGGCACTCACGTAAATCACCTCGCCTTTAAGTCCGCCATAAATGACGAAATCATAGGCCGTAAATTTCACTGTCGCGCCCAGCCCCTTATGAACAAACGCGATATCTTGTGGAGAGATTCTCGCTTCAACAATCAGGTCACTGTTTGACGGGATAATCTCAATGATCGGCTCGCCGGGACGAACAACACCACCAATGGTACGCACAAAGATCTCTTTGACTGTGCCATCAACAGGCGCAACAATTTCGGTACGCTTGAGTTGGTCGGCAATTGCCTGCTGGCTTTCGTTCAGCTGTGCTATCTTGCTCGCCACTTCATTCAACTGACCTTGTACTTTGGTACGAAAATCTAAGGCAATGCTTCGATGATCCGCTATCGACTCTGAGTAGGCGGCTATCTGCTTCTGCGCTGCTACTTTTGAGCTAGCAATATCACCTTTGAGTTTGACCACATCACGGTTCAGTTTCAGCAGTTCAACTTCTGCTACAGCACCACTCGCCACCACGTCTTTCAACATGTTGCGCTCTCGAATTACAATATCTAGGCTGCTCTCTAACGTCTGAATATTATTAAGCGTATCGACTCGAGCCTGGTCTTGTTGTTCGATACGAAGTGCCGCCTCTTCCAGTTCAGATTTCAACTGTCCTAAACGCTCTCGATAGTTCGCCTTGGCGTTCATTAACGCAGGGTGGCTTGATACATCAACAATGATATTTTGCGGTACTAAGACTACTCGCTCATACCACTCTTTTGCATCGTTATTTAAAACGACCGTCGACAGCTCCGCCTTTAATCTTAATTGCTGAGCAAGCAAGGTATCCGCTTGTTGAGCCGACTCTAAAAACGCCGCCTTAAAGCGTGTGTCTTCTAACTTAGCGAGAGGTTGCCCTTTCACAACAGATTGGCCTTGTCGCACTATAATCTCTTGAACCAAGCCCCCTTCTAAGCTCTGAATCGTCTGTACTGAAAGGCTAGGCACCACCTTGCCCTCACCAATCACCACTTCTTCGAGAGTTGCCCACGTCGCCCAGCCAATGATCGACACAATCAACAGTGCACTTAGCCAAATCAGCTTTCGAGAGCGGAATGCTAAGTGGTTGTTGGTCCACTGAATATCGTTACTCATGACGGCCTCCCTTCACTACAGATACCGTCTTAAAACGACTCGCCCCTTTGGGTACACTTTTCTTCTGAAGCGAGAGAATATCTTTAGGCGCACCTTCCGCCACGATTTGACCTTTATCTAAAACGATCACGCGGTCACACATCATTAAGAATGAAGATTTGTGCGAACTGATCAGCATAGAAGTTTCTCTCGGCATACTTTGCAGTGCATTGAAGAACTGTATCTCAGCTTGGTTATCTAACGCGCTGGTTGGTTCATCCATGATCAATAACTTTGGACAACGGTATAGTGCTCTTGCAATGGCGACAGCTTGGCGTTGGCCGCCAGATAACAACCGGCCACCTTCGCCAACTGGTGTCTCAAGACCATTGCTCAAACGCCCCATATAGCCGTTCAAACCCGACTGTTGAAGCGCTTGTCTTAGTTTTACTTCATCAACATTGGTCGCACCAAGCGTAACGTTGTCGTAAACACTGCCAAAAATAAGATTGGTGGTTTGCCCCACCCAGCCCATGCCACTACGCAGAACACTGGTTGGCCATAATTGCCCATCAATCTCTTGATAGAAAGCTTGTCCTGTTGTTGGCATATACTGGCGAGCAACAATCGATAGTAGGGTTGTTTTGCCCGAGCCTGCCGCACCAACAAGGCCAACTCGTTCACCGGGCTTTATCTCCAGTGAGATATCCTTCAATGCAGGGCTTTGAGTTTCTGGGTAAGTGAACGTCACTTCATCAAGCCTTACCCCACCGTCAAAATCCCCCTTGTCTATCACCTGATGTTTCGACTCTTCCTGAGGCAGTTCCATTATCTGGTTCAAGCCTTCGACTGCCGAACGGGTTTGTTGAAACCTCAGTAATAGAAGAGAAAGCTGATTCACTGAACTCGCTGCTCGCCCACTCAGCATCACCACTGCAATTAACCCCCCCATGCTGAGTAGGCCTTCAGAGATCTGATACACACCGAAGATAATCAAAGTGATGGTGACGATCTGTTGACTCGACTGAATAGAGTGCGTCACGATATTGGAGTAGTGTCGAGATTGAGTCTGCCATTGAGAGAGCGATGAAATAGTCTGTTCCCAACGCTTCTGGGTAAGACCCTCAGCATTGTTTTGCTTGATATCCGGAAGGGTTGTTAAGCAATCAAACAGCTGTGCTTGTCTTTGTGTCGACAAACGTGCGGTTTCATCGAATGTTTTCTCGACTTTACCTTTCATCGCAATGCTCAGGACAATCAATACCAACATGATTGCGACTGGGATGAACATCATCGCGCCACCGAGCCAACCGATAAGAAACAGGAACAACAAGGTGAACGGTAAGTCGACTAACGTGACCAAAGATATGGAAGTGAAGAAATCTTTTACGCTATCGAAGTCTTGAAGCTGCCTTGCGAATGCACCCACCGATTGTGGTCGGTTTTCGAGTTTCATTCCGAGAACTTTTGAGAACAACTGAGAAGACAACTTGTTGTCTATATAGCGCCCCGCCATATCAGTCACAGAGCTTCGTGAGCTTCTCAATACCCAATCAAAAACAACGACAATACCAACGCCTGCGGCCAGTACCCAAAGCGTGTTAAACGCTTGGTTTGGTACCACACGGTCGTACACGTTCATGGTAAAGAGCGGAACGACTAGCGCCAATACGTTGATCAAGAACGAAGCGATAAACAGGTCTCGATACCAAGGTTTCACTTCTTTGACCACACGCCACAACCAGCGCGTGTTTGATTTACTGTCACTGCGTTCGTGCGATTGAACACGAGCATCATCGAGAGCTTGAGCGCCAACTTGCCAAACATAAGGTTCGACTTGTGCGACCAACTCTTTTAGCGAGATAGTCTGACTAGAATCACTTTCACAATCTAAAACATCAAAGTCACCACCCGAGCCTTGGGTAACGACTACAGGAAAACCTGTCGCTGATTTCACAGCAACAACCGGAAACTGACATTGAGTCAGCAACTCTTTTTTTACATGACTCAGAGTCAAGCCTGATTTCTCAATCGCTCTTGGGAAAAGGGACTCATTAAGCCTTCCTTGGTCTAAAGGTAGGCCAGACACTATTTTGGACGGGTGGCTACGCACATTAAAATGCTCACACAACCACTCAACACAACCTAGCCAGCTGTCTTTTTGTTCTACCAATCTAAAACTTCCTTTTATAGACTGTACATCTAACTTACAGCGTTAAATTATTGTCTTCTATCATTTTTTGTAAAATTTGTGCTTCTAATGCACTGCTACTATCACCCTGATACAAATCATCATACGTCACCTCGGCGAGCAAGATATTTTGTTGGACGTCATCGTCTCCATTGGCCTTAATCGAAATCGTTACGCCTTCCGCTGATTCTTCTAGATCGAGGTACTGTGTCGCACCAATGCCCGTCGCGATACCTAAGCCACCCAGGATACCTGACAAATCAATCGCATCCGTGTCTGGTGAGGCATCAAAATCTTGAACCACATCGAAGCTCGGCGCATCTGCACTGCCTAAACCTGTAGATTCAAATACAAAGCTATCCGAGCCTGTACCACCAATTAGCAAATCATTGTCATCTGTTGCGGTAATCGTAGAGTCACCTTCAGCCACAAACTCAACCGATACGGTTTGTGGGAGCCCTACCGCTTGGTTATTACCGATTTCTGCTGATGGCTCAATCGTTAGATCAAATTGATCACCACTGTTGTAGCCGCCGGTAATCGCTACATTAGGCACATCCGCCAAGTTCACCACGTATTGTCCGCCGACCATCGAACCATGTGAGAAAGTCAAACCGGCAGGTATGTCATAGATGGTAATAAAACCCTCCTCAGAATCGGCAGGGTTAACGAGAGAAAGATCTAGACCAAGAGGAATCGTGCCGCTTGCTTCAGCGACAATTGATGGGTATTCGAGGCTTAACAACGGAGCATCGGGCTCTGGTGTAATCACCAAAGTCATATCTTGTGAACTTGATTCGCCAGTATCTGTTACCAAATTACCAAGCACCGTATTTTGGTCAACCGTTTGACCAGTGATCGTAATATCGAGGTTGCCCCAAGCGTCTCCAGCAAAGAACTCAAGCTCATCAACGGAGCTCGCAGTCACCAGAATAGTAGCGTGAACACCACCAACCCCATTAGAGATAAACTGCGCGGTTTCAGAGCCAATGCGAATTCTATCAAGCCCAATTAAACCTGAAGGATCCGAAGTCCCATTTACCGTGAGTGTAATTAATAAAAACTCGTCACTGTTAGTTTCAAAACTATTCGCATCGAGTGGAATAACAATACCTTCATCTTCACTACCAATCAGCTGTTCAGGTAGGTCGAAAAACTCAACTTTATCACCGATAGGATTCACACCGACGGTAAACTCAGATTCTGTATAACGAATATCTGTTGTACCAATTTCTTGAGTGATTGCCTCAAGAGCAAGATCCATATCTCCACTGAAATCCCTTGGCGGCAAAATAACTAGGTTCGCAAGCTGACTTGGATCCAACTGCCATTCATAGGTAGGGTTTCCATCGAAGGTACCGCCATCAGCGCCATTGTTTGGAACCAATTCATAGGTATCTCCTACTTTAATTGCGACAACTGCGCCTTCAGGAACTCCCTTTAATGAAAGTGACATATTTTCAGAGCCATCTTGGTCAATCAGCTCTGCGCTAAGTGATGACAATGAAATATAGTTGTCTTCGTCACCTACTATATTCTCCGTCACCAGGTTCGCCGCATCAGCGACAGGCTCAACAGTAATAGTCACCACCGTCGTTTTATCTTGCGTATCCGTTTCAGTCACACAATCCGCTTCATCGGTAATATTTGCTTTCACAGTGAGGGTAATTTCACCACTGTAATGTTCAGGTGGAGTTACCAACACGTCACTCAATCGGCTAGGGTCTGTGACCGTCCAAGTGCCATCGCCATTGTCAACTAACAGCCCGGTGTCTGTTGGAGTTTCAGACAAGGTTGCTCCATTCGAAATGCTCACCGTTAGAGAGTTAACGGTTTCTTTACCAGTAGCGCTGTTACCTTCACCTGTTATTAACTGCCCTGTTTCAACGCTGTCACCAAGGACTAGCTCAAGATTAAGGTCTGTCGCGGTGTCTTCTTGAATGGTTGTAGCGTCAGTCACGACCGTAATGTCGTCCACAACGGGTAGAACTTGAATACTGATGGTTTGGTCTGTTGTAACGGTATCTCCGTTACAAGGAGAGGTCTCAATGGTTTCAATCGTAAAGTTGATACAGCCAGCAAAGTCTTCATCTAAGCCCGTTAACGTTAGTTTCGAGAGTCCATCTGCAGTAATTGAATAACCGACGATCTCACCAGAAGCATCGTATTCAGCAATCACACCATCACCGGAGATCTCAACGCCTTCAGGAAGTGAATCGGCAGGAATATAGAAAGAGATTTCATTGCCTGGATCACTGCCAACATCGGTGTTTAACAAACCAGTAAGATCAATATCTTCCCCTTCAGGTGTTTTAATTTCGCCATCGGGTTGAATCGGGCTTGGTGGACCAACAGGATCACAACTGCCGCCACCGCCATCATGACCAGTAATTTGCAGCGGGAAAGTCGCATCAATATATCTCGCATCTTCGCCATCAATCACACGAGCACGAACCACAATATCCAGTACCGGAGTATCACTTGGACTGGAAATCGTCGCATTATCTAAAATGTACGCTGCAAGCTCTTGGAAAGAGTCACTCGTTAGCCCATCCGCCGATATAATCCAATTCCCCGAGCTATCTTGCGCGGCACCATTAGGGTGCTCAACAATCAACGAATAGCCGTCGGGAATTTCGATCAAAATATAATCGAGGTACTCTGACCCATCGATATCCGCGTCGACGAATGTCACGGCGTTAGATATATCAACAGGCGAGCCATCTGTACTCTGTAAAAGCTCTGTAGAGCCTTCTAATCGAGTATCTAACTCGACACGAGCATCGACAGTCACGCTAATAGAACCAATAATATCTTTAATATCCGTGGCACCAGTTGGAGAGGTATCCGTGACTTCATAGGTGATAGGAATCGAGAATGTTCCGCTTAAATCTTCTGTCGCTGTAACAGAAAGCCTACCGCTGCTTAGAAGATCCGAAAGCGTTGGAGTTGTTGAGTCCAGTAGAGTGTCCAAATCTAAGCCTGAGGCTGGAATCTGAATAGCACTCCCATCAAAATAAAGAGTGAGATCTGCAGGTAGGCTATCAATGACATATCCCGTCAAGGATTCGCTGCCATCAATATCCTGATTCACTGAAGGCTCGAGGTTAAGGCCTATTTGACTATCTTCGATCCCTTGAGTACTCACCACTTGACCGTCTTTTTGGTCAACAATAGGGGCTAACTCTACTTTAAGTGTCATCAGAAATTCACCCGAATCACCATCGGGCTCAGTTGAGATAGCAATAACGGTGAGTTCTAATTCACCACTAAAGTCAGGAACCGGCTTGAGGTACAGGTCATTCAGTTGAGCGTTAGATACTTGGAATACCGGTCCTGTAACATCATCAACATACGCAATCGTCAGTGATACTGGCTCACCCAACGCATCCACCAGCAAAGTGCCTTCCGGAATGTTGGTAAGCAGTATGTTGATCTCTTCTGAAACATCGTCATCCGTCGTTTGTATGAGGAAGTCGAGTTGTATTAACCCATCTTCATTTAAGACCGATTGGTTGCTGATGACTTTACTGTCACTGTCGTATTGCCAATGACCATTACCGCCGTCTACCGCGATAGGTTCATCTACAACACCTTTCAAAAAGATGTTGATGGTTTTTGTATCACTTGACGCTTGCCCATTGATAGGAATAAGTGAATCGACCGTCGACTCGGTCGCTATCGCTGTTACGTTTATTGACAGGTCTTCAGTAAAGGAACTGATATCTTCTTTAGGCTGAATATAAGCAACACCATTGGCGATTGCTTCGGCAGTGACTGAATAGGAATTGTTGCCTATCTTTGCGGTACCATCACCTTCAACAGACCAACCATCTTGAACTTGGATAATATAACTTAACGATTCAGAACCATCGGTGTCGGTAAGAGTGCCTTCAATGACATCTTTGAGATAAATAGCTTCATCCTCTAGTCCCTTATAATCTTTCACTGATAAATGCGGAGTATCTGCATCCGGTGACATTTCGACCACTACGGTATTGACAATATCGGCTGTTTTATCACCTGGATCCGCGAAGGTATTACCCGATTCGGTTGCGACCGCAGTAATCTCAAATTCGAATCGACCCGCTAGGTTTTCATCAGCTCTGATTTCCATTTTATCGATTTGGTTCTGCGTGTACGCTTTACCCTCTTTAATCAAGGCTCCATTCAAGGTGATATTTAACCCATCGGGAATGCCACTAATCGTATAGGTCAGAGCTTCAGACGAATCTTGATCAACGAGCTGAGCTGTAATATCAAGTTTGATAGGGTCAGCGTCATCTTCCACAGATTGATAAGTGAAGACCGAATCAGACCAATCAGGTGCGTCAGCTACAGGTAAAACGGAAACCGCAATATCGGCTGTAAGTTCTTTTGGTACTGTATCTGTGCTAATGATGGCGTTAATCGCCAAAATAACCGTCGACGTGGTGTTAGATTCATGGAGGGCCGGACGATAGGTTAACTGTCCATCTGGGCCAGTAAACTGACTATCAATCGCTGTCAGCTGACTTCCTGATAAGGTGACCTTGCCGTCGACAACTTGAAGTAGCACCCCATCAAGGTACAAGCTACCACCGTTTAGCGATGCTTCGGAGAATTCGATAGCGGTAACGGTTTCGCTTTGGTCAATATCACCAGTTGAGACACTGACAACAATAATCGCATCGTTATCTTCTGTGGTTTCTGAATCTTCATAACGAATAAAGCCTTCGTTATCATCGAGGACAAGTGTCGCAGTACTAGCAACTTCATCACCATCCGCATCTCGGACTAAGTAATCAATGTCATCCACTAGTCTTGGATCATCTGGATTTGTAGCTACATCTGGATTTGTAGTTAGTTGGTAGCGGCCATCTGAGTGAAGCGTAAACTGGCCATACACGCTATTATCAAAATCATTAATTAGCTCAATCTCGATTGACGTAATTACATCGGTAAAAGTGTAAGTATCACCACGATAGTCAAAACTAACGATTTCTGCACCGTCGGCGCCTGCAAACTCTTCGGTTAAGAATTGCCCAGTAAGGTTATCACCCTCAACCAACTCAATAGAACCACTTCGCGCAGTTGGCACACCATCTTTTACGTTGACAGAGTAAGTAGCAGGATCAGAAGTATCTCCATCCGCATCATTAACTGTCAGTTCAAAATTAAGGGCTAGGTTGTTTTCACCATCGCCATATGCGTGATCTAGTGGTGCATAGAGATCAAACTCAGTGGTCCCGTCAGTATTAAAACGAATCCTAAATACGTTATTGCCGTCAGTATCTTGCCCGTAATACCAACCATCAGAATCAACAGCTTGAAGGGATATCGCTTTCCCAGCGCTAGTGTAGCTTAGTGCATCAAATGCAGCGGTATTTACCGTGACAGAAACAACATCATCAGAGCCCTCAATAATACCTAAAGAAGGACTGCTATCCTCTGATCCAACTTGCTGGCCGTCTCCTAACAACCCATCCTCATCAACGGAGATACTTCCAATTACCGATATTTCAGGATCTTTACCGTCATAGATTTTGATGTCAGACTCTTGCGTGTCTCTCGAACCATCGGAATCAATGGTGACGATAGAAGCTGGAATCGTCAGCTCGGTGTCTTTAGAACCTGAGCCATGATCAATGGACTGATACAGTTCAATAACGACATCAACGTTTGTTGAGCCATTGGCTTCAAGGCTGAAGCTGTCTGGTAATTTGATTCTGAAAACAGCATCGCCATTACCAAGAACCGCATCAAAGTTACCATTACCATTATCACGCCAAGTCAGCGCTTCACCATTGCTGGTTACCGCTACACCATCGCTATCTAGAACAGCTTGGCCCGTGGTCACATCCAAACCTAAGAAAACCAGAGGGTCATTGCCCGCGGTAACAGCTAAGCTCACGTTTGCTGTTGAACCAACTCCCGATGGAGTGTTATCAGCAACGGGAATTTCACTCAATTCCACCATTCCAGAGCCAATCGTTGGCTCACCACCATCAGTCACTGATACATTCAGGGTTAATTTGGTTTCATCGTTATCATCATCTCTAGCGGTAACAACAAATGGAATTTGGTCCATAGGAGAACTTTGATCCAAGCCTTTGTTTAGAACAAATGTGTAAGTTACATTCGAGTCAACCTGGCTGTCGGTTTGAGGGAAACTAAGCGTAAAAGCAACGTTCTCCGCACTGACAGAACCAACGTAACCGGTGAGCAAGTTTCCGTTAGGGGAGACAGTGTAGACAATCTGTTCGCCTCCGCTAAATAACAAGGGTTGATCAGCTAAGTTGAAAAAAAGTGCCCCCTCATAGTCACTACCTAAATTGAGGCTGAAAACACCGGTGCTTGATGCAGTGCCACTTGAGAGATCAGATTCATCAATGACCACATTGCTCACACTATCTAGGCTAGGATTCGCCCCATCTTTGACTACCCACTTAAAATTGCCGTCAGTTAATGCGGTGCCATCCAAATCAGTCCCTTTAACGTTCAATGATAATGTGAGTGAATCTCGGACAAAGTCGTGGTTAAGCGGTTTATTCAACACTAAAGTAACGTCCGCCAAAACATCATCACCACTCGCGCTTGCTGCTAGCGTCAGTGTAAAAATAGTTTCGCCGCCAACTTGTGCTGTAATCACTTTACCGTTAGCTGACAAGGTGTAAGAGAGCGGTATCAGAATATCACTCGTAGTTATATTCAGTGCATCGAGTTGATTCAAAGTGCTAATATCAAAAACTAGTGAGTCTGGATCAGGGTTATCAGAACCTCCCAAAACGGAGAACTGACCCACTACCGTTTGGATACCATCTGCAACATCTGTTTCTATTGTTGTCGTACTACCATCTACAATGTGACCACCTGCACCATCAATAATATCGATAATAGCAGTACCACTACCAAAGTCGTTGCTGATATCCCCAGCGACGTAATTAAATGTAATATTTTGGCTGACCGTATGATCAAGGTTTCTATCAGCAACAAAATTCCAATGACCATTCGCAAATACAGTCAAGGTGCCTTCGCTAGTAGTAAATGAAACTGGAGAACCACCGACAATCGTCTTGGTCGTGCCATCAACTTCAACACTTTTTATCGTAAGTTGAGTATCTAGGTCTATATCGTTATTAAGGACGTTGCCAGATGCAACTTCCCCCTCAACCATTTGATAAGATTCATCAAAAACAAGTGGTTCAGAATCTTTAATGATAATAGGTAAATGGCCGATGACCAGCTCCGTAGTGCCATCAGCGTCCGTTTGCAAACCTTCAATAACCAAAGACGTTTGAATAGAATTTAAACCTGTCTCTTGGTCAATCGCCTTGTAGAAGTTGATGTTTACGTTACTGCCAGAAATAGCAGCATCGAATACAATTTCGCCATCGCTTCTTGTTCCAGTTAGGCTTTGTTTGTCACCTGATACGGTAATCGTTATCGACAAGCCTTGAGAAGTTAGCGACTCAGCTATAGTTTGATCTTCGCTAAACGAGAAATCTGCAAAATCGATCCGAATATCAGAAGTTTGTGTTTCGTCTCCAAAAATACCGATGATGTTTTCCGAAAACACAACAGATTCAGGAAGAATAATCGTTGGCATATCATCGATGGCTTCGTTGCCGACTGTATTGAAAACTTTTGCGTCGATCGTCCATTCTGCCGACGAATCCAATGCAGAGATGTCAATGTTCTCCACCTGCCAATTACCCGCGGAATCAACTACGCCCTCAAAGACTAGTGTCTGAGTTCCGTCGCTTACTTCAATGTAAACCGGTAAACCTTCTGCAACATTGGTTGTACCCTGCATGGTGGTAAGTTGGCCACTACGAAATGCCAAAATACTAAAACCATCTAACGTATCAATATCAATAACAGGCGAAACGGTATCAATAACAATGACCCCGGCACTATTTACTGCATTCGCTGGGTTACCAGCGATATCAATAGTGTCAGCCTCAATGGTAATACTGCCATCAGCAAAACTCGTTAAATCGACGCCTTCGACAGACCAAGCACCGTTCACAACCGTCGCCGTCAGCGCGATAACGTTGGTGGTGCTGTCTGAAATACGGATATTGACCGTTTGACCATCCTCAACATTTTGGACGGTACCGAAGAACTTGGCAGACTGAACTTCGAAACTGTTGAGAACACCATCGCCGCCATCATCAACACTTGCGGTGATGCTCGCTAACGTATCTTTGATTATGGTGTCTGTCGCTGTGGTTGGGTTTCCGGCAATATCGATGGTGTTAGCAATCACCGTCAACTCCCCTTCCGCAAAATTTGAGTAGTCTTGTAGAGTGAGAGTCCATGTACCACCCGATACGGTCGTTGTGTATTCTTGGGTGAGTCCTTGGCTATCGGTAATGGAAATGCTTATCGTCTGACCATCTTCAACATTGGCTACGGTGCCGACTAGCGCTCCGTTGGCAATTTCGAATTGGTTGTAAAACTCATCACCAAAACCATCAAAATCAACATCGATTGTAGCTAGGGTATCTTTGATTGTAGAGTCGTTGGCCGCAATGCTGTTACCAAACTCATCAGCAATGACCGCATCGACCTTAAGAGCCCCCTCAGCCAATGAAGAGAGATCAACACCGTTCACAACATAGGTTTCATCGCTTGTGATTGCTGTTGTGGTCACCGTATTACCATTAATGTCAGTGATCGTTAGCAGAACGGTACGCCCGTCTCGAACATCAACAGCGGTACCCGTTATCGTGACTGAAGGTACTTCGAACTGGTTTTCGTAACCGTCACCACCATCTAAAATATCTACGGTTAACGCAGCACTCGGTAAAAGTATGTCGAGATTGCCTTCATTCGATGTTGCGTCGTCTTCAAAGTATTCTGTTGGTCGAGTATCAAAACCGGCTTCTGCCAGGGTTTCGTTTAGTGTAGATCGGACATAGGCAATAAAAGAGGCACTAGCGCTAGGTTGGTCGTTTGAAGCACTCGGCTGTTCTGGCGAGCTTTCAATGTTGTTTACAAGCTGTGTCACAACCTTTTCCAACTGTTGTTCTACAGCTTCTATTTGTGGTTCTGTCAGAGGTTGAGTCTGGTCCAAGTTTTGAGGTTCAATACTCACCACTTGCACGCCCTCGACCTTCGCTTGCGTAGCGGGTAATGGCTGCCAAGTACCGTCAGGAAACACCTGCCAAATTACCCCGCCAACTTCGATATATAAAATAGGATCCATCCTAAACCTCTTCCTTACAAAAACGCTGACCTTGAGAACATCAATTTACTCAATAAAAGGCTGGAGAAATCAGCGAACTCTCTCTTATAAATACTAGCAAACAACAAATCATTAACAGTTAATTAATTACCATTGATACGCTGTAAAGTAAACCGATATGCTGTGACTTGCATTCAGTTATATCTATCGTCACAAAATACATTCAATGAATGTGTCATAATGTTGAAATTACTGGTTAATTTTCAAGGAATGTCATGACTGCAACGAACTATCTCAACCAATTGAATCAAAAGTATCTTGCGACTCATAAAGCGAAAGAGGACTTCTTTTGGGATACCTATATGGGAATCAGTGACGACCATGATGGTTCGACACTCGCGCAGACTCAGTGGACCGAGTTTCTAAGCTCTGCCGAACAGATTACCGCTATTGAAATGCAACTTGCTGCTATCGATGAAATTCAAGACCCCCAAGAAAAAGAAAGTACGTTTACAGGCTTAAATGGCTGGTTGGCGACCTTTAGAGCTCACGCTATTGAGTCTGAGCAGTCACAGAAGCTTAAAACAGACCTCATAAAATTTGAGGCTGAACTGTTTGAGAAAAAACAAAATCACGTAATGACTTACGTCAATGAAACGGGTGAAGAAACAGAGGGCTCCTTGCCAGTTCTAGGCTCAGCAGTTAGAAGTAATAGTAATGAACAAGTAAGGTTTTCTGCACACCAAACACTATTAAATTTAGAGCAATGGCTGCTGGTTAACGGATTTATTGAGCTGATCAAAAAGCGTAATAAGTTTGCCCGATCTCTAGGGTTCAAAACATTTTTTGATTACTCAGTCGTTAAAACTGAACAGATGACCACTGAGCAACTGTTCTCGATTCTGGATGACTTTGAAACACGTACCCGTGATAGTCACCAACAAAGCTTGAAGAACCTAGCAGAGCAAAAAGGTCAGAGCGCCCTCGAAGGCCATAACTTCACCTACTCTTTTGCTGGTGACGTGATGAATGACCTCGACCCTTATGTCCCTTTCTCAAAGTCATTAAGACGCTGGATTGAATCTTTTGGTCGCCTGAATATCGAATATTCACAAGCCACACTGAAGTTGGACTTGCTTGATCGCAAAGGTAAATACCCAAACGGCTTCTGTCACGGGCCTATTCCTTCGTTCTATGACCAAGACACCTGGGTGCCTGCTCAAGTCAACTTCACTAGTAATGCTAAGCCCGATCAAGTAGGCAGCGGCTATGATGGGATCAACACACTGTTTCACGAAGGTGGGCACGCTGCGCACTTTGCTAACGTGAAAATGAACGCGCCGTGTTTCTCTCAAGAGTTTGCACCTACCTCGATGGCTTATGCGGAAACCCAGTCTATGTTCTGCGATAGCCTATTGAATGATGCCGATTGGTTAAAACAGTACGCACTTAATGCAGAAGGACAACCGGTGCCTAATGAGCTCATCAAAGCAATCATCGATAACAAACAACCCTTCAGAGCTTATCAAGAACGCAGCATTTTAGTGGTTCCCTATTTCGAGCGAGCACTTTACGAATTGGCAGATGAAGATCTGACGCCTGAAAAGATCACCGCTCTCGCTCGTAATAGTGAGAAAACGATTCTTGGATTGGCTTGTAGCCCTCGCCCATTAATGGCGATCCCGCATCTATTGTCGGATGAAGCGTCTTGCGCGTATCAAGGTTACCTACTGGCTCATATGGCGGTGTATCAAACTCGTGCATATTTCACCGATAAGTTTGGCTACTTAACGGATAACCCAGAGATCGGCCCTTTGTTAGCTAAGCACTATTGGTACCAAGGAAATAGCGTGAATCATAATGGGACAATCGAAAGCCTGACTGGGGAAGGTTTTAATGCCAAATACCTCGCTGACGAGTGCAACTTATCGCCAGAGGAAGCATGGGCTATTGAAGAGCAAAAAATCAAACAGCTATCGACAAGAGAGCGTGTACCAGTTGCTGATTTGAATGCGAAGATATCGATCGTTGATGGGTCAACCGAGTTGGCGAATAATGATAAATCAAACCATCAGATGTGTGATGAGTTTGAGCACTTTATCGTTGGGCAATACGGTCGATAGATTGTGTTTAAGCCTCTGTAACAAAAATTGAGTTCAAAACTAAAATGAAAAAAGGACGATAAGTTATCGTCCTTTTTAGATTCAGCTTGGGATCTATATCGTGAAACATGCTGAGCGAATTTTGCTATTAAACTCAACATCAACAGAATCAACACTTCTTAGTGATTTTCGATGAATGCCGAATACCTGCCCCGTCAAAACAATATAAAACTTTTCTGTTTTGAGTAAATTCCAAGCTTCATCAAGAGATTCAGCATAAACCTTGTTCTTGAGATCTTGTGGGCGAGTACCTGCGACTCTTCCATGTTTACGTGCCAATTCAAATAGTCCGTTTCGATTCGGTTTACATGTAAACAGGGTATCATTTCCGTAAATAACACCCTTGGCAGTAATGCTTTCAACCATTACATTTCTCCAAATAATAATTCCACTCGTAACACTTGAGTGGCATACCACATGTCGATTTGTGGATGCTTAAACTGCGAAAAGAAGAGAACATGGTGTAACGACCGGGCAAGCTATTACACCATTACCATCAAATTTCTTAGAAGCTCTAAGAGTTCAAGTTCTTAGAAGTAGTAGTAAGCTGCTGCAAATACGTGAGTTTCTTCATCGTATTGCGCACTAGTTTTGCCTACACGGTAACCATCCAGGTCTTGCTTGATATCAATGCCCATGTCAGCGTTGTCAGCAATACGGTACATTGCCGCGATGTTGATGTAAGAAGCATCGACATCGGCTTGGCCATCAAGTTCATTGCTGCTAGATGCGTAACCCGCTGCGATTGTTAGGTCTTCAGAAAGTGTGTAGCCACCCGAAACGTAGTAACCCGTATTCTTAACAGAGTCACTCTCTTCAATCCAAGAGTTCACGCCTAGTTTAAGAGCACCAACTTTAACGTTACCTGTCACTGTGTAAACTTCGTAATCAGCATCGTCATCACGAGCTTCATAACCAGCGTATAGGTTGAATACTTCTTGCTCTAAACCGATGTAACCATTAATGCCTTTATCCGCATCATTATGATCGTCACCTGTTTCAAAGTAAGAAATACCGTAAGCGATACCATTGGTTGCACCCTGGAACTTAACCACGTTGAAGCCGTCTGAAGCATCGCCAGCAGAAGCACCAAACTCATAGGTGTTGTCGCCAGCGCCATCGACTTTGTCTAGTGCTGTATCATTTTCCCAACCGAATGAAGCGATACCAAAGCCAGTGTCGAAACCAATCCATGCTTTGTCTACGTCGGTTGCCGGGCCAGTATCAATACCGTTTGTCCAACCAGCAGTTGCTGCATTCGCTGAAACGTTGTTATCAGTGGTGTAGTTGACCATCATGTCAGTTTCAAAGTAACCAACAATACGGTTGTTACGGTAGTTTACCGCAAGAGTAAGACCGGTTGCCCAGTCATCGTAGAATGCTTTAGAACCCGTATCGTAGTAACCACCAACACCGAAAGAGCCTGATACTGAGAATTGATCTTTGTGCATTGAGTCAAATGCAAACATATCTTCATTTTGGCTATTTTGGCTGCTTGTGTTTACAGCAAAAGCTGAAGTCGAGATGCTTGCAATCGCAAGTGCTACTAATGTCTTTTTCATGATAACCACTACCTATATATTGATTCGGCCTTGTTAGTCCGGCCTTTTGGAGTGGCGCTATTGTTCAAAAAAATACGTTATTGATATACCGTAAATTTACTGAAAATTTTATAGCTTTGGTGAATTAAATTACATAATGATATGTTGATATGGCTTTTATATTGAGAATCGCAAGCCGAGCGTAAACCCGATATCCGTGCTGTTATCCATATTACGGATGTTCTCAATCATCACGGGGTTTGTTAGGCAGAATTAAAAGCCTGAGCCTATAAAAAACATCGTTCAATTAATGCAGTAAATATACTGCTTATCACTCTGTAATATAGAACCAAGAGTTATAAAAAAACGGAGACTAGAACCTCTGATATATATCAGAATCTTATCTTGCACTGAGCTAGTTGAACGAATATCTTCTGTGCATTGACCCAATGAATGTATCGAGTAAGGAAAAACGTGTCTGCTTTAAACCTAAGTTTTGAACAACTATTAATGAAACAATCGACCTCACTTATTAATAGCGATCCTAAAAACTTTCAAACAACTTGGTCAGAAGCAAGTTTTGACGTACTCGATTGGTTTGGGATCGATCGTTTAACGCTATACCCTAATTCAATGGTTTTACTTGAAGATGGGAAAACGTGCTCGGTTTCCAAAGCAAACATACCTCCTGTCGATAAGAAAAGTTTGGTTGGCGGTAACTATCTTGATTACCTAAAGCTATTGAAAACCAATGAAACTTATCTCACTTTTACCAGTGACGAGCTCGTTTCAACCAAAAACTATGTGTTAAAGAAGATCTACAAAGAAGGAGGAAGGTGGCATTGCATCATTCCTTTACAGCTGTTTAACCAACGCTGGGGAGCATTGTCTTTCACTAACTTTCACGACAACGATACCACCTTCAATCTCGAAGATATCCAGCGCTTAAAGTTAGTCTGCGAACTTTGGCTCTGTTATTGGCAACATTCAACGTTAGCCAGAACGCTAAAACAAAATGAGAACTTGTTAGAAGATGATAGTGAGAAGCTATTGTTACTCACAAAAAAACAAACCAAGGTTCTGGCTCTGATTGCTCAAGGGTTTAGTGCAAAAGAGTGTGCCGATAAACTTCACTTAAGCTCGAGAACCATTGAGTCACACAAGTACCGCATGCTAGGTATGTTGAATCTAAACAGCCATAATGACCTTATTCAGTTCGCCTTACGCAATGGTTTAGGTATTGCAGAGAACCTGCATACAACACGTTAAAACAAGGTATTCGATGCCCTTCTGCTCTTTATATATTAACGTTCGATGTTTCTTGAGATCAATAATACCAGTTACTCGTTACCTTCACTCAGAGCAAATTTGATCTCGTCTGAAGAGAACCCCTTTCGACTGAGCATTGCGTAAGCCTTGGATCGTTCTTTATGATCATTTAGATCGTAAGATTTCTTCTGTAATTGTTCTAAACACGAAGAATAGAAGTCTAGTTGCTCTTCGTTAATCAATCGTTCGATTAGCGATGACAGTTCACTTGTGTCGATTTGTCGCTGCCTAAGCTCTTGCTGAATGGCAGTCAGGCCCTTGCCTTTACGAGCATACTTCAACACCTCTTTTTCCAAATCGGCTTTCTCGGCCTTAATTTGAATGTTACTTTTCAGTTGATGCGCTTGTGGGTGCTGGTCAATCGCTACCTTAACTTGTTGATAGCTAAAGCCACGCTTTTGCAGGGTCGCGACTAGCTTTTCACGGCTCATAGTAAAGCTTGAGTAATAGTGGTTGACTCGTTCTATCAAGATGGTTTGTTCATCAATAGACTTTTCGAAGGACACCTTATGAATCGCATCAGAAATCACAGAGTCCGTCAGACCCTTCTTCTTCAGTTTTTCGACAATATATCGAGAACCAAATTCACCAGAAAAAGCTTGTTCCACGAATTGTTCTGCAAACACTTGGTCAGACTTGAGATACCCAAAGCCTTTCAGAGTCCCTAAAGTTTCATCGATCCATTCTTGATTGTCGGTTTTCACTTTGAGCTTCGCAACCAACTCACTTTCCGTCATATCCCTCTGAGTTAAATGCCACATCGCAGAGTTCATAACACTTTCAATTCGCGTCGCTTTTCTTACCGTTGTATTTCTACTATTCGTTTTTTGCTGTGAATCATCCATTCGCTTTCAACTGTCCAGATTGAGCCTACCCCATCATAACTTAATTCTAAGATGGGTGGAGTGACATAAAGAATGAGGCTCAATATAAACGACAGCCAAAAAAATGGACGCTTATTCAGCGTCCATTTGATATCACATTAAGAATGATGGCTCGAAGCCACACTTAGCTTTTACGTAATCGCTCTTTTCGAAATTGCTTCTCGTACTAGCTCTTTCGCTTAGTTCTCTTCGTGATTGTAAATATGTACATCTCGTTGAGGGAATGGAATCGTGATGCCTTCTTCATCGAAGCGTTTCTTCACGGTTTCCGTCACATCCCAATACACATCCCAGTAGTCATCAGTCTTAACCCAAGGCCTTACGACAAAATCTACAGAAGACGTATTCAAGGTATGAAGCTTGATCATATGCTCTGGTTTTTTCAACACTAGAGGGTGTGCAACAATGATGTCGTTCAATACCGCTTTCGCTTTATCGATATCATCTGAGTAACCAATACCGAAAACCATATCAACACGTCTCACACGCTCTGCCGTGATGTTGTTGATCACGTCACCCCAGATTTTGTTGTTTGGGATCACCAAGCGTTGGTTATCGATAGTTTGAACGGTCGTCGACACTAAGCTCATATCTTTTACCGTGCCTTGCACGCCCGCCACTTTAACCATGTCGCCCACATCATAAGGACGGTAGATCAAGATCATCAAACCCGATGCAAAGTTAGATAGCGTATCTTGCAATGCGAAACCAATGATGACACCTGCAACACCGAAACCAGTGAGAAGTGGTGCTAGCTCTATCCCTATTTGAGACAGCGCAATAAGCAAACCAATAAACACGACCGCTTTAGATGCAATGGATACGAAGAAGTCCTGCATCAAGACACTGAAGTCCATTTTAGAGTGCGAAACACTCTTACGAACGGTCTTACGAGCCACGTTAGCTATAAGGCGAGTTACATACAAAATACCGAGAAACAGAGCGAGTTTAACGATAAAAGAAGGGGTATTTTCAAAAGCCCATGAACTGAACGAACGAAGCCAACCATCCAACAACTCAAGTGCAACATCAACATCCAATACATCGGCGTTAATGTCTCCCGTCGTTGCCAGCAACACTCGCTTGTAAGAAGTCACGTCGACGCCAAACGGTTCCATTAGTGTGATGGTTTCTTCTAAGCTCGACACCATGACACTAGTACGCTCGCTGAAACGCTCAAGCTCCTTTTTAATGGTCGCTTTCTCTTCTTCATTCACGAAAGACAAACGCGCTTCTAGATCTTGTCGCTGTGTGTCTGTGTAAAGAATGGCATTAGTCAGGTATTTAGAGCGAGACACCAAGTCAACTTTTAGAGCTTTTTCCGGTACAGCTACATCAACACCACGCTCTTTTGACCACGCTAATGTTTTAGCGAGCTGTTGGTAATAGGTGTCCATCATTCCGATTCGTTTCTGAATGCGTAATTCAAGACGTTTCTTAACATCACCTTCAGCTGAACGATTTTCTTTGCTCAATGTAACGATTTTAACTTCATTCAATGCCAACAGTTTTTCTAAGAGTTCAACCTGCTGAGAAAGAATGACATCAAGTCCATCTTTTTTGTCAGATGATAATTGAGAGAATATCTCTTCACGTAAGGCTTGATTCTTACGCCTTAATATATCCTCAAGAAAGGGCTTCTCTGCATCATGCGCCGTTTCTAATGTTGCCAGATCGAGCATTAATTGATCTTGTACTTCTGCTATTTTATCGACACTTTGTGCAAAACTTCCAAATGCAACAAACGCCAACATTAACAATAGACAACGCCAAACCTTCATCATATTAATTCCTATTACTGTCTAAATTGACCCTATAAATAGTAGTAAAAAGAAGATGGATAACAAGCATTTAAACGTATGTTATGTTAAAACTTCGCAAATTATCAGACAGCTTCTAATATTTGAGAGTTCCAATCCCCACTTATGACCTGTAGAGTACGCATCCAACAAAGAACAATGGCCAATATCTTCACTCGGGCACATGCACTAAAGCGCCTTAAATACGATGTTGGCTCACAGCAAGAGAGCATAAAAATGAACAACGAACTTGATATTATTGAGTCTCTAGAAGAACTAGAGCAATTCCTAATTTCAGTGGAAGCTGGCGGTTTAGGCCTTGAAGGCGTTGAAGGTGTAGGCATGGCAACCAATAATTCTGATGGCCGTCACTTCGTTGCTGTATTCAACAGCAGCCATAAAGTTCTACTTGCTCGTTGGATCACCAAAGAAGTCTTTGATAACGGTAAAGACTTGGTACGTAACGGCCCTCGCCGCACTCACTAAGTTTTTCCAATAGTCCTAATGATTAAAGCCCAACACGTTCATCTACGGCCTGTTGGGCTTTTTTGTATCGCCTCTTGGAAAATAAACCACTCGATACACAATAAATTCGCGATAACTGCCGATTGTTGTGAACTTTAACTAGAGCTCAATGTCGTATTCGCGTGAGTTGGTGATTATACGGCGTTTATCCTATATCTGCTGTTTCCCGCACTAATACATAGTTTCACTTTAACAATTTTATGACTTGTGGCGCGAAGAGAACTTATCTAAGCTAGCCACAATCCAACGAGCTCGCTTTTAGCTACTAACTGATTCGATTACTGACTGATTTGCTAAATACACCATTACTTTTCTTATCTACACAGAATCGCCGACAAAAGCATTCGCTTTGGGCGCTCTTTCTTACCGGACTGGTTATCGTAACCTGTCTGGCAAGTACGCTATCTGTAAAGAAAGTATCGATTTCAACTTCTCTCATTGGTCAATCTATCCTAGTTGATGCACAAACTCACACGGAAGCCAGTAACCCTCAAACCGACATCGCTTCTTCAGAAAAAATGGCCGCTCTATACGCCAGTGTTTTCGGTTTAGAAGCCTCTAAAATGTTAACTTCACCCAATTCAAGTTCATGCAGCCTAAGTTCAAAAATGCTGACCTTTGCCGCCCCAAAAACCAGCTGGCTGATCCCATTCGTACTTATTATTGCTGTTGCATTTAATTTACCGCCTCACATCTCAAGGTTATCTAGAGATAATCATCGCTCTACTCGACCTACAAAACTCCGCTTACACCTAACTCACTGTATATTTAGAGAGTAAATAACCGGGCTACTACACCCTATTTATTTATTTTTTGGAGATACATTTGTGTACAACACACTACTAACTAAGTTTGTCGATTCATTGGCATTCTCTATGCGTACATGCGCGAAAACCTTAGTCACTGCCCTTTTGGTTATGACGTCATTTACCGCCTTGGCACAGACAACGGGCTGGCTTAGTGTGCCTGAGCATCCGCCTGTTAAGATGCGAATGATGTCGACAGGTGAACAGTCGGATGACGGCTCTAAGATCCAAACCGTGCTCGATGTCGTGCTCGACGGCGACTGGAAAACCTATTGGCGTAGCCCAGGCGAAGGTGGCATTCCGCCAAGCTGGGACTGGTCTGGTTCAACAAACATTGAGTCAGTAGATTGGCATTGGCCGATACCTAAGTATTACGAACAGCTTGACGTCATGACGTTAGGTTACAAAAAGCACGTCAGCTTTCCTGTCACGTTAACCCTGAAAGACAACACAAAGCCTGCAATATTCAGGGCGTCGTTTACCTTTCCGTCGTGTACCAATATCTGTGTGTTAACCGATTACGATATCGAACTGCCGATTGACCCACAAACTTTAGCGCTCGATGAAGAAGCGATGTTTTTGTTCAACCAAGGCATGAGCCAGTCGCCACGAGAAGCTAACCGCACTGCGGTGAACGGTCTGTTTTGGGATAAGAGCAAGCAGCAATTAGTTACTCAGCTGACAAGTAAAGATGGCTGGGATAAGCCTATGGTGTTGATTGACGGGCAAGAAGTGATTGATGACTTCTTCTCTCAACCAAGCGTCCACATCACAGACAATACAATGACAGCCGTATTTGATGTGAGCAACTGGATCGGTGAAGTCGACTTAACGGACCGTACAGTGAGTGTCACTGTTTCAGACAGTAATTTTGCCGAAGAGATGACGGCTCAAGTTGGGTCACAACCGATCACTTATCAAACAAGCAACAACGGTTTTCTGGCAATGATTAGCTTTGCTTTAATTGGTGGTTTGATCCTCAACATCATGCCATGTGTGTTGCCAGTATTAGGAATGAAGTTAAACAGCATCATTCAAAACCAAGGTGCATCTAATCGTCATATTCGACTGTCATTCCTAGCTTCTGCTTCAGGTGTCATTACATCATTTGCGCTGTTAGCCCTAGGTATGACAGCTCTAAAAATGGGTGGTAATGCGATTGGTTGGGGAATCCAATTCCAAAATGTTTGGTTCATCGGGTTCATGCTGATCATCACTTTGCTGTTCTCGATTAACCTGCTTGGGTTATTCGAATTCAGACTACCATCAGGCTTAAACACTTGGATGGCAACCAAAGGCGATGACTCACATTCAGGCCACTTTGTTCAAGGCATGTTTGCGACGCTGTTAGCAACGCCGTGTAGCGCGCCATTCCTAGGAACCGCAGTCGCGTATGCACTCGGAGCAAGCTACCAAGAGTTATGGGCTATCTTTATCGCACTCGGTATTGGTATGAGTGCGCCTTGGTTGATCTTTGCGCTATTCCCAAGCCTAACCAAGTTGCTTCCAAAACCTGGAGCGTGGATGTTCAAAGTTAAGCTGGTATTTGGCTTAATGATGTTCATTACCAGCCTTTGGCTAACAAGCCTTCTGAATCCATTCATTGGTAAATTCCCGACTATCCTGCTGTCGCTATTTATCGTGATTTCAGTGCTAGTTTGGATTGGCATGAAACTGGGCCGAAAGGTACTGATTCCTATCATGGCAACCACAACCTTGGTGTTTGGTGCTGCATTGATCGTCGGTAGTGTCACCGCTGATAACTGGGCGACACCCATTGTTGACGATCTCGCTTGGCAAAAGCTGGATGCGAAGCAAATCCCTCAGCTCGTTGATGAAGGCAAAACGGTCTTTGTCGATGTGACGGCTGATTGGTGTATCACCTGTAAAGCCAACAAGATCGGTGTCATCCTTCAAGATCCTGTCTACAGCCACCTACAACAAGAAGACATAGTTTTGATGAAAGGCGATTGGACGACACCAAGTGAAAGTGTCACCCAATACTTACAAAGTAATGGGCGATTTGGTGTGCCATTTAATATCGTCTACGGTCCAAGCTATAAAAGCGGTATTCCACTTCCTGTCATTCTCAACAGTGACACTGTCGTGCAAGCCATCGATGCTGCGAGATAACTGATGAAGACTCCCAACAATGAAGAGAGATCTAACACGGCTGAAGACAGCACTGTAAAGAGTGAGGCCAAAAAGCCAAGTCGTCTTAAGAAGTGGGGAAAGGAACTGGTTTCAATGATACTTATCGTTGGCGTGGTTTCATTTGCCATGGACTTTTATCACAGCAGAAGTATGCCTCAGGGCGATGCGATTCCAATTGTGGGTCAATCGCTCCAAGGGGAAGATATTGATGTTATCGAGCTAAGCAAAAATGGTAAGCCTGTCATTGTCTATTTTTGGGCGACTTGGTGTGGTGCCTGCAAATTTGTGAGCCCAGCCGTCAATAGCTTCAACGACTCCCATCAGGTGGTTTCGGTCGCTCTATCGTCTGGCCCAGACGAGCGTGTCCAGCGCTACTTGGATGCAAAAGAGTATGACTTCCCTGTTATCAATGATCTTTCTGGGTCAATCAGCAGAAGTTGGGGCGTTAATGTCACTCCAAGCATCGTCATCATCAAAGACGGAAAGATCAGCAGTATCGCAACAGGCGTTACTTCTCCTATAGGGCTGTGGTTAAGAACCTACTTTGCCTAACTCGCTCACAAAGAAAAAACAGAGCAAAGCTAAGTGAATAAAGCGATTCAGCCCGTTTAACAAACAACATTAATGTGAGCGCAACCCAATAAGCGCTCACGATTATCACGAATTTGAGAAAAGACAATATGAAAAAGCATCTGATAAGCGCACTGATTTTAGGCTCACTATTGAGTACTAATGCCTTCGCAGAATTAAACAAAGAGCAAACTCAACAACTTGAAGAAATTAATCAATTCCTGAAAGAGAACCCTTCAACAATCTCTGGGTTGCATACCAGTTTAGAGCAGTACGTAGCAGGTCAAGAGCAAGCGAAGAAAGCCCAAGCGGAAAGCCATGATTGGTTATACAACAATGACGCTCACCCAATCACGGGCAATCCGGATGGCAAATCGGTCATTATTAATTTTACAGACTATAACTGTCCTTACTGTAAGCGCTTGGAAAAAGGCTTGGTTCAATTAGCCTCTGAAAACAGCGATATTAAAGTGATCAACGTGTACTTATCGTTTAAGCAGCAACAGGTTTCGGGTCTAAACACCAACGCAGCGCTATACGCGATGAAAGTATGGAAAGATAACCCAGAAGTATTCCCTGAAGTTGATAGATTGCTGATGGCGAAAAGCGGCATTCACTCGAAAAGCTCACTAGAAGCAGTCGCCAAGAAGACGGGAACAGAGGCGGAGCTAAAAACAACTCAAGAACAAAACCAGGTTCTAACCACTAACCACCAAACCTTTAGCGCTCTAGGTTTAACAGGCACTCCAACCATGATGATGAACGGAAATGTTTTACCGGGATATGTGCCTTATGACCGACTTAAAGATATCGTGGACGACGCTTTTTAATCGAGTTTAGACAGAGATAAAAATTCGAAAGAGAAGTGAATAAAAAGCCGACTCGTAGTCGGCATTTTGATGAGCTTAAAATAATGTTTTCAATATTATTTTTGAAACAGAAAAGCAGTCGAAGTGTCACTATCTTGCAATGGATTCTTAATCTACACTCGCTACTCTAAAAGCAGTTCTGTCGATGAGTCCAAGACGTGCTTACTCTAGACAACTGTCTTTTGACCGAGCCCCTTGCTCGGTCTTTTTTTTGCGTGTTTTAGATGGCGACACAGCGCATTAACACGAAAACGTCCAATCAACTGAACCCTAACTCAGCAAGCGACAAACAAGTGCACCCGGTTCCCTTAACGCATCCACGTTATAGCTAAGGACACATCCAGCAGATGGCGCGTGATAGCGGCGACACTCATTACCAAAAGCGTCATATTGAATTGCTAACAAATCATCTTGCTCCACGCTTTGTAAAAGCTCGACCTGAGGCAGAACAAAACCACCAATATCAGCACGAATAGATACCACATTGTTACCTTCAATCCAATCCATACTCGGCAACTGGCTTGTCCCCAACGGATCTTTTCCCTCAACTTCAAGCATCTCGTAATAGGAGAGCATATTCAAAACGCCGTCTACTGCTCTTTGAATCATTTCAGGCTGAGTAAACTTACCCATGCCTACTTCCACCGTGATACTTGGTATTCCACTTCGATTCCAAACCGTTTCAAGAATACCCGGGTCGCCAGGATCATTAAGCACACAATCAGGTTGCATCAACCTTGCCATCTCCAAACATTGTTCAATTCGGTAATCAGCAAACACATAAAGTGGGTAGACCGCGCCACGAGTTTGAGTATGGAGATCAACAGCGAATGTCGCATTGAGCTTAAGTAAGCGATCCCACAGAGACGCAACAAAGCGCTCCGCAGCTAAACCATGTGCATCACCCGGAAAGAGTCGATTAAGATTCGCAGGACATGAGCCAGGATCTGAAGAGACGAAGTCACGACTATGGTTCAACAAACCTGACAAGTTCACCGTAGGCACAATCGTTACCGAGCCTTTTAGGGTTTTACCCACTAAGTCACGGATAATTTGCTGAGCAGCCAACACACCGTTTAGCTCATCACCGTGAATGCCGGCAGTGATCATCAATTTAGGGCCATCTTGGCTGCCTTTGAAAACAGAAACCGGCATATTCTTAGGCTGCCCTAGTCCATCACTGGTTACTTGAAACCAAAACTGATGCTCTCCAACGGGTAAGTCTTCAACATTCAAAGAGCCAATAACCTGTCTGCCTTGTAAAACATCGCCTAAGTACTCTGTTTTCATCCAACGTCTCCATCTTGTTGAGCAAAATCTATTCTCTTCTAAGTTTTTGCATCATAGAGGATATCTTAACCAGTACAAGCAGTTAATCAGATTAACAAGCTCTAAAGCGCTCCCAAAATTCACCAGCATCGACATACGTGATTCCAAGGTAAAACTTGTCAATGTGACCTTTGAAATACACGCAACTTGTATAACTATTCACAGAACACTCAGTCTGATGAAATAAAAGTGCAATAAAATCAACACTTAAAAAAGTTCCCCATTCACGAAAATGTAATTTTATAGAAATGAAAGCTTAATTTAGCTGTTCTAAATTAGCTTCATATCGAAACGGAGAGCACATTGCTCACGGATTTTAAAATACAAGGTAAGTGATTATGAAAAAGGCAGTTCTAGCTTCTGCAGTGGTAGCGGCACTAGTTTCAGGTTCATCTCTAGCAGCAACAGTTTACAGCTCGGATGGTACGGAACTTAAAATTGGCGGTCGTGCGGAAGCTCGCTTCAACGTCTCTGATAACAACGAAAGTGCGTCTGACAGCTCTTTTAAAGACAAGTCACGTGCCCGCGTAAATATCTCAGGAAAAACTCAAGTTTCTGATGAACTATACGGCTTTGGTAAATATGAAGCTGAGTTTACAGGAGACACAGCTGTTGGTGTTAACGGAGAAAAAACTGACTCACTTACTAACCGTTACTTCTTTGCTGGTCTTGGTACCAACTTCGGAGAATTTTCTTACGGTAAGCAAGACTCAGCTCAAGTAATGTTGACAGATATTACAGATACGATGGCTACATTTGGTGCAGATGCCGCTGATGCTGTCGCTGGTAACAAAGACAAACGCGAAAACAACTTCCTTTACTCTGGCGAATTTGACGCGTTGACAGTTCAAGCAAACTACATCGCAGCCGATGAAAAAGATGCGGACAGCTTTGGTCTTGCTGCTATGTACAACCTAGGCGCTTTTGACCTTGGTGCTGGTTACGTTTCCCAAAAGAATGGTAACTTCGATGATGACCAGATTAACCTTGTAGCTCAATTCTCGATGGATGCGTTTACTGTTGGTGGCTTATACACAATGGCTTCAGTTGCAGATGAAGATTACACTGGCTACGAGCTTTCAGCTATCTTCAAAGCAACTAAGCAGTTATCACTAATTGGTGTATACAACTACGGTGAGTTCGATAAAGCGGCTGACGAAGAAGCAAATAACTTTGCTATTGAAGCAGTATATAAGTTTAACGGCCACATCCGTACCTATGCTGGTTACAAGTTTGAACAGCTAGACAATAAAGATGACCAGCTACAAGCGGGCATCCGTTACGACTTCTAATCTAAATCGACTTTAGATAGAGACTAAAAAGGTTGGGCAATGGCTCAACCTTTTTCTTGTTCAAATATTCTGACTAACTTCATCGATGCTTTTTCTGGTTAAGTCTTGCTAAATCCGTATCATAGGTGGACCATATCAAATAATTAGAAGCATCATGTCACAACACCATCCGATCCAAGGCGCTAGCTGGATGCTAACCGCAGGCCTAGCCTTTGCCATTATTAATAGCCTAACCCAAATAGCTAGCATTCACTTCGGACTGACTTCTACTACCGTTGCCGTCATTCAATACGCTATCGCGTTGTTCGCGATTCTTCCTTATCTGAAAACGCTGGGGATTCGCCGCGCACTAAAAACCGACAACCTAAAATTGCACGTATTTCGTGTCTTCTTGTCTGTTATTGGTATTCAACTTTGGATATGGGCACTGGCTTACCCAGTGCCTATTTGGCAAGGTATTGCCCTTCTCATGACTTCGCCTTTATTCGCGACTATAGGTTCTGGGCTTTTTCTAAAAGAGAAAGTGGGCGCTGCTCGTTGGGGTGCAACCTTGGCGGGTTTCGTGGGAGCCATGGTTATTTTGGAACCGTGGGCAGAAGATTTTAGCTGGGCAACGCTACTGCCAGTTGGCGCTGCATTCTTTTGGGCGTGCTACTCTCTTATGGTGAAAAAGCTCTCCTCGCAAGACAGCCCATCAACCATGGTGGTTTACCTTCTTCTCCTGATTACACCCTTCAACCTTCTTCTCGCAGTTCCTGATTGGCAAACTCCGAGCGGTGGCACTATCTGGGGAATATTAGCTGTCATTGGCATAATGACTGCGCTTGCACAATGGGCAATCGTAAAAGCATACTCGGTGGCTGATGCCTCTTTCGTTCAACCGTTCGATCACGCGAAATTACCACTTAATGTCTTGGCTGGTTGGCTAGTCTTCAGCTGGGTTCCACCAGGTCGTTTATGGCTAGGGGCTGCGATTATCATTGCGTCAGTTGCTTTTATTACCCATTGGGAAACAAAAAGGCCAGCGAAATCGAAGAAAGTTTAAAGCTAATGAAATAAATAACGCTACTGTCCGTTCTATATTGATAAGAGAATTTTAAACGAGGTCGTAACCATGAAGAAACCAGTCAAGATTACACTATACCGTTGGGCAGGCAGCTGGGGTCCATTTAAAGTCAATATCCCATGTGGAGAATGTACCCTTACTAAAGACATTCTTAAGGACACTTTTGAGAATGAATTAGCCGATGTCGATGTCGAACTGGAAGTGAAAGATTGGTTATCTCATTGGTGGGAACCGCTTAAACTGGGTTCTTGGCATGCGCCAATTCTTGTCGTTGAAGGTAAAGTCGTCAGCCAAGGCGAAGCACTCAATCGCGGCGTGCTCGTTCAATCAGTAATCAAAGAGTGGACCAAAAGAGATACCCTAACAGGCAACATTGTTTACGGGAAAGCGACATGCCCATTCTGCGTCAAAGCAAAGAAAATGCTTGATGAAGCGGGTGTTGAGTACCAATACCACGATGTCGTAAAAGACAGCGCAGCTTTGTATCGTATGATTCCAGAGGTAAAAGCGCACATTGGTGAGAAAACACCAGTAACTGTCCCTCAGATCTGGCTCGATGGTAAATACATCGGTGGAGCAGACAACTTAGATGCATGGATGAAAGAGAATGGCTTAGATAGCATCCCAAATAATGTTGTCGATCTGTCCAACCAATCAGCAGGCTAAGCTCACACAGAGCTATAAATCCAATCGTGAATTAATCAGTGTTTTTTGTGTCCATCCACAACAAAACAGGGCGATGAACTTCATCAATCGCTAAAACGACAAAGGCCTTAAACATCATAGATGTTTAAGGCCTTTTAAAATTCCGTTTTTTAAAATGCTTATTTAGCCATTTTCTTCATCATTCGCTTAAGGAATGATGTTTTTTTTGGCTTTGGCTTGCCATACAATGCTTCGTGCATCATGTTTTTTGCTGCCATTTGACCAAGGTATGCATAGCCTAGTTCGTAATTCATGCTTATCTCCGCACATAATCAACTTTTCTTAGCGCGGATTTTACACTTAAAACGCCCAAAAACAAGACCCAAATCACACTTTAATGCAATGAGAGCCATTGATTTGCAATAAACCTAATTTTGTCTGTGTGCTAATCAGCACTGTCTATGTATATCAATGAGTTAACCTGAATTCTGGTTTGAGCTTAATGCTCCATTCCTAATAACAGTCCAACACATTGATTTAGACGCTTATAAAAAAAAGCAGCTCAGAGAGCTGCTTTCTAAAATACTTTACTAAGAACCCTAGCTGCGCTTTGGCTGTCTGTAAGTTTTACCAGCAATTTGGTATGTGTCTTTTTGCTTCAATTCAAACATTGTTTCAAAGAACCAAGCTGCAAATTTGATTAAGTCATCGCCTTCATTCATGACATGTTCGATGTACTCTTGCTCTTCGCCTTGTTCATTTTCTTGAAGCGTCACGTGGTAAATACGCTTTTCGCCTTCCACTTCAGCTAGTGCAAATTGACCAGTCAGTGATGCAGCAGCCTCAGCGACTTCTGTATCCTCATTGGATTTCAATAGCTCAAGCGCTTGAGGCAGGCCATCTAGTGCGCAGATAGCTTTTACCAGTACTTCAAATTCATTTTGCTGCATTTTGTTTTTACCTATTCAATGGACCGAAGCATTGTAGAAAACCATCAACACAAATACAACGTATTAACGATGGTGCATTGGACGATAGTGGACTAGGCATTTAACTATATTCCACTTCAACAGTATCATCTTTCTTGTTCATTTTGGTTGAAGACCAAAGCACGCCCCCCATAGCTCCTCCTATAATCAAGTAGAACACACCTAACTGTAGGTAAGTCGTCACCCAACTCTCGACGAGATACCCACCAAGTAAACCCGCCAAACACATCTGAATTGAACCCGACAATGCAGATACCGCACCAGCTTGTTTCTTATGTGGTTCCAACAACATACTAATAGAGAGAGGAAAAGAGATACCCTGCGCAATAGTCAGCCAAGTAAACGCCCAAACTAAGTTAAAGATGGATAACTCATGAGTCAAAAGCCAAGTTCCCGACGCCAAGATAATCAAGATAGCTAGGCTCATCAGTTGAGGTGTACTAAACCTACGATTGAACAAGTTTAAAGCGACGCTACCTACCAGCAAGCCTGCCGAAGGGACAATCATCAATGTGCCGTATTCTGCGGCAGTCAGCCCCAATTGCTCTTGCATTAAGAATGGAAACAGCGATAAAGATACCAAACTTGCCATGTAGCTCATCCAGTTATAACTGGCACTGGTCAACACTTGGCGGTTAGTCAACAAGCGTCCGTAGTTCTTCACCACTTGGCAGGCATCAAAGCGACTCTTTCCATATGGCAAAGTCTCAGGCAACACAAAGTAACCCAGAGTGAATATTGCCAGTAGATACAGTAGAACAAACAGGAACACCGCTTGCCACCCGAGATGAAATGAAATCCAACCACCAAATACAGGCGCAATGATAGGCATGATCGAAGCGGTGATCGAGATATAAGACAACGCTTTGGTCAGTTGAGGGCCATCATAACTGTCGCGGAGCACACTTCGTCCGAGAACCGAAGCACTACCCGCTCCTAAACCTTGCAACAAACGGCCAACCTCTAGCGCCAGCATGTTGTCAGAAAACACGACACAAACGATAGTACCAATCAAATAAACGCCCTGGCCTAACAAGAAGATAGGCCGTCTTCCCACCGCATCAGACATAGGTCCATAAAATAGCTGAGACAGGCCAAAACCCACAAGGAACAGCGTGACGAGCAGCTGTACATCTACCTGAGTCACACTTAAGTCAGAAGCAATTAACGGCAAAGATGGCAAATAGATACTCACACCTACCTGCCCCGTAGCAATAATCATCATTGCTAAGAGTAACGGCGTTTTTTTAAAGGTCGATTGGCTCAAAAAATTCCCTATTCGTTTGATATTTGTTCATGATATAAGTTTATATTCAAAACCAGTAATTGATAATTAACCAAATTGGAATTTAATTAAGTCCTAACAGGAAACAATATGGATTGGATTCTCAACGTAAAGAGCTACGTTAGAGTGGTGGAAGAAGGCAGTTTCAATGGTGCTGCGCGTAAACTCAATACCACCAGCTCAGCGATAAGCAAAAGGGTAAACTGGCTCGAAGAACGCATCGGGACTCAGCTACTGAAGCGCACAACCCGCTCGATTAGCCAAACCGAAGCGGGCGCGCTGTTTTACCAACGAGCCAAAGATCAGCTCGATAACTGGCAGTCAATCATTGATGAAACTCGCTCAGTTAACCAGACTCCCGCAGGCCTATTAAAAATTGGAGCAACCATCGCAGTTGGCTCTAAATTTCTCGTTCAACACATGGACGATTTCCTAGAAAAGTATCCAGATATTAAGGTACAGCTCATCACCACCACTTCAGGACAATTACCTGAACTTGGATTGGATCTGGTGATCAGCCGAGAATTGGAACAGCTCAACTCTTTAAGCTTCAAGAAAACGCCCTTGTTTGAGCACAAAGCGGGGTTCTATGCCGCACCGAGTTACCTCGCCAAACACGGTTACCCCACCTGCGAACAAGATTTAGAGCAGCATAATTCTTTAATCTGGGGAGAGCGTCCAACCCGTGAAGTCACGCTAACCAAAGGGCAACGCATCACTTTAAACGGCAACTTTGCTACCACGAATCCAGAAGCTTTGTTTCATGCTGCGAAGCGAGGAATGGGAGTGTTGTTAACCATCAAAGCGATGATCAAAGAAGATCTTAAACAAGGGACGTTAGTTCCAGTATTACCAAATATAACCGCCGACGAAGTGATGGTTTACGCGTATTACCCTAAGCTTGATTACTCACATACGCGAACCAAGTTATTTCTGGATCATTTAAAAGAGAGGCTAGACAAAGAGCGCAGCACTCAGGCTCTGTGAAATAAGTCACATTTTAATTTGAAAAGTTATACAACACGAACAATAATAAACTAGACGCATATAAGTGCTAAAACTTAAGACTGCGTAGTGCCAAAATCGTATAGACAAGATCATACACATACAGCTTACACAGTGAATCTGGTTAACTAAGGATGGTGACTATGACTCAACATACGCATAACAGCATGATAGACACAGAGCGCATTGGTCGTTTACTGAAATTGGAAGGTATCGACCTTTTAGAGTCAGCCGTACTTACTTTACATCAAACCTTTGGTACTCAGTACACCAGCATCATTGAGAAGAAGCACTTCCCAGATCAAATCGTTCCTTTGGTGATCGCCCACTCTGACCATGTACTGCATGATAAAATCAACGCACGTCATGGGCAGATCTACCAACAAGCAGTCAATCAAAGGCACCCGGATTGCTCGTTTGCTCAGCATGTCGTCCAGTCATTGCCAACATCGGCATTTAGGCAGGAAATCACCTCACAAAACTCCATCGCGATCCCTACTCGTACTCAAAGTGGTGAAGTGATGGGGGTGTTGTTCTCAACGTTTACCTCGCCTCTAAGTCCAGTTCAACAACAAGACGTGATAAAACACCACCAATTGTTCGCTGACATCATCATCCACACCTTGCGTGAAATGTGGTTCAACGACCGTTCTGAACAACTGGTTAATCAACTCAGTTACGAAGTATCACACGACAGCTTAACGGGGGTACTAAACCGAAGCTGCTTGTCTGATACCTTGGAATCGATCACTCAACAGAGCGTCACTCCATTCTCGCTCGCCCTGCTCGACATCAATAGCTTCAAAGCCATCAATGACATGCACGGCAATTATATTGGCGATAAGGTACTTCAATTTGTCGCAGAAACATTGCGTAGAACCTTACCCGAAAGCAATCTGACTTTCCGGACTGCTGGCAATGAGTTTGCTTTCATTACCTATCATTCGGACCCAATAGCAGTTTGCGAGCAAATCCTAGCCAAGATAAAACAAGGTTACAGTAATGTTGATATTAAAATCGATTTCGACGTTAGTATCGGCATCGCCCGTTCAGATGGTGGTGACAAGGACGTAGAACAGATCATCTTTAACACTAGCTTGGCACTTAAAGAGTGTAAACACAGCCAAGATACCCACATTCAATGTTACGACACTCACTTGAGGGTCCGTTATCAAAGGAAAACCGAGTTAATCACCGCCTTACGAAGTGAGCTTGAGAGTCCTATTTCAGGCAGTTATGTACCCAATGGTAATGGCATGTACGTAGTTGTGCAGCCGATCGTGGGTCAAGCTGATACTCAATGGGAATATTTCGAAGTACTTACTCGCTGGAAAACGAACAAACATGGTGATATATCGCCTGTGGAGTTCATTCAAGTGGCAGAAGAATCAGGGCTGATTGTAGAACTGGGAGAACGCATCATCGAGTTGGTGTGCCGTGCAAAAACCACACTAGAGCAAGGCTTGGGCTACAAGGTTAAGCTTGGAATTAACTGCTCCGCGCACGAGCTCACCGATTCGAAACGTTATATCTCATACCTGACTCGAACTATTGAACAGCACCATTTTAAGGCGAATGAGTTTGTTATCGAGTTAACCGAAACAGTACTACTCTCTCCGACGCAAGAGACTAAATCCGCTCTTAACTTTCTGAGAGGACAAGGCTTCACGATTGCACTCGACGACTTCGGTACCGGCTACTCCAGTTTGAACTACATCCACAGCTACCCTATCGATTGCATTAAAATTGATGCAACCTTTATTCGTAACTTACTAACAAGCTCTACATCCGAGAGCGTTGTCTGGTTGATTGTTCAACTAGCCCATAGGCTCGATGTATCTTTGGTTGCGGAAGGTGTTGAGAAGCGTGAGCAATTAGAAAAACTGCACGCAATGGGGTGTGACAAAATTCAAGGCTATCTCTACTCGCCCCCGATGCGACCTGAAGCTATCGTTAGCTATGTCGCGCACTCAGAGCCTTTAGTTTAAACCCTTACCGAACCTTCTATTGAGAACTAAAAAGCCGCAAGAGCATCACTTAACACTGACTGTGCTTTGTGATGCTCTTGCGGCTTTAAAACAGTTTAATGGCTAGCTACTTACTAGCATTATTAACCATTGCTAGATTGCGAGTTTCTAACGCTGCCTTCAATAGCTTATCAGCTTCATCTCTTGCAGCTACAAACGTCGCTTTTTCCTTTTTAGGCACAGAATCTGCCATAGGGATATTCGCTGTCATTGCATTCACAGGACGACCGCGCTCAATTAGCTCGTAGTGCAAGTGTGCGCCGGTCACTCGGCCAGTTTTACCTGATAAACCAATGCGCTGACCACGAGACACCGTTTGTCCTTTACGCACGAGGATCTTGCTCAAATGTAGGTAGCGTGTTTTATAAGTACTACCGTGCTGAATAACCACGTAATTACCAGCGTATGGGTGCTTACGAGTCATAATCACTTTGCCATCACCCGTCGCTTGAACTGGGGTGCCAATCGGCGTCGCGAAATCTGTACCATTGTGCGGTGAGACTCGCCCAGTCACGGGGTGTAAGCGCTTAGGATTAAATTGAGAACTTTGACGCCAACCACTGCTCACCGGGTAACGTTGGAAAGCACGCTGCAAGCTATCGCCATTGGCATCGTAATATTGCCCATCAGTATGTAAATACGCTGACACAACACGATTACGATTCATGATCTTAATTGCTTCAATTTCACGTTTTCCGGTTGCAACACCATCAACAAATTGCGCTTTCTGAAGCACTTCAAACTGATCACCAACACGCAAATCACGGCTAAAATTAAGCTTATCTTTCAACAGAGTAACAATATGATCAATCTCAAGACTATTCAGGCCAACCTTGTTAGCCGACATCGAGAAACTGCCTTGAATATCACCCACTAAAGGCTTTTGCTTCCATTCACCCGGAATAGAAATATCTTCGAATTCGTAGCTACCGTCATCAAGCAGTCGATAAACCACTTTATCTGCGACGCTAAATTGAAGCTCCATTTTGGAAAGTTCACCCGTCGCTTCATCACGCCAGAAACGTAAGGTATTGCCCGGACGAAGCGTATCTAACGCAAGAAAGTTTAAATCGGTTTCCATCACGCTCATCATCGATTTATAAGAAAATCCAAGTTGAGTGAAAATGCTACTCAAGTTATCGCCCGTTTGAATTTGATACTCAAATGTCGGTGGCTCAATAACGGTAACAGAAGAAGGTGACAGAATGGACTCAATAACGGTTGAGTCTGGTAAATCAAGATCGATCGTTTTCGTCAGATCCGATTGTGAAGATTGCAAAGCAACACCAATCGCTGCAATAAGTGGCAGCCCTAAAATAGCTACTTTTTTTACAGGTGAAAGCTCAGCAAACGCAGAGGGAAATATTTTTGAATACACGGTAAACAGGTCTTTCTACGATATAAAGGCATAGGATATGCTTTTCAAACGCATAAATCATCAATGCATTGTCATAATATGATATGAATCTGCTCAATTTAGGCTAAGTCATTGAGTTGCCATAGATGAAGAAGCAATTAAACGAGAAATAAAATTAACCGCTACATTTGAAAATAAAAAAGCAGAAACGGCTAGTATCTGCTTTTGATTGATTTACGTTATTCCGTTTCGATTAATTAATAGACGAAGTGAATTAGTTGATAATTTAGGCCAAAGTTAAGCGTTAACCGTCGATACCAAGCAGTTGTCTTCACCAAACTCGTTAGGGATGTAACGATCAGCATTCGCATCGTTAACCCATTGTTGGTCATCAACTAGGTAGCGAAATTGAAACTCGCCATCTTTAGGTAAGCGAGTTTTAAACTTGTAAACCTTCCCTTTCGCCAGTTTTTTCATTGGCGTGGCTTTCCAATCAAGAAAGTCAGCAACGATGGATACCGAGTTCGCTTCTTGAGCTTCTAGCTCGAAGGTCACTTCAACTTCATCTTTCGTTTTAAAAAAACGTTTATTAATCATTCGCAAGCTCCATTTGTAAAAGTAAGCAGACACAAAGCAAAGTGTGTCTAAATTTCATTCATCTACCTAAGATAGTATGTAATTTGGCTCACATAAACAACAGATCCTTACACTAACGAAAACGTTATTGCTTACCAATTGATTGCGTATCAAAAGAAAAGCTCATTAACACCTTTTCAGAAGGGGATTCTGCAAATGATTGTTCCGAAGAATGCTGAGTAAAGCCGATAAAACCTTCCCCAGTGAGTTTATTTTGTGATCGCGAATCTGGCTGCTTAGCGACCTCCAATGTCTGAATCTGTATACGATCACCCAGTAAAAGTTGGTCGACTAACACCACACGGCTTCGTTGCTGGTCATGTTTAAACAGGCCAAGATAATAAAACACACCGCTGCCTTGGTTAGATATCCACATCGGCGCGACGAAGAAACTCGCCTTACCTAACGTGACAGCTGAAAGGTTATTGGTGTCTACCGTTACCACACCGCGCTCAACTCCCGAATCATAGCGTCCAAAGGCTATAGCTCTAGGTTCATCGAATTCATTGATAAAAGCGTACGCGTTGGTCTCAGGTACTTTAATTGTCCATGGGTTAGTCGTCTTCAAATCAAAAACGGTTTCTACGACTGGGTCATAAGTCACTTGAGAAGAAGGAAACTTCGCCAAGATCTCTTCGTCACTTAAGCTAAAGCGATAAACACCCGCCAGTATCACCACGACCAGCATGACGATTGGAATCAGTAAAATCAGAGGAATAGGTAAGATTTTCTTTTTCATGAGCAATTATATTCTTTTGTTTTCATCCAGTTGTGCAGACCATAAAGGGCTTTAGTATAATTATCAATACAGGGTTAACCAGAAGTGGAGCATGGATGGATATCAATCATATTAAAGATAGAAATATCAGAAGTTGCGAATGCCGCTGTGGATCAGTCAACCTAGTATGCAGAGGTGAACCTCAACGAACCTCTGTATGCCATTGCTATGAGTGTCAGAAACGCACCGGAAGTGTATTCGGTGTTCAGGCTAGGTTCCCAATAGAGCAAGTCACCCTAAGCGGAGAAGTGACCTCTTTCTCACGCATCAGCGACACGGGTAATGAAGTCACCTATCAGTTTTGCCCTAAATGTGGCACCACCATGCTCTTACAATCTGTTGCTGCTGCCGATTTTTATATTGTCCCGCTCGGATTATTTAAAGAGCAAGACTTTCCGCTACCAAGCTTTTCAGTCTACGAAGAACGGAAACATGGTTGGGTCAAATTCGACCATCAAATGAGTCACTATAACTAGCTTGTTACTGACCTTTATCTTTATAAAGCAACAGCATTAAAACAAACTGCAATACTGTTGCCTAAGATCAAATATCAATGCTCCACAACGCTAGCGTATCTTCTCGCTAGCGTTATAATCTGCTCCTCTTTTTAACCCAGGGTGAACAACATGATTTCTAAGCTACCTCGCTGGGTTGAATACGGCGCCTTACTGTTAGCAGGCCTTGCTGGCAGCGTTAATGCAATCGGCTTACTCGGTTTCCAACACCAAGCAATCTCCCACATATCGGGCACCATGTCTTTACTAGGCAGTAGTCTGCTCACACCAACTTCGGCTTCTGTCCATCTCCTGTTGGTGATCATGAGCTTTATGTTCGGTGCAGCGTTCAGCGGGTTCTTTATTGAAAATCAAGCACTGAAGCTAGGCCGCCGTTATGGTGTTGCTTTATGTATAGAAGGTGGATTACTGTTCTTGGCACTATGGGCACTGTTGCAAGGCTACACTTCAGGCCAGTATTTCGCTTCAGCCGCGTGTGGTTTGCAGAATGCGATGATCACCACTTACAGCGGTGCAATCATTCGAACAACACACATGAGCGGGATCATTACCGATCTTGGGATAATGATTGGCGCACGCTTAAAGGGGATGCCCTTTGACCGCCGAAAAGCCAAGTTGCTGATGTTCATTGTGGTTGGCTTTCTGTTTGGTGGTTTAAGCGGCGCATGCCTGTTTCAGCGCTTTGAAATTTTAGCGTTGGCTTTCCCTGCCTCTTTCGCCTTCATTATCGCATTTAGCTACTGGGTCTACCTGACCTATCGAACTGAATCCTCAATCAATTTATAAATACCTGGCAATATATCCTCAAACTACGTAACATCCGCAACACTTTATTCTAAACTCTTAATGAGTTGCAGAACAACTAGTGTGAATAGTTAGCGATATTTGATGAATAGTATTGCATGCACTATCAATACTGGGTAATCTTGCAGCCAGTGAGAAAATACGGATATTTAGAGAATAAAAACGCCAAGGATGTGGCTTTTTTACATGTAGAAATACGAGAACAATTAACATGTCTAACAACACGAATACTGCTCAACCAGAGAAATCTAAAGGCAGTTTCTGGGTTTTCTTAATCCCATCTCTGATTGGTTTGTTCCTTTTCATGGCTCCAATCAGCTACCAAGGTGATCTAACGATCCCTGTTGCTATTCTAGCCAAATCAATTCAAGCGGTTTTCGGTGAGTCTCTAGTTGCTATTATCACGGCAATCGTTGCCTTCATGTCTGTAGCTTCCATTTTAAGTACCATTTTCAAGCCTGCATTCATTACATCGAATTCATTTCTAAACGGCCTTTTCAACCCATCTCCATTATGGCTGCTGGTTCGTATGATTGGTGGTGCTGCAGCATTCATGGCTTTCTTCCAAGTCGGCCCTGAGTTTATCTGGGAAGAAAACACCGGTGGTTTAGTTCTAGAAGGTCTGCTTCCGACACTGTTCTCAGTATTTATTTTTGCTGGCTTACTACTGCCACTGCTGCTTAACTTCGGTTTGTTAGAACTGTTCGGTACCTTGCTAAGCAAAGTAATGCGTCCAATATTCAATCTACCTGGTCGTAGTGCTATCGACTGTATGGCTTCTTGGTTGGGTGACGGCAGCGTTGGTATCCTTCTTACAAGCAAACAGTACGAAAAGAAATTCTACACTCAACGTGAGGCTGCGGTTGTTGGTACGACTTTCTCTGCAGTATCTATCACGTTCAGTCTTGTGGTTATTGCTCAAGTAGAACTAGAGCACCTATTCCTACCTTTCTACGCAGCAATCTGTCTGGCGGGTATTGTGGCTGCGGTAATCATCCCTCGCCTTCCGCCACTAAGCATGAAGAAAGACACCTTCATTGATGGCAGCAAGCCTCACAAAGACGCTGACGCAATCCCTGCGGGTCACTCAACCTTCTCTTGGGGTCTTGAGCTAGCGGTAAATAAAGCATCTCAAGTGAAGTCGGCTAAGTCTGTATTTGGTGAAGGCGTTCGTAACGCAGTCGATATGGTATTTGGTGTACTACCTGTTGTTATGGGTCTAGGTACAATGGCGCTAGTTATTGCGGAATACACATCTGTGTTCTCAATCCTAGGTCAGCCTTTCATCCCATTCCTAGAGCTACTTGGTGTACCTGAAGCCGTTGCTGCATCTGAAACCATCGTTGTTGGTTTTGCGGATATGTTCATTCCTGCGATTCTTGCCGCTTCTATCGACAACGAGATGACTCGCTTTGTTATTGCAGCAATGTCAGTAACTCAGCTGATTTACATGTCTGAAGTAGGCGCTCTGCTTCTAGGCAGTAAGATCCCAGTGAACATCTTGGAACTGTTTATTATCTTTATTCTGCGTACTCTAATTACGCTTCCAGTTATCGCTGGTGTAGCTCACCTAATATTCTAAATTAGATGCTACTTATATAAGTAAGCAGATATAATTATAAGCCTCACTTTTGTGGGGCTTTTTATTTGCACGAAATATATACACATTGTTATTTAAAGTGTAATCGACACATTAGTTCTGCATATCATTTAATTTCATATCTTTTATTCACCCTTCCTCTTTTTAATAGAAAACTTAGCGCATAAGCACTCAATTAATACATTCTTAATTCCCCCTTAAACTCCGTCTAGGCTCATTCCCCAACTCATTGAACAAAAAAACAAAAGTAGCAAATATGTAATTAATTGAATTTTGCATTGTGTGGGTTGTTGTATTTTTGTAGTCTATTTTGTGAATTTACATTCAAGTAATTTTCAATCTAGTCGATATATATAATTACAAAAACACGATTAACTTTAGTCTTCGCAAAGCCTGTGAGAAGGGGAAAACTCAATGAAATTTAGCCATAAGGTGGTTGCTGCATCATCAGCCTTGCTGCTAGTGACAGTATCATTGCTTTCAATACAACAACTTTACACCGTAAGAAGCGCTGTAGAAAACCACGTCAATGCGAGCCTGAAAGAAATGGTTTCTGGCGTTAAGAATACCGTCGAATCAGAGATGAACGCCAAGAAAGCGTTGGCTCAATCGACGACTGAAGTCATCGAGATCAACCCTCAAGATCGTACATACGTAAAAGAAATCTTAGAAAAGCCAAAACTTAAAAATAGCTTCCTAGCGGTTGGTTTTGGTTATGAAGCCAACGGTTTCGTTATTGAAAATGATGACGGCTGGGAAGCGGGTCCAGATTACGACCCTCGAATTCGTCCTTGGTACATTGATGCTAAATCCAAAAACAGTTTAGTTGTGACTGCTCCTTATGTGGATGCATCAAGTAAGAAAGTCATCATATCAGTGGGCACACCCGTTAAAGACAACGGTCGTTTCACTGCGGGTATGTTCTACGACCTAGAATTGACGAACCTTGCAACCTTGGTCAACCAAGTGAACTTGTTTGATGCGGGTTACTTATTCCTAGTGACAGCCGACGGCACAACGATTGCTCACCCTAATGCGAAAAACAATGGCGAAATGCTTTCAAGCTACATGCCACAAGCAAGCATTCGTGAAGGCTCTCAAGAAATTGAGGTCGACGGCAAAATGTTCCTAGTGAACTTCACTCACATCCCAAGTGAAGATTGGTACATAGGCGCAATCCTTGATGAAGAAATCGCTTACCAAACCGTTGAAGATTTGAAAAACAGCTCAATGATCTACTCGTTGATTGCGGTTATTCTCAGCATCATTGCTCTAACAGTTCTTATCCGCGTATTGATGCGCCCACTGGATGCGCTTAACCAAGCGATTCAAGATGTAGCGAGCGGACAAGGAGACCTAACTAAGCGTCTAGATACCAACACAGACAAAGAGTTCTCTGACCTAGCGAAAGGCTTCAACACCTTTACCGAAAACCTGCAAAATCAGATCATTCAATCGAAAGCGATTGGTGTTGAGATTAAACGTGGCACTGAAATCACAGTGAAAGGTGCGGGCGAATCAGCGAACGCAATGAATACCCAGTTGCAAGAGCTTGAACAGTTAGCAACAGCAATGAACGAGATGGCGGTTACCGCAACAGAAGTCGCAAACAACGCTCAAGGTGCGGCAGCTGCTGCTCGTGAAGCAGACGAAGCAACACTAGACGGCACTTCTGTAGTTAGTGATACTACTCAAGCGATTGATAACCTATCTGAGCGCATCGACCAAGCCGTTGCTGAAGTACAAGTACTTGAATCAGCAACCGCAAACATCGAAACGATTCTTAAAGTAATCAACGATATTGCAGACCAGACTAACCTACTCGCATTGAACGCAGCGATTGAAGCGGCGCGTGCTGGTGAATCTGGTCGTGGTTTCGCAGTCGTTGCCGACGAAGTTCGAACTCTGGCGCAACGTACTCAAGAGTCAACCACTGAAATCCGCAACATGATTGAGCAGCTCCAAGCGGGGGCAAGCTCAGTATCGAACGCGATGAACCAAAGTAAAGACACTGCTACTGACGCTGTTGAACGTGCTCAGCAAGCAAACTCTTCACTTGACCGTATCCGTGACGCGATTCAGCGCATCTCTGATATGAACATTCAGATTGCTTCAGCAGCAGAAGAGCAGAGCTTGGTAGCGGAAGAGATCAACAACAACACTGTTAAGATCAAAGACCTTTCAACACAAGTATCAAACGCGGCTCAAGAAGCGAACACAGCAATGCAGGTACAAACGGACAATGTTCGCCAACAAGACGAGCTACTGAACAAGTTTACGGTTTAACCGCCTTACCGTTTAACTAACACTCTGTTTAGTAAAGAATAAATAGTTTCACATTAAAAGCCCCGCTTACTGATTGTCAGTAACGGGGCTTTCTTTTCAATCTTTTCTTTCTAACCGATTAGACGTAACTCGTGGTCGTCAGCATCATGCACTGGTTAGGCTCAACCTTAATGGTTAAGTCCTTACCAACACAGTCGAACACCTCTCCAGACAACAAATCGGTCACTGCGCCAGTCCAATTTAATGAGGCTGTTTTGCTTCGTTTCGACTTGTTGATCACCACAATGCCTTTATCACCACGGACAAACACCAGTAAATCATCATTCGCTTCAACCACACGCATCGCTTCGCCATGAACATGGTTATGGAATTGAATCATGTTTTTCATGTAAGGCGCTTGCCAGTCATTAAGCCAGCGAGGCTGGCCGTTCTGATCCAGAATACCACTGGTGCTCAGCTCACTGTAAACAAGCGGCACACCGCCATCTCGACCAAGAATGAAAGCATGAGCCAATCGCTCATCGACTTCATCCATCACATGCTCCAGAAACACCTCGTTGTTCGGAATATCATGGGTTACCGCAAACGTGATGGCTCGCATGTTCGATAGTGCTTGACCGAAACAGTAGGGGTTGATCAGTGATTTAAAACTACCCTGCGCCGCAAACGCTTTGAAGATAGTATTGAACAGCGGGAAATCATAAGCGCCTAAGCGAGTGTGTTTGAGGTATGGTTCAAGGAACAGCTCATACTCTTCTTCCGTCGCACCGCCATCAGTAATGATCTCGCCAAAGATGTGCATTTCTTCGCAGATATCGTCAGTCCACACCTTACGCAAGTGTGACAGTGTCATGTGTTTCGCTGCATCGATACGAAAACCTTTCACACCAATCGCTTTTAGAGCTTTTAGGTACGCTCGCTGCTGTGCAACCACATTATCGTTGTCTAACAGTGTTGGTAAGCCCGGATCACTAGCTCCACCAGTAATACGCCCGTTCTGAACTTCCCATGTGTCTTTCCAGTTCTTGATACCAAACGCTTCCACGAAGTCGTTTTCATCAAATAATGGTTTAGAAAGATCACCAAACAAGCGGATGGATTCGTAATAGTCAGCCTCTTTTTGATAAGACGCCATGTCTTGCTGGTTGGGATACGTTAAATCACCACGGATGCCCGATTCATTGGCCATGTGATTAAACACTACATCTACATAGGTACGAAGCCCGTGTTGCTTTAACGTGTTCACCATCGCAGTGAAGTCTTGCGTGTCACCCAATTGATTATCAATCACACGATAGTCTTGTGGCTGATAGCGTTGCCACCATTGAGTACCAGAATCTCGGTCGTAGCCTTTAGGGCCGCGCAGCGATTTCATCGCCGGTGATACTAAAACAGATTTATAACCCAACTCTTGGATCAGTGGGGCGTTCTTCATTACGTCAGCGTAGCACCAGTCAAAGGCATGCAATATGACATCCGTCGCTGGGTTGCTTAACATAGCTGAACTCTCCATGTTGTTCTCCTACCAAACTCGTTTACAGCTTTCTAGATAAATACAAAGGCTAAAAGGCAAAGCTGCATAAATTTCCTCAAGAATGGCATTTATTATATGAGTTACTCATTAAAAACCCTCCTCCTCCTGCCAATTACTCACGGTGGATAGTTGAGGGCGTAGCACCAATTATCGCATAACGTCTGGGATGAACACTCAGCCATTGTGCTTTTAAATGCGCAAAAAAGTCACAAAAAAGGAGCGTATATACGCTCCTTTTATTCAATCTATCACATATTTATTGCTAAGTTCTGTAAAGAACTTTAACCACATGCCAACCAAATTTTGTTTTTACAAGATGTGGTACAAGCGTCTCGCCAGAGAAACACACCTTATCAAACTGAGGCACCATTTGACCTTTTTTGAACTCGCCCAGGTCGCCGCCCTTTTTACCAGATGGACAGGTTGAATGTTTCTTTGCTAGCGTTTGAAATTTAGCGCCCTTTTTAAGCTGCGTCATGATGTCTTCTGCTAGTTCTTTATGCTTCACCAAAATATGAAGCGCTGCTGCTGTTCTTGCCATGATAATTCTCAGTTTGTTGCTGCCAGTTTACTTACGACGGTTGCTTAGAACATCGCTAATGAACTGACTGTTGTAAATCTGTTTGCCGCTAGCGACTTATCGAAATAAATTCATCGACAGCCAGCGTTTAGCGTGATTTTAACCCAAGAACAGCTATTCTTCACTCTATAACCGAAAACAACTGCCTTAAAGGCCATTAAAAACCGCATCGCGACTTGCTGCGGCTTCCATTTCCCTTTAAATTAATCCTTATAAATTAAGCGCGTATTAAGTAGGAGCCACTTATGGCCAAACCGATCAGTAAAGCGAGTCAGTCACAGGGAATGTTGATGTTCAAGTTATCCCTTACTCAAAGTTTTGCGATTGGCACACTTAAGGTCAGAGAAATCGTCCCTTTTCAACCGATGACTCAGATCCCCTACTCCCATCATCACGTGATTGGTACGGTGACTATCCGCGACCTTACGGTTCCAGTCATTGATATGTCCGCTGCGATTGGCTTCCGCCCGATAACACCCGCTGAATACCAAGATTGTGTACTTATCGTCACCGACTGTTTAAGAACAGTTGTGGCGTTCTTGGTTCGTTCGATTGATAAAATTATTGAATGTGACTGGAAGAGTATTGAATCTCCACCCACCAGTGTGGGTCGCAATGTCTTTGTAACGGGAATTACACGCTTTGAAGACCGTATTGTACAAATGCTCGACGTGGAACTGCTGCTTTCTAAGATCTACCCAGATTATGAGAATGCGCATATCCCGATGCTGACCGATGTAGAGAGAGAGCGCCTCAAAGCGTTGAACATCTTACTGGTGGATGACTCTTTGATTGCGCGTAAACAGTTATCTGATGCCTTAGACAGCATCAACATCCCTTACAGCATTTGTAACAACGGCTTAGATGCCATTGACCTAATGCGACGCCAAGCCAGTGCTGGCAATGCCATTGATCTCCTCGTGAGTGATATCGAGATGCCGGGATTAGATGGTTATGAGCTTGCATTTGAAGTGCAGAACGACAGTGCTCTAAGTCACGCTTACTGTATTTTGCACACATCACTATCCAGTGAGATCTGTGTTGACCGTGCCAATCAGGTGGGGGCACATGAAGCGCTTGAGAAGTTCAATGCGGGTGAGTTAATCGAAGCCATGCTACGCGGCGCAAAAGTCTTAAACGACGCCTCCACGGCTGCTTAAACCCTGTCTTAAAAGCTAAACCACCTGTCACTTTGGTTTAGCTTCCTACATGCCAAATCATCTAACGCTCGGTTAAGACTTTTTCGGCATTGGGCTCTTTGGCATGGAATAGCTCTTACTCACGAACTCCACTTCCTCAACCTTTTTGACGTGATTGGTATAAGACGCCAAGGCATAGAGTGTATTCGCAACTAAGTTAGCGTATTTAAAAAGAATCGGGTCTGGCGACTTTTTGCTTTCATGATGTTCAATACTGACCAGTGCTCGCACGACCTTTTTAGCCTGACAACGACACAAGTGAAGTTCGCTCGACACTCGGTTCCCACCAGGTAAAACAAACCCTTTGAAACCACCTTCTAGCTGATCGCGAATGTGATGATAATCTTGCTTGAGCTCGACCAGTTCGGATTCAGTGATCGCTAATTTCCCACGTACTGAACCATTTAAATGATAGATGTTCGGTTGTAGGCGTTGCAGGATCTCGCGAACTTGTGGTTCCAATTCCAATGAAAGAACCAATCCAACTCGGCAGCAAAGCTCGTCCGACAGAATCTCAAAATCACAGACAGGACTGTCTTCATAAATAAACGGGTAGCAGAACTCGTCCCAATCTCGACTTACTGGTTTCACGTATCGATCCTTACACATAAATATTAATCAGACGCCAATATACCAAACTCTTTGATTGAGTCTGAGTTTATTAGCTCAAAGACCCGCAGTTTCCCTGCTTGATAATGAGATAGCAAAAAGCCCTCACATTGGAGGGCTCCTAAAGAAATCGATTAAACGAAATTATTCGTTAGACACTTTTTTGTGGCCTTCTTGTAGGTGAACGAAATCCACCAAATCGTCGCCTGACACTTGATATGCTTGACCAAAACCTTTCACGAACAGTCCGTTCTCTGCTTTAAGGTTGAATAGTGAGAAATCTTGAAGCTGGCTCAAACCATCGATGATCTCGCCAAAACGCTCTTGCATCTGGCCAATCACTTGAGTCCAAAGTTCTGTTTCACGCGCTACAACACTTGCTTGAGCATCAAACGTTAAACGCTTACGTGCGTAAAGCTGCTTCGAACTCTCTTCATCTTCAATCATCATCAAAGAGACTTGAGGGTTCGCTTTCAAGTTACGGGCATGACGAGCAATATCAGAAATTAGAACAAAGTAACCTTCTTGGTTCTGAACGAAAGGTGCGTAACTTACGTTCGGGCGACCTTCTTCGTCAACCGTTGCAAGTTGAAGGGTACGGCGCTCTTGGCGAAACTCTTTAATTTCTGGACCTAGGCGACCTTGTAGACGTTCTTGTTTTACTTGCTGTTCCATGGGTAATTCCTTTCTTCACTTTCTCTGATTTATTATTTTTGCCCGAGGTTGAACGATCATTAGCGAACTAAACGATCCTCGAGCATTGATGTCTTGCTTAAGCTAGTTGGCAACCCTATGTAAGATTGCTGCTGATTATTTGCTATTGACTGTACTTAAGCTTGTTCTTTTAGCGCTTTGAAGCGTTCTACTTGGTCGGCAATAAGCTCACGCTTTTCGTTGCGGCCTAGGTAAATCTTAAAAATGTTCTCGCCCGTTTCACTGAAAAAGCCGAAGTAATGACTTTCACGCCCCATGAACGCTTTGCTCACCAAACCGATATGTTTAACGTTATCAAGTTTTAGGTGGCCATGAAGCTCGCCCTCTTTGCCCATCAGGTTGTAGTAACCACGCGCTACTTTACCTTTCGGGAATGGTGCTTTTACTTCAAAGATAGAACCAAATGAATGCACGATAGTGGTCACAGGGCCCCAACCAACTAAACCTTCTAGAATTTCTTGAGCACGGCTGCCATCTAGCATTACCGTCATGTCGTTTGGAAAAGCAGCAACCACTTCAACCTCTGAAACACCTAGCTTCTCAGCAATTGCTGTCGGCAGTAGTTTTGGCTCTTCTTCTAGAATGCGAGCTACGCGTTGTTCTAGAGTTTCTGTCATTTCTAATGTTGTATCTGTCATTGAATATGTTCCGTATAAACTAAAAATTCGATATTAAGCGTGCTTCAAGCTTGCATGGGGGTGAACGCCCGAACCTGGCGCTTTTGGCGCTGGGTGCATTGCTTGATATTCAGCGTTAAGCACCTGAATTACACTCTGTGCTAGGCTTACCGCCCAAAAGCTGCCAGCTATAGTCAGGCTCAGGTAATCTTCCGAAAGCTCAACTAAACCGTTCTTTTCCCAATGCGCGAACAAAGGCTTTAGGTAGTCGAACGTGTCATGTCCCATAAAGCTCGCTAACGTACTTCTTCTAACAACACCAGAATCAAAGCCTGCCTTTAATGTCGAGAAGATTGGCTCTAATGAGCTTTGCTTCGTCATCATGGCAATCGGCAACTGACCTTGTTTTATAGACTCCATGTAGCTGTCTAAAGTTCGATGTTGCATCACACCGTGGCCGCCAATGTTGCCACCAGCACCACAACCAATTGGAAGCACCTCGGCATAAGTTTTCGCTAAGCTGTTGTAAATGCTGCGTTCGCGGTTATCGCGAGTCCAGTGATTCACGCTCAGCTGTTTAACCTTGTGCTTAGCCATGAATTCAACACCCGCCAGGTACATGCTCGCCTTATCTGACGTATTGGCCGGTGGTGGGATTTTTCCTTTCTCAACGAGATTAAGCATAGGTGCATTGCCCGCAACAATCAGTTGGTAGAGGTCGATACCGTGTGCACCAGTAGACATGTAGTCTTCTAAATCTTGTTGGAACACTTCCATAGATTGGTGTGGTAATCCGTATAACAGATCAAGAACGATTGGCGCTTGCTCGGTACGACTCAGTGAACTGATGCGTTCTAGCACAACCTCTCGGTCATCTAGGCGCTTAGCACTACGTCGAACTTGAGTATTGAAACTTTGAATACCGAATGAGAAACGATTGAAGCCACCTTCAAGCGCACGATCAAACATCTCGTCGCCAAATCGATTGATGCGTCCTTCCAATGTCATCTCAACATCGTTTGCTAGTGGGAAATATTGACGAATCGCTTTACCCAGCTGCTCAACTTGTTGAGGAGACAAATCGGTGGGCGTTCCGCCACCAATATAAACGGCGTGAAATAGTCCAGACTGAGCCCAAGGCGTTTTGGCTTTTTGCTTCAACTCGACCATCAGTGCATCGAAATACTCATCTACTAATTTACGGCTTGCGGCATTTTGGAAGAAATTACAGAACGTACAGCGCACCCGACAGAAAGGAATGTGGATATACAAGCAACGCTTATCCTGTTTTTTCCCTTCGCTTAGCATCAATTCATCAAAGAGCTCTAACTTCTTACTGGGGTCGACCGGAATTGAACTTCCTCCGGCGTGGGCAGAATGCTTTTTCGCAAACGCAAAACGAAGCGGATCAGGGCTAGAAACACCCAAGATTGATTCGTCAAATTTATAAATATCAAGACTCATATAATCTCTCTAAACACTTACATAGCAAAGCCTGGAAGACTATTCGCTAAAAACTGAGAGAATCATAAATACACGCAAATGATAATGCAATTGATAATTGATCTTATTTAGATTCTAAGCAATAATCCGATACAGAATTTTGATTTGGTAAAGGATTGATTGTGAACGTTCCTAGATATGTTATTGCAGGCGGTGCATCGTTAGTGATTCATGCAGCGTTGTTGTTTGTCGCTCAAGAATCCAAAGTATTTGCGATGCCTGCAGGTAGCCAATCGAACACGGTATCGATCAACTTCACTCCTAAGAGCGTTCCTTCACAAGCTCAGCAAAAAACAATCACAGAGCTAGTTGAACCTGAGCCAATAAAAGAAACCGTCTCACAAGCCGAACCAAAAACGGTTGAGCCAAAGCAAGCTAAGCCAACCCCAAAGAAAAAAGCGATCACCAATAAACCTCAACCAAAGAAAGTTGAGAAAAAAGTTATTGAGAAGAAGGTTGTCGAGAAAAAGCCGGTTCAAAAGAAACCAGTGACTGAGAGAAAGGTGGTTGAGAAAGAGCGTCCAGACCTAAAACCAGAACCAAAGTCCAAACCAGCCACTCAACCAGAGAAACTGGCCAACAAGAAAATCGATAAGAATATGGACGAGTCTGCGAACCAACCTCAGGAAGTAAACCAAGGCGTGTCAAACCAAGAGCCAGTTTTGGTCACTAAACCTTCGTTCTCTGCGCGCCCTACCCCACCGAATTACCCTCGCCAAGCAAGACGTCGTGGCGTTGAAGGTGTCGCGACTTATGAGATCTGGCTAGACGCTGAAGGCAAACAAATTAAACAAGCATTAGTAAATTCATCAGGCGCACTAATGCTCGATAACGCCGCTTTAGAAGCCATTAAACAATGGAAATTCTCACCTCACACTGTCAATGGTCGAGCGATTGCTCACCGTGTACAAATACCTGTTCGTTTTAGGTTGGATTAATCATGCAACAAATCAGTTACTTACAAGATCAACTTGGCTTAATGACTTGGCCTCTTCTCATCTGTTCTGCATTAACAGCAATGATCATCGCTGAACGTATCTTCCAAGTGATGTTAAGCATTGGTGTTGGCAAACGTGCGATTCGTCGAGAGCTCAACCAGATCTCACCAACCAACAGCAAAGAGATCGAAGCATTAGCACAATCTATCTCAGGAAAACGACCGCTACTGTACAAGGGCGTGTCGATGTTGCTTGCTCACCACTCTTTTTCGAAAGGACTGCGTGAAGATGCAGCAGGGATCTGGCTACAAGAAAAACGCCACCAGCTTCATGCAGGTTTAAGACTACTTGGTTTAATCGGCGTGATCAGCCCGCTCATTGGCCTGCTTGGTACGGTACTTGGACTTATCGAGATGTTTAAAGGGGTTGCAGCTACAACCGGAAGCATTACGCCGAACGATCTAGCCGACGGATTAGGCTTAGCAATGAGAACTACAGCTGCAGGTTTGATGATTGCGCTTCCTGCGATCTCAGGCGCTCAACTACTTGGGCTGTGGGCCGACCGAGTACTGGCTCAGTTAGAACATACTCTGAACTATGTGAATGTGTGGCTAGAAGGTATGTCGATTCAAACGAATCAATCTGATGATACTCAAGGTAAGCCTGTCAACAAAACCTCTATCGGTGATGTGAGCCAAGCATGATTAAGACGCCCCACTCATCTCACACACAGAGCCTAGCGCCGGACTTAACACCGCTGCTCGACATCATTTTTATCGTGATGGTTTTTCTATTACTTACAGCATCAGTAAAGCTGGAGTCACTGGAAGTTGAGCTGCCTAGTTCTGACGTTAAAAACGTTTCTGAAGTCCACAAAGACTCGATTAGCGTCAACATCCTTGACCATGAACCCTACTGGGCGATTAACGGCCAAGAGTACATCGACTGGGAAAACTTCAAGATTGCCTTGTTAGAAGAGACAGGCTCAACGGATAAAAAACCGATCATCATTGGCGCAGATAAAGCCGCCAACGTGGAGAACCTAGTGAAGTTGCTGTCATTCCTTCAAGAGAACGGAATACCAGCGACTCAACTGCTCACGGACGATGGTTAGAACAACACTCAATTTTTATGAAGCCTAGCGTTTATGAAATTTGGCTCCTGATAGCTAAGACCAAATAGACAGAACTAAGCCTCTCTATCGATTCAAACTCACAATGCGAACGGACTGCTCACTGAGTATCTTCGCGATACAAAAAGAAAATACAAAGAACTTATTATGAACAACTTAAACGTGCTCAATAAATTAAAGACCAAGACACATCTCCTTTCAGTTGCCGCTATGAGCTTGGCACTTAGTGCACCCGCAATGGCCAACGATGCTGAACAACCTCGAATCATCAGTGCCGGTAGTGCTGTTACTGAATTGGTTTTGGCATTAGGTGCTGAAGAGCAGTTGGTCGCGATTGATGTAACCAGCCACTTTCCTCAAGCAGAAAACCTGCCAAAGATTGGTTATCACCGAAACCTGTCTGCGGAAGGCTTACTTGCCCTAGAACCGACCACGTTAATTGGCTCAGATGAAATGGGACCAGACAACGCTATGTCTCAATTGAAATCAGCGGGTGTCGATGTAGAGATCGTCAATACCGAAGCGAATGTTGAAGGGCTATTAAAACGTATCGACCAAATCGCGAAGATTACCCATACCGAAGCACATTCACAGCAAGTTAAAGCTGAAGTAAATCAGAAGATTGCTGCACTGAAAGCAAACCAAGTACCAAGCAACGAAGCGAAGAAGGTGCTTTTCTTATTGCTGCATGAAAGTCGCCCTGCGAACGTTGCCGGTGGTGAGACTTCACCAAATGCGATCATTCAATTGGCTGGCGGTGTGAACCCTGCTGCTCAAAGCCTAACGTCTTACAAGCCACTGTCGATGGAGTCACTGGTAGAAATGCAACCCGATGTGATTCTAGTCAGTGGCCGTAGCTACCAAAAAATGGGCGGTGCTGATGCCATCCTGAAATCGTTGCCTATGTTAGCGGCAACTCCTGCAGGTATGAACAAGCAAATCATTACCGTTAATGGCAGTGCTTTGGTTGGAGGGCTTGGTCTTGAAAGCCTTTCTGAAGCGAAGCGATTAAACGCACTTATCTATCCGCTATAACTTATCTACCCGCTATAACTCAACTACCCTATTTTTACTGTTGCTTGCTTAATACTCATCACCGTCTCGCTTTTTGCGAAGTCGGTGATAAGTATTGAAGCGGGTGATAGACATTGAGGCTCTTTATGTTGCTACGATCCGTCCCACTGAAAACATCGATGTTAGGCCTAGGAGCTACCTTACTCTTCGTCGCGCTGTACTCGATCACTGTTGGGCCAATGAACATTAGCTTGGCTGACAGCGCAGCCAGCCTGCTCCAACCAAATAATGACTTAGCACCTCACATCAATTTGGTGATTCAAGAAATTCGCTTACCTAGGACGATATTGTGCATACTAATCGGCGCAATTCTCGCTTTGTGTGGCGCGGTCATGCAGGGCTTGTTTCGAAATCCACTTGCCGAGCCAGGAATCATCGGCGTTTCTGCCGGAGCCTCATTAGGTGCAGCATTAGCCATCGTGCTTTTCTCTGAGCTTTCACTGCAATACCCCGCTTTCATGAACTTTGCAGCAGTGCCTATATTTGCCTTTTTAGGTGGAGCCTTAACCACGCTGCTGGTTTATAAGCTAGGTACGGGAAAATTCGGTACTTCAGTCACCATCATGTTGTTAGCAGGTGTAGCGATCAGCGCACTCTCAGGCGCAGGTATTGGCTTCTTGAACTTCATTGCTGATGATCAAATGCTGCGTGATCTTTCATTATGGTCAATGGGTTCATTAGCGGGCGCGAAGTGGTCAGGTATTTTGCTTGCGGCTGTCACTCTGGGCGTACTATTTATTGTCTTCTACCGTCAAGCAATGTCACTGAATGCCCTGTTACTTGGCGAATCAGAAGCACAGCATCTTGGTATCCCAGTACAAAAGCTAAAGCGAAGGTTGATTCTACTGACTGCTGCAGGCGTTGGTGTCACGGTTAGCCTATCTGGCATGATTGGCTTCATCGGTCTTGTTATCCCCCATTTGGGCCGCATGTTGGCTGGCCCGGATCACCGTATTCTCTTGCCCCTATCAGCGGCACTAGGCGCATTACTACTAACAGCTGCAGACATGTTCTCACGCGTGGTACTTGCACCAGCAGAACTGCCAGTAGGCATTGTTACTGCAATCATCGGTGCTCCATTCTTCTTGTACCTTCTATTTCAACAGAAAGGGAGAATCCTTTAATGTTTCCTTCAGCGTTAAAAGCGACCGACATCGAAGTGAAGTTCGGTAGTAAAGTGATATTAGATGGTGTTTCTATTGAGATTGAAGCAGGAAAGGTAACCACACTGCTTGGGCCAAATGGCGCAGGGAAAAGCACTCTACTTAAAGCGTTATGCCAAGAGATTTCGAGCAAGGGTGATATCCAATATTTTGGACACACCAAAGATAAGTGGCCTTCGCATAAGTTGGCAAAACATTTGGCTATGCTTCCTCAGCACAGTACCTTGACCTTCCCATTTTTGGCACACGAAGTTGTTGAGCTTGGTGGGCTCCCCTTACAAGAGTCCAACAAGAAGCTCACCAACATAGCTGGCCAAAAAATGGATGTTGCTGATGTAACACACCTAAGTGAAAGGCTCTACCCTTCGCTATCTGGCGGTGAAAAACAGCGAGTTCACTTGGCTCGAGTGCTAACTCAGCTTCATTATTCTGGCGATCAATGTATCTTGATGCTTGATGAACCAACATCTGCACTGGATCTTGCCCACCAGCACAACACCTTAAAGATCGCGAGAGATTTAGCCGACAACCAAAATGCGGCCGTAATCGTAGTGCTACATGACTTAAACCTGGCCGCTCAGTATTCCGACCGACTCGTAGTCCTAAAAGATGGTCACTTAGTTTGCGATGGCAGCCCTTGGGAGGCACTTCAACCTTCTATGATTGAGGATGTATACGGCTACAAAAGTATCGTCGAAAAACATCCAACCATGAGCTTCCCTCAGGTTCACCCCGCACAATAGACTCGATTTAGAACCCACTCATTTTGAGTATTCGTTCCTAATAACAGTTAAGTCACTCTAAGCCTCGATTTTCTCGAGGCTTTTTATTGGCTCATAGCCTCTCTCCCGTCTTAAACTCCATTTTATTAGCAACCATAGCAATGAACTCCAAAACGTCCCACTCCGAGCGTTTGAGGCTCTAGAAATCAACAATATCAGTTAGTGTTGCTTAGTTTTTAGCAACTAAGGTTGAATATAAGAGGCAAACGTAAGCATTTAAAAAGAAAAGAAATAACTTCATTTGGCACAAAGCAAGATAGCAGAAGCGATATGAGTTCGAGAGAGAAAGAGAAAGAGAAAGAGAAAGAGAAAGAGAAATTGCAGGCACAAAAAAAGCCCCCTCAGGAGCTTCTTTCATTGTGTATTGATTATTGGCTCATTCGAATCAATGATTTACCAATCAACCACTCTAGTTCTTTACCGCTTGTATCGCCAAACTGAGTTTCAGTCAGCTTGTATAGACGATCAATACCGTTTGCAGCGAACTCATGAGCACTCTCAGCAGTAACGATATGATGGAAAAGTAAACGTAAGATTGCTAGGAACTCAGCGTCTTCAAGTGCTGCAACCCAGCTAGCTGAAAATGCGTCAAGGCCATTTTCGAAGTCAATGTGTTCCATGAACATCTTGAAAATACGACCGTCTAAAGCAGCAGTAAAATCCGTTTTCTTTGGAAAGTGATGACTAATACCTGTACGAGAAACGCCTGTTTGTTGACTCAACGTCGTGTATGACATCTTGTCGTAACCTAATCTCAATAGCTGGTCTACAACGGCATCCATGATCTTCTGGATCGTGATTTCTGTATCTTCTTTACTACGCTTTGGCATATTCAGGCTCTTCTCTTTGTAAATCCATCTAACTCAATCAAATGAAGTCAGAATGAAAATCGTTATCAGCATTATGTGAGCAAGGTATTTTTTCGCAAGTATTTATAACTAAATTCACACAAATACTATGTACGAACAATTTTACAGTGATGTCTCTTTGGACACTTTGTCTAATTATTCTTCGAAAATCACCTTACAATCCTAAGTCGATAAGTTTAAATAACTACTTAGAATATGAAATACCCAACGAAAAATTCATTGTATAAATACCTATCAAGCGATAGATAGTCTTATAAAATCATTCCTGGCGCAACTAAGTGAATGATATTCTGACAAATTAATAACATTCCTTTTCAACAAAACGTGAGGTAAATCACATACATATTTATCGGCGCGAATGTAGATATTCATTAAGCACCTTAACAAACAACATAGCATACCAGTACAAATTAGTTCAAAGGTTTTAATTTTTGTAGATACAGTTCAAATTGCTCGTTAGAATAACCTCAGACTTTGTAAGAGGATTATTTATGAGCCAAGATATTGGTAACAATGATGTATGTGAGGCTTGCGGTTGCGCAGGCGAAATTGGCTTCATCATCAAAGAAGGCGACGATGTTGCTGAAGTAACGGTTTACGGTAACTCTAAAACCCTTATTGAAGCTGAATTCGCTAAGTATGTTGAGTTAGCAAAGCAAGTGTCTAGCAATGTTGAATTTGAAGCATCAGAGATGACAGAAGAAAGTACAGAATTGCACGCACGCTTTAAATTTGAAGTCAGCGCCGAGAAGATTATATTCGAACTTAAGACTCGCTCTCTAGCACGTTAATATAAGCACCTGTACACATATAATTAAAAGACGAGTTTACTGCTCGTCTTTTTTTATTATTTCAACCCAACCTAGAGCACCATTAGTCTCAAAGTCATTTTCAGCCGCACATTTAATTACAACACCTGATACCTCAACGACAGCACCAACACTATATGCCTTATCATTGTAATAACAAACTCGTTGCTGTGAACCACTCTGAGTGACGACGACTGCCGCCTTGGCTGGCGTTGATATTATTTTATTAGCACTTGCTGATATTGAACACAACACCGCGGATAAAATCACAAAAATTTTCAAAATTTTACGCTTTATTCGAATCAAAGATCTACCTTTCATTGTCTCTTAATCCTTTTTACCTACCAACAAATGAGTAAAACACTATGCGAGGATAATTTTTTCATTATAGTGTTAACGTCTATCGTAATAAGAAGCCCATTATGCTCCGAATAATTGCACTTATTATTGGTTCTTTAACCATAACAAATGTGACTGCAGAACCACTCGATCAGTATCAAATATTGAACCATCTGGATAATTACGGAAACTTATATTTACGAAATAAGCCTTACACCTCACTACCCACTGGGTTAATCGTTGATGGCAATCTAAATATAGAGAACACCGCGATCACTCGCCTGCCTAAAGGCTTAGAAGTTAACGGTAGCCTCAAAGCGTCTAACAGCCAGCTCTCTCGAGTTGCGACTGGAGTTAAGATAAAAGGCTACGCCGACTTAATTGGCAGTCAGATTACCAGTTGGCCACGAGGAGTAAGAGTGGGCGGATTTATTAACCTCACAGACACTCCACTTCAGAGGCTACCCAATGGCTTTAGAGTGAAAGGAGATCTGAGCGTGATTCGTACGCCTTTGACAGAGCTACCAAACGGGATAGTCATCGATGGCGACTTATATATAGGTGGTTCTGGGGTCACAACGTTTCCCGAGACCATGACAGTAAAAGGCAATATATACCTAGGTGGCAACAACGTTACGACTTGGCCAACAAACCTAGAACTCGGTGGCGCCGTCGCTCGATAGTTCAACCTAAACTTTAGGTCTTAAAAGCAGATGACCAGCAACAAAAAAGGAGCCTAAGGCTCCTTTTTCAGTTCCATCAATGAACTTGTTTGCTAACACTCATTAGCCGATATTCTTCACTGGGTTCGCATAGCTATCGATCAAGTATTGACGAGCGCCTTGTGGCAAAGTCGATAACTTCTCTTCAAACTCTTGCTTAACCGCAGCTGTAATCGACTCGTCTTCTCTTTCCGCTGCTAGCAAGTTAACTGGGAACAGCTTGTAGTTATCGTGGATCTGACGATCAATCTCTTCTGCAAGCGCTTCTGGCGTATCAAAATCTTGGTCGATAACCTGACCGAAACCGACATGAACACGACCTTTATTGCCGATGATACCTTGAATGATACTTTCGATATCTTCAAATTCACCCTTTTCGTAACTGCCGTTTACGTCTTTTTCAAAAAGCTCTATCGCTTTAGCCATATCACATGGGTCATTCTCGTAAGAAATAGCCACAGGAACGATCTTCAATGACTTCACGTATTCAGGGAAAGCAATTTTTTGTTTACGTCCTTCAACGTGAAACATTTTCAAGATTGCTGGCTCGGTAAAATCGTTACCGTCTTTAGCGCGACCTTCCTTTTGAGCGATCCAGATTGAGTTACCCGTTTCTAGAGAATGCTTAATATAAGAAGACAGCTGCCCTAGTGCTTTCATCATCTCACGCGGTCCTTTCAAAGAACGCTTTACGATGAAGCTCTTGTTTAAACGCATCAATTCCGTCGCACATGGCTTCTTCAGCAGGTTATCACCAATAGCGATACGACAAGTCTGATGATTATTTTGATGCAGAGCGTAGTTTACCAACGCAGGATCCATAGCAATGTCACGATGGTTTGATACAAATAGATAAGCTTGATTCGCATCCAGTGACTCGACACCAGTGTACGTTACACCTTTAGTGGTTTTCGCTAGCGTGTCACGTAAGTACTTTTTCACTTCAATCTGAATGGATTCAACGCTGGTCAGCTTGCTCCATTTCATTTTTAAGTACACGCGCAAAATCGGACTCATTAATGCTTTGAACCAAGACGCATGGTTTGAAAAACGGTAGTGCAAGATTGCACTGATAAATTCTTCATCATTAATAAGACGGTTTAGTGCCGCTGGAATTTCATCATCGCCGTAAGGACGAATATCAACATATGGATCGGTTGGAGAGGTCATTTTTTCATTCATATAATAAAAAGCTGGCTCATTCTACGCGTTGTTTTGACTTCTCGCAGCTACAGAGCCCATACTTTTGACAAGGTCAGACCAGAAACATCGAAAATCCCCTGTTATTGTTGGCATTCTTTAAGATTAACGGTAATCTTGACGCCCCAAAATTAAGGTACTATCTATGAACTTCGCTATTGAATATACATCGGCTTACTTTTTACACTTGGTGATCACACCACGCAAGAAAGTACTTAAGCATAGCCTTGTATCGGTTCAAAGTGGCTTGGTTTTGATAAAGCTAGGTAAACAAGAGTATGCCGTTGAACCAGGACAAAGCGTCTGGATTCCATATGACTGCCTAACATCATTGACCTACTTTCCAAACACTCAGGTTAACCGCGTCGACTTTTCTGTGCGTTTGACGGATTCATTCCCTAGACAAGCGGGCTACATCACGCAAACAAACCTCTCTTCTGCGTTACTGGAAAAATTAGAGCTAACCAAAGCTCGTACTTCAAATGCCAACAATACCGAACAAGCATTTAAAGATATGCTTTCTGTATTGAAGCAAGAAGTATTAGCGTTTAAACCACTGCTTTGTGAAAGTGCTTTGTCTCAGCGATTCAATCAATGGAACATTGATGACTCAAACCTACCGCAAGAACACACCTTAGTGATGGTAATGCGCGAGGCGAAGAAGCGCATGCAATCTGGTCAGAAACGCGCACTTGTGATTGATGATTTGTTCTCAGGTAAAGAAGAAGAGTTCGAACAGCTGTGCATGCTAGTGTTCGGTGAAGACCTCTAGGCAAGGAGAGCCAGCACCCGTTCTTCACTCACTAGACTAGTGATGCCGAACTTCAAGTCACTCTATCACCCAAGTTTTTGAACCAAGCTAAAAACACCAGTTGCTAAAAAGCCGCAAAACTCAGTTTTGCGGCTTTTTTAATTCTTAAAATTTTAACGTAGATTAACTATCTAACAGTCTAGAAAGGCAATTCAACCTGCATCATTAAGTCAGCGTCTCGCGAGTCATGCCAACGATAATCAAAGCGCATGCGCGGTTGCCCTTCCACTTTCTCACCAAAACCGATGCTGAGTTGAAGACCATGATTCATCAACCACTCTTCAGTCGACATATCATACTGTTCATCTTCAAGATCTTCTGGAAACCACATACCCAAACCAACATAGTTTGATTCAATGCTTTGTGTCAGCAATGGCGTGTCTTTACTTTGAAGAACCCAGTCAGACCAATAATCCGGTGTGCTTTCTGGTTCATCATCACTCAGCCCACTGATTTCCATCATGCGCTGACCGAAAGATTCAAGGCTTGTAGAGAAATCTAGACAGCTATTTTCATCATCAGAGGTCAGCATGATCGAATCTAAACTAAAAAAGTCACACTCAGCATGAGCAGGTAAACTGCATGCTGCAATGATCATCGTCGCTGGTATCGCGCGCTTTAGCATAGTCCTCTGACCTCTTGATTAGTGAACTTACATTATCTGATACAGTCCACTATCTTGCAACATCTTTGTAACTGACTTTGTACTCAGTTTTGCCACATCGCTTCCACTTATCAACGCATTACGTATGTCTGTGCTACGAATTTTGACTTTTTCAGGGCAAGCCATTACAGACCACTGCTCGGTAATCTCATCTGATTTATAGAAAGATGAGAACTTAAAGAAGTTATCTGGGCCAATAACAAACGTCAGTTCAGCGTCACGATGTAACTTTTGAAGCTCACTGAGCACTGCATAAGTCGTTACGCTTTCACCTGGAGTAAATAGGCTCTTTTCGATCAAAGAAAGCTCCACTTGATCCAGTGAAAGATCGCTAATAAATGCGTTAACTAACTGACATCTCGTATCAAAGTCTAGCATCTCTTTTCCCCAAGCATGGGCAATACTTGGAACCAGTAGAATTTTGTCAAAGTGAGCCAACGAATCAATCACACTTTTGTGCCCTAAGCTCGGTGGATTAAACGCACTACCGAAAATGGCTATTTTTTCCATTATAAATTACTGCCTTCTCTTTCTAAGCTTGTGCAAAGAGGTTTTTAAATCAGATGATTTAGGTATGATAACACTAGATTTTTAATTTGCTTGCAGGAAAGGAATACGAATGGAACAGTTAATTCGTGACGAAATGCGCGTACTACCTTCAATTGACCCTCACTTCGAAGTGACTCGTCGTGTGGACTTTATCAAAACGAAACTTCAGCAGTCAGGCTGCAAGTCTCTGATCCTTGGTATCAGTGGCGGTGTGGATTCGACAACCTGTGGTCGTTTAGCGCAAATGGCAATCGACGGCCTAAACGAAAGCACTGGCAGCAACGACTACCAATTTATCGCCGTTCGCCTACCTTACGGCGAACAAAAAGATGAAGACGAAGCGCAGCTTGCTCTGTCTTTTATTCAGCCTTCTCAATCTGTTTCCGTAAACATTAAAGCAGGCGTTGATGGGCTGCACGCAGCATCTCACGTTGCGCTTGAAAATACAGGCTTGCTACCAACAGATTCAGCAAAAATCGACTTTGTGAAAGGTAATGTGAAAGCTCGCGCTCGCATGATCGCACAATACGAAATTGCGGGTTACGTTGGCGGCCTTGTAATCGGCACCGACCACTCAGCGGAAAACATCACAGGCTTCTACACTAAACACGGTGATGGCGCATGTGATTTAGCACCTTTGTTCGGCCTGAACAAACGTCAAGTTCGTGAACTTGCTGCAACTCTGGGTGCTCCGGAGCAACTTGTTAAGAAAGTACCGACCGCGGATCTCGAAGAGCTTGACCCTCAGAAAGCGGATGAAGCTGCACTGAACCTTTCTTATGACCAAATCGATGATTTCCTTGAAGGTAAAGAAGTACCTCAAGACGTATCCGATCGCTTAGTGAGCATCTACAAAGCAACACAGCACAAGCGTCAACCAATCCCAACGATCTACGATTAATTTTTGAATTAATCTCAGAACCCAAAAGGCCGGAAGTTCATTTTAGTGAGCTTCCGGCCTTTTCTATTTAGTGCTTGTCCTTTTGACCTAACGAGTCGTTAATCCACAACTTCGATATCAGTTTGAGGCACACTGCAACACGCCAGTATCTGCCCCATGTTGCGCTCATGCTCTTGTAATGCAGGCACATCAGGTTGGTGAACTTGCCCAGACTCAAGGGTCACTTTACAAGCGCCACAGAAACCAGCACGACAGCTAGAAGCGATAGACACACCGGCCGACTCAGCTTGCTCTAGCAGGGTTGATTGGTTATTACCTTCAAACAGGTAACCGTTCACACTTAACTGCAGTTGCTTCACAGCCTCTTCAGTAGACTGAGCAACACCAAACGCTTCTTGGTGGTAGTGCTGAGGATTAAGCCCCATTTGAATCAACAATTTCTTGGCATTATCCATGAAGCCATCAGGGCCACACACGAAGGCCTGACGTCTGTGTAACTCTTCAATTTTAGCGACATGAGACACGCTCAAACGTCCAGATAAACCATCCCACTCCTTAGCTGGTTGGCTTAGCGAATAAATCACACGTAAACCTGTATGCTCGTTGGCAATCTTATCGATCTCAGCTTGATAAGGAATGTCTTCTTCGCTGCTGCATTGGTGATAGAAAACCACATCATCAATCTGACCGTGATCAGCTAAATAACGAAGCATCGACAACATAGGCGTAATCCCACTACCTGCAGATAAAAGTAGTAACGGATGCGTTGAATTTTCTTCTAAATAAAAAGCGCCATCTGGGTTTTGAGCAACAAGCGTATCACCTACTTGGAAGTGATCATTGAGCCAGTTTGAGATTTGACCATCGTCCACTCGCTTCACTGAAATCGCTAAACGACCCGCTCGAGATGGGCTAGACGATAGCGTGTAACGACGAGAAACCTTCTCGCCATTAATCACCATCTCAATCGGTAGATGTTGCCCAGGCTGGTAACTTGGTAGAGTGTGGTTCTCTTTCGCTGGCTCTAGCCAGAAAGTTGTAAAGTCTCGAGCGATCTCTTCACGCTCAACACAGGTTAGATGCAGTGACTCAACCCAAGTGTCTTCATAGTGTTCTTTCTCTTTGGTTTCGAGTACTTCAACCACGTCACCCGCTTTAACTAAGCCTTCATTTTTAGCCACAAGATTCTGACCAAAGAAAACGCCACCGCGCTCATTGGCTCGGAATGTAGAGAAGGTATTAAGCGGCTCTTTTGTTGCTCTAAATTCGCCACTCTCAACATCGACTGTCGTTAGGATACAGCGCTCACAAGGCTTGACCGCTTCGAATTCAACCTCACCAATTCGAATGCGCTTCCAACCATCTTCAGCAAAAGCTTCAGTATTAGAAACCACAAAGTTAGTGCGGAACTGGTCCATTGAATGTGTTTCTGGGCTTCGGCGATTGAGTTCATCAAGAGAGGCTTGGCTGATCACCAACATTGGGTAGCCGTCGGCAAAGCTCACATTATGACCGAGCTTTTCGCGAACACGATTCGACTGCTCACCAGAGAACAATAACTCAACGCGAACACCCAACACATCACTGAACCAATCATCGGCTTCATCATTGGTGGTGTAAGCAGTGAAACTGTCCTTCCAAACTGTTGCTGGCGCTTCTTGCATCTTGAAGTTTGCATATCTTAGGCGCAGCGGCTCTTTGCCTTCATAAGTAAAAATCAAACCGCCTGGTTGCAAGCTTGAAGATACCTTAACCATTTTCGGATACTTACGCGCCGTGATCATCGAACCGTCAGCCAATGCCAACATAAAACGTCTGTCGAAGGTAAGGCCTTGTTTTTCGACCCAAGCAGAAGAGAGCGCAATGCCACCCACTGACTTTACCGGAAACACATTAATTTGAGATAAAGAAGGCTTTTGAACTGAATGCTCTTGATCCGAAGGTAGCTGCGACTGCGACATAACGATTCCAATGTTTTGTTGTTTGTCCCAATGCTAACAAATGGTTATAAATAGATAAACTGGTAGGCATTAAACACTTGAGACCAAAACACAAATGCATACATCCAAACCTGTTCCGAAGTTTACCGATAGCCTCTCTACTCTCACACATTTAAAAACGGCGAACTTCACTGACTAACGCTACAGAGTTCCTCATACCCAACAAACATGATAACTTCACGCTAAGTTTATTGAGATCGGCAATATCCTGTACCTTGTTTCGAGAGCTGATTCAATGAACCAGGCTTACCCAAATGATAGCCCTGAAAGTAATCTATGCCCTGTGACTTTGCAAAACTCAGGTCATCATAGTTTTCTATCCCTTCTGACAACAATTCAATTTGATACTTTCGAGATAAGAACCTTAAACGCTCCCAAAAGGTCGAATTATCGTTCCGGTTTCTCATGAAAGATCTATCGATCTTCAATACACTCGGTTTGATTACATTAATTAAAGCTTCTCCGACGTTATATCCGCTGCCATAGTCGTCTATCGCAATCTTAATTCCAAGGCCACGACATACTCCAAACTGTGAAACCATCCGCTTCTTGTCGATACCCACTGGATATTGCTCATTTTCTGTAAGCTCAATCCAGAGAGTGATACCTAACTTATTGCACGCCTGCCAAATTGGGTAAATATCGCGAATGAAAGTAAGGCTCAAAACGTGCAAAGGAGAAATATTAATCGTCAGAAATTCTATGTCAGCCTCACGAGACAAAAGCACTTTCGACACAGTTAGTAAGAATTTTTGTGTAAACCACGCTATTTTCCCTACGTCTGACAGACAGCGAATTGACGCCTCTACGTCATATCCTCTTTCCCAGCGTAATAAAACTTCAGCACCGACAGTTCCATTACCATTAGTTATCGGTTGAAAAACAGGATAAAACGCCTCATTTTTAATATCCGTTACAAGCACTTCAACGTTTAGCTCTCTTGTTGATGTTTGCATAATAGCACCTCATTTATAAGCTGCTAATTTAATCAACAAAAAACTCAATTATATTGGCACGTTAAAATCCCCCCCGACTACCAATGCCTAGTTGAAGGACGAGTTCGTTACAAGTGCGTCTCCATATGAGTTCTGTTCAACATCCAACTTGCGTAATAAGACAATAACTTGACTAGACAAACACTAAGATTTTCTTCTAGACTAACTAAACTAACGTTATATCAATGGATTGGAAATGTTTGGAACTTACTTGAAACAGATCAGAGGAGAGCTTGGGCTAACTCAAGCAGAGCTCGCCGCAAAGCTTAACCTCTCCGACGAAGAGTTTCTTTCACTAGACGTTGTTACTCTAAGCCGATGGGAAAGAGAAAAAACCAAACCTCACCTCTCTAAGTGCATTCGTGTGTTGCGTTGTTTAAAGACCGACCTCAGCGAGTTCTTCGACATGCTACCAAACCCCAGAGATCATGAACTGTTTGATGACGTATCTAGAGTGCGGTTTAACTCACACTTATCTAAGATTTCATCATCAGGTTATAACGTTGCAGAGCAAGCAAATCACTGCAAATTTGTAGAAAGACCACTACTCCTGAACGATAATGATGAAATGTGGGACAACCTTAAATTATTCTATGACCAATTAGGATATACCCCTCAACACCTACTCGGGATAAACCTATTTGAATATCAAAAAAAAGGGAAAGCAGCTGGTAAGAAGTTCGTATCTAGAACAGACGAACAGATCTTAGGACATTCCATTAGTTTTATCTTTCCATTCGACTATTTTAAACGAACAATCGAAGGGAAGACGTTTAGCCTAGATCTCTCCCACTCCATTCCCTATAAAGAAAACACTAAGCTCGCTGGATTCAATTATGATAGATATTCTTCTACATTCGAAGTGTTTAAGTGCGTTTTTACCTCTCAGGTTAAGAACTTAATAAAACACACAAACATCCATCGTTACTACTATTTTAGCGCGCTTGACACTATTGACCCTTTTTTCGAAAAGCTAGGATTTGAGAGGATTGCTGTTGATGTTGAGTCCAAATTTGGCGGAGTGAAACTCGGTAATAAACGCTTCGAACGTTGTCTCTACGGCATCGATAGTGACAAGTTCATATCGAGACCCGAAATCATAACTTTGTTAAAAACAGTTCATTGGGAAAAAGACTATTGAGCAAGGATTCATTAATTGGCTAAATCATGCGCCAAAAACAAGAGCGCGTAGTTAGCTCGTTTAACATCAAATATGAAACTTACAGGAAAATTCTGACCAATTAGTTCGATGAAATTAAGATCCTATATAGCCTTTAGAAATTATCACCGCGATCGCCTGTCCTAATCAAGTAACTTTAGCTCAACGTTACGACAAAACGATATGCTATAAACTCCCAACATTAAAAACAAAAGATAGAGAAAGAACATTAATTCAGCACAATAGGCAAGTCAAAACCCATGCATTTCTCAGATGCCTACTAAAAGTATGAAAGCAACATAATAATAACTTCCTTATAATAATATTGGAGAATATAGCTATGTTGTTTGGAAAGTACCTGAGAAGGTATAGGGTAGAGAATGAATTAACTCAGGCTCAAGCAGCGATTAAATTAAACTTAACCGGCGGTGATTTAGCTAATATTGATACAGTATCATTAAGTCGTTGGGAAAGAGGAACAACCAAACCTACAATTACCCGCAGTATTCGAGTTCTCAGAGAGTTCACAAATAATCTAGAGCCTTACTTAACAGAATTGAGCCATGAGCAAATGCAACTTAATCCAGTTCAAGAGCGCATCAACCAATTCGACGATGTCATGGAAGAGAAATACAATAGTTTAAATTCATTAGTTCATCGTGCAAACTATAAAACCTCGCTAAGCCAACCACATAACTTAATATGTGAATGCCCAATTCTAAGTCAGTGTGAGCAAAATGTTATTCAAGATATACATAATTTCCATGCTCAAACATCAGCAGACAATGTCATTCATGGTTTGCAAAAAATCGATCTATTGGATTACTGCGCTAATAATCGGCTTATTGCTTACAAGTATGTTGATAGTATGACTAACAATCTACTTGGTCATAATATTGGTGCCATATTTAAATCTGATTCATTTGAATCAGAAGTCGAAAGCCTTGATAAAAAAACAATTAATGAGATCGACTTAAGAAAAACAACTCCTTACACACCAAATAAAAAACTCATCTTTTATTCAGCAAGCCATCACTCGCTGTATAAACGTCCATTCCGCTTGCAACTTCATAGAGAATTTAAATACCTAGCTCAACGCGCAAATATAACCGACTATTACACTACGGTTGCGGTAAAAAGTTCTGTAGACTTACTTAAAAAAATGGGGTTTTCATTTGTAGCATATGAGAAAAGATCCCCAACAGGTTCGATTAAAATAGGAAAATACAACTATTCACGAGCGATAATGCATATAAAAACAGTTGATCTACTAGCTCAACCCGAATTCATGAACCTGTTAACACAATGTAAAATCTGCCCATCTCCGTGCTCAATATCTTCCACTAGTTGCTGTCAGCCTATCTCTTATAGAACATAGAATTAATAATTTAAGCCCTTCTGGTGATAATTCCGATGGGCTTATCCCAGCCTTATTAAGCCTCTTTTTACAAAGTGCAATAACATCCTTTCTGAAAGAGCAGCTCTGTGTACAACGTTCCATTTCTTATTCCAAGGTTATAAGTAATCCGATTTAACAGATCATACTTCCATTTAACATCTATCATATTAACATTAAAAAAATAGATGCTATCAAAATGCCTAATACACATTGCTAAGATTGCAAGTATCTACAAACTTACCTCATGCACAAATACACTTCTTTGAAGATATGTATTAAATACAATACTATCACCATTAACCCAAACAAGGTCGGAATCTATGCTTTTATCCAGCATGTGTATCTTGCTATAAATAGTGCGTATGTCACCACCAACGATCCCGGAAAAAGTCACATCGACTCTCGCAGCAGTTTCTAAGCTTATGAATACTATAAATACAGCCAAAAATATGGTACTTTTTATTTCTATTCTCATAATCACCCTCAAATGTAAACCAGTTACATCTACAGTTTAGCTCATTTACAAAATAATTGTGGGCTATAGAATAGGATAATGAGTAATCTAAAAGTTATAGTTTATAGTTTTTTTGTATTAACTCCTAAAGTCAAAAAACTATAAGTTGTAAAACTTTCATTCATATTCCTAGGAAACTACGAGGTAAGATTCTAGTGGTGGTTAACAGTTAGTCAGAGTTAGAGCCCCAATTTAACAAAGGCTATAACGTGTACGATTGCACGGGGATCATATTAATAAAAGTTGCCATGTGACATTTCAGCGTTACATAGCAACTTTAAAATTGATGTTAGGGATAATATTAAACAGAGCTATAACTATCTCAGTACTTGCCCTGGATAGATAAGATCGGGGTTGGAAATATTGTTATTTTCAATGATCTCTTTATAGTCAAAACCATAATCTCGGCAGATTTTATATAACCAATCACCCTCTTGTACGACATAAGGTAAATTCGGCTTCACGTTAACCTTGGTTGTTGGTTTTTCCTTTGGCTGAGTTTTAGGTTCAGCATTGTCAGAACAATCACCTTCTTCTGCTAGAGTCAAACACTGTGATTTATCTTCATTGTCTAACGAGTAAGGACGAGGTTCAATATTTTTCAATTCATGATCCATTCTACTCTCGTAAAAATAGTAAGCCAGCCCCAAAACCGCCTCTCTTTGATTCTGTCCAAAATCATCGTTTAGTGTCTGATTGAGAGAAATGGTCGCGCCAAGATTCTGAGTCAACGCATAATCCACCACATATTCTACAGTTGGGTACTTATCTTCAAACCCAAAGCCGACCTTTAAATCAAGTATATCGCCATCATGAACGCTATAGAGCGCCGAGATATCGGGGATATATTCAGATGTCCCCTCCAACTTATAATGTTTTCCTCCTAAGTTCACTTGTATTCTGTTGTATTGGTAAATAAGTTGGAGTGATTGAGAGTTTTCATACATATCTCCATCAAAATTGTAACCATAGCTTGCTCCAACACCAAAACGGTGGGAATTTAATTCCTCAGCAATCGCTGAGCCGCAAAAAGTCAAGCATATTAAGACATTAAAAGTTATTACTAGATGCTTCACAGGTTTACCTCATAAACAACATTAAACGATCCTTGATAGTTTCCTGAACTAATGGCATTTCCATCAATATCAAAGCTAATGTCATACGTTACATTGACTTGATTACTTCCCTCTCCATTAACGGTAATCACTTCAGAGTCCGGAAACGACGCTGTATTTAATATTCCATCTTGAACAATCACTTTATCAGCACTAGTACACCCAACAGTGCAAGATATTGTATAAGGTATTTTTTCTAACGAATTTTCTGTGTTGGTTAACTCATAATCACCAGATGTTGGACTGAATGTCATCATTACACCGTTTGGCAAGGTTCCAACTAAGATCACGTCATACTGTGTTGACCCCGATATCCTTTTGACTGCTGTGTCATATTGAGGCTCGATAATGCCATTGCCTAACACAGTTAAGGACTCTAAGATCGCCGCTTGGTAATCAATCGTAATAAGCAGCGTCTCGGGTATTCTGGTATAAGTCATCGTGCCTGTTTGACTGGTAAAAAAGTAAGTTGGCGACAAATTGATCGAAGCAGTGTATGTCCCAGAGCTAAGAGATGCAGACGATATATCCGTGCTGATATCAGGCATAGAAAAAACTGGTCGATAGAATTTAAATGGTTCAACTCGACTTGCCGCTACATATCCTGTTCGTGATACACAAAGTGTCGACTCTTGTATGAGTTTTGCTGTCGCACCACTCGTAGTAGAACTCACACATTCATTAGCAACACCCGCTCCCACATTTGACCCATAGTCTTTTTGAGTAAAATAATTGGCGGAGCTGCCTAGATTGAATTCAATCCCTAACAACTCCAGGTTGGTGGTAAAACTATCTCCTGTTGAATGATTCACGAAACTAACAATGTTGACAGATTGGTTATCAATAGATGCTGGATACCATTCAGCCGTAGTTTGCTCTTGCGCAATTGTCCAAGCTGATGGGGATATTGCACCACTACCAAAGTAGCTGTTCGTCGCTGCGTTGTTCCAAACAACTGGGTTGTTCGCTGTAATTGTTCCGTAAATCTCAGCAGCAAAGCTAGAACCAGGTGAAATGAACAACAAGGCAATAAAAGCTAGACTATTTCTTATTAATCGTAATTTTTTTGTTGTAACTGTAATCATGAGTAGCAACCTTTACCGATAGAGAATCTATATTTTTGAGGCCTTCTGCCAATTTGATGGTTTTCTTTCGGCCAGCTAGTATCGTGTTAGTTTGTTTACACTTATTGCTTATTTTTCCTTGCTTGCAATTATCAAACTGCATGTAGAAAAAAGTGTTACCTTTATTTTCTACAGAGACTTCAGAACCATTGTATTGGATCTCATATTGAACATTTGCGTTCTCCGCAGGAACGATATAATAAGGTGCATATCCATAATTAATTCCCACCCTACTCTTACTCTTTTGACCATCCATAACACTCGGCATAAAAGTCACTTGGTAGACCTTATCTTTTTTCAAATTGTCACAGTCAACTTGACACAAGTTTTTTACCGAGACTCGGCGCCGCTCACCTGGGTTGAGGATCAATTTATTGGGTAATAGCGCGAGATCCCATAAAGGTAGGTTGTCTTTAGTCAATTCTATTTTCTCTAGTTCTCCATTAACTACATTAACTTGACTAACACTTCCCTTTATATATTCTTCTTCAACTTTAGAGCTAGTAAGTGTAAAGACACCATTTCCGTCACCGCTTGAGATCAACAGCATCTTGTCGATGCTAAAGGCATGACTCAAGGAACTAATTATTAATAACATTGAGGTTATTACTACACGTTTCATAATTTTCTCTTTTAATAGTTTGAAGCATATGGCGTCAATTCCATATAGACAGCATAATTAATAAGCTCATCGACATACACTTTATGTACAGCTGTTAATAAATCAGTAGACTTAGCAAATATATAAGAGTAATCACCCAGTTTTTTATTGATAATTTCAACTCCAGATTCACTAATTTTCCTCTGATAATCTAAAACAATATTACTATCCTTGTATTGCCCTAAATAATAGTAATAGGCACCATCTACTAAGGCAACCTGATAGCCTTCGCTATTTTCTTCAAAAGAAGGCATACAGAAGTTGTTCCCCAAATTTAGATTATCTACTGTTGACAACTCGGGTATCACACATTGATTAACTTTAGATATTATTTTAAATGGCAACTTACTTTTAACTTTAAACTGGTAGACTCCTTCGACCAACCTATCTGATGAAAAGCAACCTTCTCCAATACATTCCACACTATCGATAGGGTTTCCGTTAATATCACTAAATGTTGAAATAAATGATTTCAGCTCTGATAGTGAAGTATCAAGGCGAATAACCGTACCCGGGTAGCTCGTCGCAGAAATATGGGACTCGCCGTTGTTATAGAAATCCGATGCTTCTGTATCCAACTCAAATTCATACTCTTGATATTCTTTTAACGGGTAAATATTTGAAGCATCCTCACTAACATATGCGTTACTTTGCTTACCATTTTGCTCAGAGTTTACGACTGCTAAAAACTTACCCTCAGCCGAAAGATTTCCAGTGTCATTGGCAGATATAAAGTAACTTGATGATCTTTCACTAGTAAAATCAACACCTGTTGAGGTAATAATATTATTTGTTCCAATATACGCCGAAATATTTGCACTACTATCAGAGTTAACATAAAAATATGAGTTCGAGTCAATATGTTTATTTTTGTAATTTGCAGACAAGGATAAATCTGCATTATGTGAATCTTTTTCTCCGTCTTGGTAGTAAATACCACCAGAGCTTGAGACACTAAGGTCTTTTTTATTTAAAATACTGCTTGAGACTGTATCTCTATGTGACAATGTGGTATCACCGTTATCGTCAAACTGAATTTGTGTACTGTGCATGTAAGTATTTTTTTGCCCCAAAGGTATCGTCACAGAAGCCATAACACCATAATTTATATAATATGATTCACTAGCTGAGAACTCCACGTTTAGCTTTGAATCAAGGGGCAATGATAAAATCTGGACGCCACTTCTAGCGGACCAACTTTCTGAATCGTTAACGTAAATATTGGTAAAATCTCGATATTGATTTTTGGTGTATACCCCTGAAATGTACGATGACACATTCCTCGATAAATACTTGTTATAGTTGAACGATAAAGACATATAACTTGAGTTACCAAACAACAAATCAGAGAGCCTTATATCTCGAAAACTAGCATATTCAGTCTCAAATTTTGTATAGGATAGATTTAGGTCATAAATGCCTAAGTCCATATTATAAAAGCTAGCACCATCATTAAACACTCCAGCAACTGCTGATAATCTAGAAACTTCACCTAGCGATAAATTTCCGCCAATATAATTATAGTTATCATCAGCCGTGACAAATGACCCACCGCCTAACGCAAAAAAATCAGCTACCTGATAACTCAGTTTTCCATTGGTAAAGACTGGACTTTCATAATTGTCATACGCAAATCTGATTGAATTTTCGTCAAAATCCTCATCTAAACCAGAGTTAGTTAACTCGCGAGATAGATAGCCAGCAGTTATATGATAATCAACCTCTCCGGAAACTAATGAGGACGAATCGTTATTCACAATGAGCCTGTCTTCATTGTAAAACTCTTCTCCTCCATCAAACATTCTGACTGTAACGGTATAAGTACCGACAGGAAGCTCGTTATAATCGAAGAAGTCTTGGCCCGCACTCACATTACGACTGAGGAGTACACGCCCTCGGTCGTCATTTATTTCCAGCCGCCCGTCTCTTGGAATATTCAAATAGACACGTCTAGATTTTCCACTCAGCTTTTTAACTAACTCCTTTGTTGAACCAATGGATAACATGTAACCAGAAGTCTTGCTATTATTCTCTAAAAACTGAGTACTATTCCACGAACGTTCTTGGTATTTATACCCCATTGAAACACGCGTATTACCGTCAACATAGTTATATGATGAGTCATCCGAGCTAAAACCGTTCACGTCGCTAAAGTTGACGTCATTGTGTAAGTAACCGTACTTACCAAAGCCAACATAATTTTCATGTTGGTAAGAGTATGCTGACGTATAATTTGTGGTATCACTGTATGAACCAGATACATTCAAACCATGTGACATAATGATTGAATCATGATCAGTTTCCGCTCTCACAAACTCTAACGCGACTTGCTCTTCTTTATCTTCAAGAAACTGGGAGTTAATATGAGCAATTAAAGAGTGACTTTCTGGGACATAAACAAAATCATAAAACTCAGGTAATAAACCACATTCACTTCGGTAGCCTATGCACTCTTTGCTCGATGCGACCCCAATTACTAGCGATTCAGCCATAGCTAGGCTCATCGCTCGTTCTACCCCAAACGCTTCTTGTAACATTTCTTCTACTATTAGTTGTTGAGAAGCTTTAATTCTAATCTCATCACCAGCAACAAGTGCTTCCAAAGGAAATGATCGGTTTTTATCAGCAGATAGAATTAACTTTAATTTCAAAGACTGCTCTGATAGTAAGTCCTCAAACCCTTCTGGGATATTAGCACTCACTTTTGTGCTATAAGTTATAATAGAGGCAATTATAATCAGGCTGTTTATACTTACCCATAATTTTAAAAACATTATAACTCTAACTCCATATTGAATGTAATATTGCCGTTACAAATTAATGGCTGATCATTTGATATGTTTTGGTTAGTTACTAACGAAAACTCGTTAGTTGCCCTCTTAAACCCAGTGCTATTATCGGGGTCAAAAATAAAGTTGGAAATATTATTCACATCGTGATAATTAACGCCATCAATATATAGATCAATAAAATCATTAACTATAACTAAACCGGTTCCATTAATCTCACATGATGAACTGAACTCAGAAATGTTATAACTATATTCAAATGAATCACCTGAATTTATAGGAATCGTTGTCGTAACATAGGACAAAAACAAACCGTCATGAAAACTCTCATTGTCATCATCATATTGAAGAACAATGTGTTCTTTTGATAACCTCACACTGATGGAATATTCATATAAATTAGCCCTATTAATCTGCGTACTTAGAGGGAATAAATAACTTTCAGTACTATAAGCATAGTGACTAAAGATAATTGATGAGCAAAGAAACAAAAAATTTATATTGACATTCATTTAGCACAGTCCTAAAAAGAAAGGCACTTAAATTAAGTGCCTTATGATCAAAAAAACTTCTCTTAAGGCAAGGTTGCTACAAGGTCCACATTAACTGACACTTCTGTACCAGCAATATCATCGGGTGTTGAGTGGGCTGTGTTGTTAGATACATATAATTGAATTGTCTCGCCCGCTGCAAGTTGAGTTGAAGATAAATAATCCGTTGCTGTAAGCTCTGTGGCTGATACCCTATCACCTACAACAATATTTGGTTGAACTTCACTCATTGCAGCTGGAATTACCATTACTTGAGATACCGTCCAATTCGCTGTTGTAAGATTACCAACTGTAGCACCTGTATAGTCACGAGCTTCTAACACGACAGGCGTACTGGAAAATGTGCCGTCATTATTAACCAGAAGTGAACCCGTATAAGCGGCTGAATCCATATTACCACCAGCACCTGTGATGATAACGTCACCATTCGCGACAAAACCTGGGACAAATCCAGAAAAAACTACAGCACCAGTTGAAGTATCTCCAGATGCTGCGAATGTTGGAGCAGCAGCAATTGCCGACAGTAATGTAATTAGAGTTAGCTTTTTCATGTTGTTTCCTTTGTGTATTTCTGCAAAATTCTATTGACTCCGTGCCAATAACCAGCACTACATTACACTCAACAAAAAAATTAGAATAAGCACTCTATATTTTTCTTGCCAACAAAATGCCTAGTGAATAAAACTCCACGTCGTCTTTGTCTATAAACCGAATTACGAAAAAAGGCTTTCTTAGTTTCTTTTAGCTCTTTAATACTCCTGGTTTTTTAATTATCAGAGAAGTAAACTTAGCACCCCAAAAAAAAATACACACCAGATGCCTACACTTCCTTACTGCTTCTACCATAGAATGACGTTTTTATGGATAAAGGTTTTGAGGTTTATATTATTGATTGCGTTTTCTGCAGGTCTAGTATTAAGCAATGTTATCGATATACACGATAAAAAGACGCCGAAAATATTAGATAGTCGTATCAGTTTAAGTCGTTGTTATTCATCGAAGATCAAGAATACAAGTAGCACATCAAAAAAAATTCCAGTTGAACAAACCGTACTCGGAATTTGTATGATTAACATCCTACAAGGCTTATCTGCCCCAAAGGCAAATGAGTGAATTTGAACTTAGCTTCAATCCATGTGAAAAGCTTTTCTCAAAGGTATTCTGAAAAAGTCTGGATTATACAACTAATCAAGGCCCTTCTATGTTCCAACGCTTATATTTTGGAGTTAGTTACTGTTTATGAAACAACTTGTTTTCCTTGTCAGTATATTGGGTACTACCCCCCTACTCAGCGCTACTGAATTATCTCAGTTTTTTTTGGGGACAAAAGGTGGGTACCAAATTGCTTTAGACGATAATTACAATTACTCAAATCCAGAAGGAACCATCTTTGGTATATATGGTGGCTTACAGTTTTCTCCATCTTGGAGTTGGGATGTGGGCTATCAATATCACAATGAATTAAAGGCGGATGCTACATCAGTTAATGTTAAAACTTGGTTGATTGAAAGCGCTCTACGTTACGACTGGTATCTACAAAGGAATCTAAGCCTATACGGTCGACTTGGTGCATCCTATTGGGATATGGAAAAAATACAACCTCACCAAAATAAGGTCAATGCAACTGGTTTCTCTCCTCTAGGTGAAGTTGGTATTAACTATAACTTTAGCCCTAACGTCCAATTATCAACTGGTTACCAGTACATCGACAGTATTGGTAAGTCCATTACGGGGAAATATGATAGCCACGGGTTGTTGATTAGTCTTTCCTATATTTTTGGGCGTCCCACTCAAGTAACTCTGGGCGAAACAATTGTTAACGCTCCTGTTGCTGACGAAACTCCAAAGCCTGGCATTGAAAATTTGGATGGTACATCACTTTCTAAAGTATTGACCTTTTGTACAAAAAATATCGAGAGCGGCACTTTTGATTTTAATGGTATTAAGCTCAGCGATGACTTTATCTCCTCATTAACAAAGGTTGCGGCTTTACTAAACACTTACCCCCAAGCTCAAGCGTTTATTGTTGGACACACAGACTCAATAGGTTCTGAGGCTTATAATAAAGCATTATCAGAGCGCCGTGCACAATCTACGACGAACTGGCTTATCGATTTAGGAGTCACTCCGGAACAGCTTGAGTGGCGCGGTGAAGGCCAATCTTATCCCGTTGCAGATAACAAAACAGCAGAGGGACGAGCAAAGAATCGGCGGGTAGAAATTTCCATACCCTGCTTTCAGTTTGAAGAATAGGTAGTATCACCATGAATAAAGTCATTAAAACTAGCTTTGTATTAATAGCATTTTCTTCAATTATGCTATTCACAGGTTGTAATTCAGAAGGGGCATTCAATTCTAAACCACAGACAATCGCTCCACCACCAAGAATCGATTCAACATTGATATCGATTACAGTGACACCTTCGCCAGCTTTGGTATTAGAAGCTAGGACGGATCAGTTGGTAGCAGGTAATACGCAACAGTTAGTAGCGACGGCCAAATTCGATGATGGAGACAAAATCGATATAAGTGATTCTGCGACGTGGTCGATAATTGGAGACCCAACAATAGCGGACGTGTCAGCTTCTGGTTTACTAACAGGGAACGTTAAAGGTGCCACTGAGCTCATTGCTACAAAAGACGGTGTAACTAGTAATACCGTAAATGTCAATGTGTGTGACTTAGCCGGTCCATGTATTGATATTTTCGATACAGGTAATGGAAAGTTATTTACCAACTCCCCATCTGTGGCTTACCTAGACAGGATTGGCGGAAGTGCAACAAATGGCATTTATACAGAAAACGAAACCTTCGGCCCTGCTGGTGATTATTATATATTCGACTGGGATAATGCAAATACGCTCTGCACTGTCTACAGCTCACAGAATATCGGAGGAAGAGATAATTGGCGCTTAGCCACGAATAACGAGATAGAGGTAGAGGTACGCCAGGAGTTCGGTGATATGTTTCCAGTGCGCGGCTGGCCGACTGGCACATTCTACCACTTTGTATTAGAACCCAATGATCCTATGTGTAGCGACCCAGAGGCCATCGACTATGGTTGCATACCAACCAACTACCCTAGGAACTGGGGTGCGTATACATCCTGCGTCTCAGAGCCTTAACCTTGAACGTGTTAATTTTAATATTGAAGCGCCAGAGTCAAACCCAGCGCTTTTTAAGAGCAGTCAAATGAATATTTATGATAAACAAGTATTAATTGAGAACTATCAACGTATTGTTGGCACACGAAAGGTACATCGCCGCTTCACCGAGGAAGCCCTTTTATCTTGAAAAATAAGTAATCTTTACCTCGACACCCAGTACCCATTCGTTTGATTGACTTAACCGGCGATAGCTCTCTTCATCACCTCTCGGCCAAATTTCGCAATAACATGGAATAACTCACAAAGAATCTTCGTGTTCGGGTAATGTGACTTAAACTTTAAGGTCAAGTGCGTTGTTCATACCCATCACTACGGCTTCAATAGCCATGCCATTCTCGCCTAACTGCTCGAAGTTCGGTCTTATCCTCTTACAGCTGCGGCATAATCCAAATCACTTCGTCAGCCTTAACGTCAGCGATAACGTCGTATAACAGTTCACCTTAGCTTTAAACCAGCAACTCCATAGGCATTGGGTGATACAGCAACATAGAAGATGCTAACTTCAAGCTAACTACCCTTGTTAGGATCCTGTCCTCATAAACGTTAAAATTGGAACGTTTTGATATTTCCCCATTCCTAACAAGTAAGTGGCAAGATGAATAAAAAACCTTATACGACATTTTTTAGGTACTCCTTATCATTAGCACTTTGTTCAGTCCTACTTGGATGTGGCGGCGGCTCTGATGATACTGAAAATACAACCTCGATAACTGAAACTCCATCCACTAGCGGCACTCTGTACTACGCTCAAGATGTTTTTCGTATAAGTTCACTAAACGAATCATTTCGCGTTGACTTATCCAACAGTATGGAATCTTCAGACGGCTCCTCTGTAGCTCTCAACTCCGTCATCCCATTGAATGATGACAGCAACTGTAACATCACGTCCTTAGACGAAGATGGATTTACCATTCCAGCACGAAGCGTCCAAGTGTGTGACTATCGCTATCGTGTAGGCCCTAAATCGACGCACTCACCTTATGCGGTATCAAATCAGGCAAAAGCAACTGTCTATCGTTCAACAGCTACGTCAGGAAATGGTTTTGCAGAGGGTACAGTTCGTGCAGCTATAGGGGAGTCAGTACAACAAATTATCCCGATTTTAGGTACCACCTCATCTTTTTCATCAAAGACCATTGATATCCCTGCAGAACTAGGAAAATTGGGATATTCATTGGATACCTCTACCTATGTGTTGTCAGCTACCGTTACCTTACCTAATGGTAGTACCACTAACTCTACTGCTATTGCCAATTCGTCAATGAATACTATCGAGTACACTCCCGGGAGTGGTATTCCTAGTGGTGTGGAGCGAATATTATATACATACCATGATGGAACAAACGTCCTCAGTGGTACTATCGATATTGCCGTATCCACAAATAACAATAGCGCACCAACCGCAGAATCTAAACGAAAAACAAGTTATATCGACCCCGATTCAGGGGATACATTATCAAAAATACCCTATGGAAAACTCATTCGCTTCGATGTTGCGGATCTTATTAGTGACCCAGACGGCGATACGCTACATCTAGTGGATGTCTATGCGTTTGGGGCAACATTAATCATTCCGCAAGACGCGAATGGTGATGGCAACGCATTCAATGACACAAAGTTCGATTTTTCTAGTAAACAACCAGGAGAAGTCTCGTTAACTTATGTTGTATCGGATGGAAAAGGGGGGTATGCAACGGGGATCGTACAGGGCTACGTCAGCGATCCCTATGAACCTATTTTTGTATCGTCTAACACCAAAATCTATCTGCCACCAACCTTGTATCAGGATGCACAAGATGCCAGTATTTCTAGCACACCCAAAATCGGTAATGGCACGACATCTTTGTTAGGTATTACGACTGCAACACACGACTGGGAAACGGCCAATTACCTATGCCAATCTAAGGAGGCAAGGCTACCATCCGTATCCGAATTGAGAGATCTTTACAACGAGGGAAATACTAATGGTGCTCTCTTTATCAATCACAATTGGCCAGTCGATGTTAATTACTGGACTAGTGAGCAAGGGGCAACAAGTATCAGTTACCATCAATCATTGGATATGGAAAACAACACGGTCAACTCGGACCATGTAAACTCAAGTACTCTCTATACAGCTTGTATTGATGAAACACCTCCTGGATATCCTGTTATTTTCTTTGGCGATGAAATGGGAGATGAATATCTGTTTGATATTCGCATCAATGAAGAATTCTTCTTTCGTTGTGGTTCGATCGTCGACGCCATAGGTCAGGTTGGTGGAGAGCAAATTGGGGGCAACGGGGGCCAGTTTAAAGAGATTGATGTTAAAACTATCGGTAGAATCAGAGCAGGTTGGGCATATACTGGACTTACTTCAGGGGTCGATCTAACAGAACTATCTATGTATGACCGTAGTGGTAATTTAATACTACGTTGTGGCCAAGGAATTTTCGACAATACCTCTAACGATGAATACACCTTAAGTGAACACGAAACCTTGACGGGATTTAGAGCACGCGGAGTGACATTCATACATGGCTTAGAGCTTTGGATTGATGTTCAATAACCGCTAGTATTTTACGTGAATCGGTTAGCCTAATTGCTTACTCTGTAGGTGCCCGAGACAAAGGATAATCATTTGGTTATATGTAAAAGGTTCGCCGCAGCTTTCCCGAGAAAGCCGCGATGAACCTTTTTTATTATATTTTTACTTAGTCAAGTCTTACTCTATCCATAACTTCAAGGTCAAAAGCCGTATTCATATCCATTGCTACCGCTTCTATATCTTACCATGCTCATCCAACCGCTCAGGGAACGGTTAATGACTCTTAGCATCAGCAATGACAATCGCATAACCGTGCATCTTAGCTTTGGGCCTGCAACCCTATAGGCATTGGATTACTCAACAACATAACAAATGCTAACTATCGTATTACTTGCCTTGTTACGATGAAACTCTCATACAAGCGTCAAAAGTACGACGTTTCTATCCGTCCCAATTAGTAGCAAGCAAGTGGCAAGATGAATAAAAAACCTTATACGACATTTTTTAGACTCTCACTATTACCAGTTCTTTCTATAACTCTACTGGGGTGTGGTGGTGGCTCTGGTGAGACTGAAAATACAACCTCAATAACTGAATCTCAAACTACAGAACACACTCTGTATTACGCACAGGATATTCTCCGTATAAGCTCACTAGACGAATCATTTCACGTTGACTTATCCAACAGTATGGAATCTTCAGACGGCTCCCCTGTGGCGCTCAACTCCGTCATCCCGTTGAATGATGATAGCAATTGTAACATCACGTCCTTAGACGAAAATGGGTTTACCATTCCAGCACGAAGCGTCCAAGTGTGCGACTATCGCTATCGTGTAGGCGCTGCGATGTCTTCTAAATCACGTTCGATGAAAAATAGTGACGTTCAGAAAGCGACGACTCATACTACAACATCAGGGGACGGATTTGCCGAAGGCACTGTTCGCACAGCTGTTGGGGAGTCCGTCCAACAGTTGCTACCAATTTCGGGGGTTACCTCGTCTTTTACTGCAGTGACCATTAATATTCCCACAGAACTAAACAACTTAGGTTATACACTTAATACAGACGCCTTTACGCTGTCGGCAACCGTTACCTTACTCAACGGTAATACAACCAACTCTACTGCTATTGCCAATTCGTCAATGAATACTATCGAGTACACTCCCGGGAGTGGCATTGCTAGTGGTGTGGAGCGAATATTATACACATACCATGATGGAACAAACGTCCTCAGTGGTACTATCGATATTGCCGTATCCACAAATACAAATAGCGCACCAACCGCAGAATCTAAACGAAAAACGAGTTATATCGACCCCGATTCAGGGAATACATTATCAAAAATACCCTATGGAAAACTCATTCGCTTCGATGTTGCGGATCTTATTAGTGACCCAGACGGCGATACACTACATTTAGTGGATGTCTATGCGTTTGGGGCAACATTAATCATTCCGCAAGACGCGAATGGTGATGGCAACGCATTCAATGACACAGAGTTCGATTTTTCTAGTAAACAGCCAGGAGAAGTCACGTTAACTTATGTAGTATCAGATGAAAAAGGGGGATACGCAACGGGCATCGTACAGAGCTACGTCAGCGATCCCTACGAATCTATTTTTGTATCGTCTAACGGCAAAATCTATCTGCCACCAACCTTGTATCAGGATGCACAAGATGCCAGTATTGCTAGCACACCCAAAATCGGTAATGGCACGACATCTTTGTTAGGTATTACGACTGCAACACACAACTGGGAAGCGGCCAATTACCTATGTCAGGCTAAGGGGGCAAGGCTACCATCTGTATCCGAATTGAGAGCTCTTTACAACGAGGGGAATGCCAATGGTGCTCTCTTTATCAATCACAATTGGCCAGTCGATGTTAATTACTGGACTAGTGAGCAAGGTTCAACAAGTATCAGTTACCATCAATCATTGGATATGGAAAACAACACGGTCAACTCGGACCATGTAAACTCAAGTACTCTCTATGCAGCTTGTATTGATGAAACACCTCCTGGATATCCTATCATTTTTTTTGGCGATGAAGACGGAGATGAATATCTATTCGACATTCGTATCAACGAAGAAATCGTATTCGGTTGTGGTTGGATAGTCGACTCGATATCTCAAGTCGGTGGAGCCTATATCGGAGGCAATGGGGGTGACAAACATTCGGTTAATGTTGCTGATGTCGGCAAAATCTCCGCACTTTGGGGTTATACCGGAATAGGGCAAGGAAACGACCTGTCTCGACTCTACTTGTATAACCGAAGTGGTGATTTAATGTTTCAATGCGGTAACTATGACTACTCGAATCAACAAAGCGATGAGTACATACTCACAGAAGACGAAACACTAACCGGATTTAGAGTGCTGGGAGATGACTATATAAACGGTCTAGAACTTTGGATTGATACAGTGCCTTAATTATTACGTTAGACTAGCTGTTGTCTCGCTAGTTTAACGTTAAATTCATGAACACATCTTACACCATTATTTAGAGTGCCCATTGGGGAGGTTTTACCCCCTTACTTAACTTGAAACACTAAACACTAAACACTAAACACTAAACACTTGATACTAAGCTAATATATTGAGATGTTTAAACGACAGTCTTCTATACATAAAGACAGCAATGCATTAACACTCTCCAGACGTTCTATAATATGAACACGGTTAACGCATTGAACTTTCATTGAATAAAAAGGATTTATCATGAACAAACTCGTCATTATCATTTTATGTGTATTGCTTCCGCCTGTTGGCGTGTTTTTCGCCCGTGGCGCAGGTAAAGATTTGCTGATCAACATTGTCCTTACCTTCTTCTTCTGGGTTCCTGGAATGATCCATGGTCTGTGGGTAGCCACCCGCTAACCCTTTTTAACAATTAATACCGAATAAAATACCCATAAAAACAAGCTCCTAGCCCTGAAGAGTTAAAAATAGGATGAAATGAAAGTGCTTTTCCACTATCATCCTGTCGCCTAAACGTAAGCGATTGCTTTCACAGATTTCGCTGAGTTTAGGCTCCAACTACATAACACTTCAAATGGTGGGAGCCTTCAATGACACAACTTACGATTACTCGTCCTGACGACTGGCATGTTCATCTACGCGATGGCGAAGTATTAAAAGATACAGTTCGCGATATCAGCCGTTACAATGGTCGAGCGTTAATCATGCCAAATACCATCCCACCGGTAACTGATACCGAAATGGCCCTTGCTTACCGTGAACGCATCATGGCAGAGCAACCAAGTGAACAGTTCCAGCCTCTAATGGCACTTTACCTAACAGATAACACAACACCTGATGAAATTCGCAAAGCGAAAGAGTCTGGCGCTGTTGTAGCGGCGAAGCTATACCCTGCTGGCGCGACGACAAACTCGGATTCAGGCGTAACTTCAGCTCAAAAGATCTACCACGTACTAGAAGCGATGCAAGAAGTGGGTATGTTGCTGCTGGTACACGGTGAAGTAACGGCTCACGATGTTGATATCTTTGACCGTGAAAAAGAGTTTCTAGACACAGTGCTAGCGCCGATTGTTAACGACTTCCCTAACCTGAAGATCGTTCTAGAGCACATCACGACTGCAGATGCTGCAACTTTCGTTAAGAACGCTAACGAGAACGTAGCGGCAACCATCACAGCTCACCACTTGCTTTATAACCGCAACCACATGTTGGTTGGCGGCATTAAGCCACACTTCTACTGTCTTCCTATCCTAAAGCGCAACACGCACCAATTAGCGCTTATCGAAGCGGCAACAAGCGGCAGCAAGAAGTTCTTCTTGGGTACAGACTCGGCACCACACGCAAAAGGTGCAAAAGAGTCAGCATGTGGTTGTGCGGGTTCTTACACAGCACACGCTGCGGTTGAACTGTACGCTGAAGTGTTCGATTTAGAAGGCAAAATTGAGAACCTAGAAGCGTTCGCGAGCCACAATGGTCCGGATTTCTACGGCATGCCACGTAATGCAGACACCATCACTCTTGTTAAAGAAGAATGGAATGTTGCTGAAACCATGCCTTTCGGTTCAGACATCGTTGTACCAATCCGTGGCGGCGAGACTATTGCTTGGTCTGTAAAATAAGCGCTTGGGCTGTTAAGTAAATGCCCTCCATTTAACGAAAAGGGTCACCATAATAATTATGGTGACCCTTTTTTGTTTCTATGAAAGACTGTCTTATTATAATAAATACTTAACGATTACTTACCGCGCATTTTTCCAATCGCAGTCCAAACAGCAACGACAATCAATCCAGCTAAAACCCCAATCACGCCATTCAACAAAGTGGGAACAACCGCTGTCGCTATCGTATGTCCACGAAAATCCATAACAATCGGCTCAATTAAGTGATGAATCGCAGGAACGTTATGCACCACAATACCACCACCAACCAAGAACATAGCAGCTGTGCCGACCACAGCAAGCATCTTCATTAGCTTTGGCGCAAAGGCGACTAACCCATTACCCAATCTGGTTTTAATGGTACTCTCATTCGATGTTCGTTGGAGGTAGAAACCTAAATCATCCAACTTAACGATACCCGCGACTAAGCCATAAACACCAATCGTCATCACAACCGCAATCAAACTCACGACAAGAATCTGAGTAAGGATACTTGTCCCCGTCACGGTACCCAGAGCTATCACTATGATTTCCGCAGACAATATGAAGTCGGTACGAATTGCGCCTTTAACCTTTCTCTTCTCATAGTCCTCAATGGATTCACCTGTTTTATCTTCATCTCCTTTGTCGTTATCTTGGTGAGCATGCGGGAAGAACTTCTCTAAAATTTTCTCCGCGCCTTCAAAACAAAGAAACAGACCACCAATCAAAAGCAAAGGCATGATCAACCAAGGAATAAAGGCACTGATCAATAATGCTGCTGGCACTAAAATCAGCTTGTTCTTAAATGAGCCTTTTGCAACCGCCCACACCACTGGGATTTCTCTTTCAGCAGAAACACCTGATACTTGCTGAGCGTTCAGGGCTAAATCGTCACCCAATACGCCTGCGGTTTTTTTAGCTGCCACCTTAGACATCAGTGCGACATCATCCAACACAGTTGCAATGTCATCTAGCAGTGTTAGTAAACTTGCTCCAGCCATTTTGTTGTCTCTTTATAAAGAATTAAACCATCAATAAAATGTAACACCATCAATTCACTCATCAAAGTTATGAGTCTGTAAAAAATAAAGTCACAAGTTGTGTTTTCTATTGCTGTCTCTGTTAGACAGGAATAATCTGTCTTAATCTTTCACGAACATAAAAGAAAAAGTATAGATGAAAAGTGAATCTACCTACCCGATTGGTAAGCCAGGACAAAAGTGGCAACAAGCAGAACGTGAAGCATGGTTAGCTCAAAGAACGGTTAAGCGTGAATACCAACAAGAAGTTGTACCAAAGATTAAAGCACTAGCAGATCGTTTTGACATCGAGCAATACGGCGCGCTGAGCTACGATGAAGCTCGTTTCCCTCTTTTTGCAATCAAGAGCAAAAACTGGGATGCATCAAAACCAACCGTTCTGGTAACAGGCGGTGTTCACGGTTATGAGACAAGTGGTGTACACGGTGCGATCAAATTCGCAGAGACTCAAGCAGAGAAATACGCAGCACATTTCAACATAGTGGTTGCACCTTGTGTGAGCCCTTGGGGTTACGAAGTCATCAACCGTTGGAACCCAAATGCTGTTGATCCAAACCGTTCTTTCTATGACGGTACACCAGCTGAAGAATCAGCAAACCTGCGTGCGTTAGTGGCGTCTCTGCCAGAGGTACTGGTTCACGTTGATCTACACGAAACGACGGATTCTGATGAAACGGAATTCCGCCCTGCACTCGCTGCACGTGATGGTATTGAATACATCGAAGGCATGATCCCAGACGGTTTCTACACAGTTGGTGATACTGAGAATCCGCAGCCTGAATTCCAAGCGGCGGTAATTGCTTCAGTTGAAAAAGTAACGCACATTGCGCCAGCAGATGCAGACGGCAAGATCATTGGTTCTGAAGTTACTCAACATGGTGTGATTAACTACCCAATGAAGAAGCTTGGCTTATGTGGTGGTGTGACTGATTGTAAGTACGGCACAACCACTGAAGTTTACCCGGACAGCGACAAAGTGACAGACGAAGAGTGTAATGACGCTCAAGTTGCTGCGGTAGTCGGTGCTTTGGATTACGTAATTCAGCACGAACTGAACGCATAAGCGAATATCAGCTAATAACTGGAACCTATAGCTGAGAACTGAGAGCTAAAAGAGCCACAAGTGATGATTCATTCGTGGCTCTTTTTTATCTTATCTCTGATTTCTTCTACGGCATAAAAAAGCTCCCTTGCACGCGGTGCAAGGGAGCTTTGAATCTGATGACTAAAGTAAGTCCCTATCTAGAAACTTACTTAGTTCGCGATTTACTTAGTTGCTGGAGTAACCGTTTCTTGCCCTTTACCGACTTCAGTCAGTAGGCCTTTCAACAAACTCACACAGCCAATCAGAAGAATGATCGTAAATGGCAATGCAGCAATGATCGTGATCGATTGAAGTGCTTGGATAGATTGAGTACCACCAATCCACAACATCACCATTGCGATAACACCTGAGATAACCGCCCAAACCACTTTCTGTTTCACTGGAACTTCAAGCTTACCACCTGCTGTCATACCATCAATAACGATAGAACCCGAGTCTAGTGTAGTAACGAAGAACACAATGATCAGTGCTACAGCGATAACAGAAAGAATGCTACCAAACGAGTACGCATCTAGCATGTGGAACAAGCTTAGAGATACATCAGTGATGCCTTGGTCGAGGCCAAGTTGCCCTACATGATTAATCACTTGCTCAATAGCCACGCCACCGAAAATAGACATCCAAGCTGAAGTGACCAATGTTGGGATAATCAGTACGCAAAGTAGGAATTCACGAACCGTACGGCCTTTAGAAATACGCGCTACAAACATACCGAAGAATGGTGCATACGCAACCCACCATGCCCAGTAGAATACAGTCCAACCATGCAGCCATGTTGTGTCTTCACGGCCTGAGCTTTGGCTCAATGCTACAATGTTTTTCACATAGCCAGTTGCAGCAGTCGCCACAGAATCAAGCACTGTTGTGAAGTTAAGAACAGCAATTAAACCAAGGAATACAAACGCAATCACCATGTTCAGGTTACTTAGGAACTTAACGCCACCGTCCATACCACGAAGAACAGAGATGATCGCTAAACCCATAATCAGAACAATAATAGATTGCTGAAGGAAGATGTTGTTTTCCCAGCCGAACACGTGGCTGATACCACTTGCTGCTTGTGTGCCACCTAAACCCAATGAAGTCGCTAGGCCAAACAGAGTAACCAGTACCGTAAGTACATCAATTACATCACCGGTCTTGCCCCATACTCGCTCACCCAAAATTGGGTAGAACACAGAACGCATTGATAATGGTAAGCCTTTGTTGTAAACAAAGTACGCCAAGCAAAGTGCCGTCATGCCATAGATAGCCCATGCATGAAAACCCCAGTGGAATACGGTCGCACCCAGTGCCAGTTCACGGCCTGCTTCTGTAAAAGGTTCAGCATTCAAAGGCGTGCCAAACCAGTTAGTGAAGAACGCGGTCGGCTCTGCAACACCCCAGAAGATAAGCCCAATACCCATACCTGCTGCGAATAACATCGCAATCCAAGATGCCATTGAATAGTCAGCTGTCGCGTCTTCACCACCTAAGCGAACTTTGCCTAGAGGTGAGAATGCAAGAACAACGGCAAAAACTAACATGATGTTAGCTCCCCACATAAACAGGAAGTCAAACTTTGAAAGAACAGCACCCTTAATAGAATCAATTGCAGCTTTAGCATCTGCAGGCGGAAGAGCAAGAAGAGTGATGATAAAAAGAAGAGATAAGCCAACTGAGGCTACGAAGACGGTGTTATGGACATCCATGCCCCATTTACTGACGTTGTCTTGACCAACTTGATAGTCAGTAGAATCGATACTGTATTTTTTTGATTTAAAACTCATAAATTATGATGTTCGCATATCCGAATCAACGAATATAAGGACGCTCTCCATATCCAACTACTACTTGATTGGCTCGCCATACCACCGAAATAAACGTGATAAAAACCACCTCGAGTGGTGATAAATGGACTTACTAGCTCAATCCCAGGCCGCGGATTGTAGCACAGCACGAAGCATTTTGACTGAGTTTTAGCTCAATAGTCACCCAAACCAAGGTTAATAGTGATAGTTAAGCTAATAAAAACAGAATTGAACAAACAAATAAAAATGTTTAAATACAGCACTTTAAATAAAAATAACGCACTGTAAAATCTCATTCAAACTTTCTAAAGATAAATTTAACAATAGCCTAATTTATTTATAGCTCTAACAAAAAAGCCCCGCTATAGGGGCGGGGAAATTACCAAAGGTAAAAGAGAAATCAGTATTCAAATGTCAGTGCTACGTCTAGCAGAGCAGCACTTCACATTTCAAAGACAGCACATTAGATCGCGAAGCAAAAACCTAGGTTATAGTCTTCGCCATTTTTTGCCGTGAACTCTTTATCTTCACTTGAAGCGTTCGGTCGACCGCTTTCATCGCCTTTCACTAAACTCACCCAGTGACGGATGCCAGAAGAACGGCTCGCCTCAGTTTGGCCAAACGTGGTGCATGTCTCTAACTGGATATCTTGAATATCAACCAATTCTAAGTAGCCGGTGCCTTTACGAGCACCGATTGTCACTTCAACGTGTGTACCGCTTTCATCACGAAATAGGATTGCTGAAGGCTTAGACTTATCGCCGGTGAAAGCCACAAAGTGCTTCGCTCGTTTTAGGCCAGTATGTTCGCCATTTTTGAAGTAAACCTGAACATGTCGGTAGTCAATCTCATAGCTCACTGCGTCTTCGTGTGAACCTGCCTCAAGAGGAAATAGAGTATCAAGCAACTGTTTCGCCATTTTTTGTTTTTCGAGCTGCTTGTCTGCTTTCACCATTTCTACGGCAAAGACAGCTTCAGCAATAAATGTTGAATGGTTTCTGTGAAGTTCTGTTTTGTCTAGTGTCAGCATATTCATAGTCTTTCCCTCTTACGGCTTTGAATTTCATGTAGGTCAAAAATCCTGATTGACCCTTTTCAAAATTGTTCTTTACTGTGTTGCTTCCATGTATTTCATACTACTTGTATTTTCGAAACAATTTCACAACAAAAATTTCACAGTGTTAATTTTACTAAATTGCTTTTTTACACAAACCGACATTTTGAGCCCCCAGCCCTTTATCTAACTGGGTTGAGGGCTCAGTAGAAACACTTTTACGTGTTGTTTGAATTTGTGTAATAACCAACACCAACCAGCTTATTGTCGATCACTCGATAGTAAGTGTGCTTGGTTTCCACTTTGCTCGACAGCGGGTTTAACCATCGATAGGTATAAACGCCTCGGCCGTTTTCTTTCGCGAGATTCAACATCTCAGTAAGAATAGGTTTATCGTCTGGACTTAGGATTTCGCTGTGTGATCGCCCGATAAGTTCAGGAGAAACACCGTGTGCAAGCAGCTTTCCAGAGTTCATATCCATCACAAACACATACAAGTCCCCTTTCACAAAACTGCCTTCAGCGTCATTAAACTCAGCAAGGCTTTGTTGCTCCGACTCTACAATTGCGGTCATCGCTCTCGCCAGTAGGTTCTTAGCCTCGGCCGCACTGGAACGCTCTGGGTAAAAGCCCACAGCAACAATCACATCTCCAACACGCTCAAAGAAAGTGGTTTTCGGCTCACCCATGCGATCAGTTGGGTTGCTCCAGTGATACTTAACTTCACCAAAGCCGTTGTGAACCGCTTTAGTGATCATTTCACGGAAAAAAGGATTGCCGTAAACGTCTTGGGTATCCAACACACTGTCGCCCACCAACACCATCGAAGAGCCGCCACTGGCAAGGAATTGGCCATCAATACCAAGAGCAAACACATAGAGTTCACCGTCTATATATTCGGCATCACTCATGAAGTCTTTCACGCTGTCGTCACCTTCTTTTTGAATGTGCACCACCGCTTTCGCAAGCAAGGTTTTGGCTCTTCTTTCCGCATCACTGACCACATGTGGCTCAGAAATGTCGAGCACATTGACTGGCTTGGTTTCTTTCTCGGCTTCTGAATGTTCGGCACGTAAACCAATGCCACTCACTACAGCAAACACGGCACATCCAATGAGGATTAATCTGGATAAATTCATGGTTATATCTCCTAATATCCGACTAAGGACGGTAGCCAAAGCGTAATTTGTGGGAAGAAAGCGATAACAAACACGCCCACAACAGAAGCAAGAACAAAGGGATGGATTTTCGCGGTGATTTGCTCAACCGTTGAGCCACCGATCCCCGAGGCGACAAAGATGTTTTCGCCGAGCGGCGGCGTTGCAAAGCCTATCGATAAGGTACACACCACCACAATGCCCACGTGAGTTGGATCCGCGCCCAACATGTACATAATTGGTAGCAGCACTGGCACAATAATCATGATCGCCGCCAAGGTTTCCATAAACATGCCGATGAACAGCAGCAAGGTAATCGTCAGAGCCCACACCATGTACATGTTGTCGGTGAAACTGAGTAGTGATTCCGCCACAACAACTGGGATTTTTTGCTCAATCAACAAGCGTCCAAACACGGTGGCAGCAAAGAGGATTAACAATACGCGGCCAGTGATCCACGTGGTGGTCGACAAAGATTTCATCACGCTTTTGAACGATAACTCTCGGTGGATAAACACACCCACAAACAGCGAATAGAAAATCGCCACAACCGCTGATTCTGTTGGTGTGAACATGCCGCTGTAGATACCGCCAAGAATCAAGAACGGCGCTAATATCGACCATAATCCACGTCGCAAGTAGTGCCTTACATCACCAAACGACCACGTTTCGGTCAGCCCTTTATAGCCTTCTCGCTTAGCAATGAAGTAGTTGGTTACCACCAGCGTCGATGCCATGATGAAGCCTGGTACAACCCCAGCGACAAACAGCTTTGGAATCGACAGAGAAGCAAACTGGCCGTGTTGAGCAATGGCTTCCGGTGGCGCCATTAAGCCCATTGCAGAGATACCAAAGATAACCAAAGGAATAGATGGCGGGATGATAATACCCAACCCACCGGATGCAGCTGTAACTGCCGATGCGTAGCTCTTATCGTAGTCACGCTTCACCATCGCAGGCACCATTAACATGCCTACCGCGGCGGTGGTTGCAGGGCCTGAACCTGAAATAGCACCAAAGAAAAGACATGCCATTACCGTTGCCGCGCCAAGCCCGCCAGTTACGGGCCCAGCTAAGCTTTCAGCGATATCCACCAGACGTTTGGAGATACCCGCTGCCTCCATTAAGGCACCCGCAAGAACAAAGGCTGGCAGCGCCATTAATGGGAAGTTACCCACCGAGGTAAACGCGATTTGTACTAAAGCGATGGGATTTTTATCGAGCAACATATAGGCCGCCATCGAAGCGCCGGCCAGTGATACTGTGATTGGTGCGCCTAGGATTAAAAGCGTTAAAAAGCCACCAAATAAAATTAGAGTTAAATAGGATTCCATTATTACATCTCTCTATTACGACTATTCTCTGTGATGACTATTGCGCAGACTTTTGTGCCGTCATTTTGCGCAGCTCTTTGACTTCTGGATCTTCGTTGGTTGCGCCTTTGAATAAACGCTCATAATTATTCCAGATAATTCGAATCATCATCAGTGAAAACGCGATAGGTAAAATCATGTAGAAGTACTTCATCGGGATACCTGTAGTCTGAGACTTCCAAAACAGATTCATTTTGTTGAACACGAAGTCGTAGCTGAGGTAAACGAAGTAGCCGTTGAAACAGAGCCATAAGAAGTCAGCGATGGTTTCACTCACGGTCTGCACGATTGGCGGAAAGAATTTAAAGTGAAAGCTCACTCGGTTGTGCGCCGACATCTTGGCCGCAACAACAGCTCCTAGATAGGCAAACCAAACAAACATGTAAGTAGCGACCTCATCCCCCCAAGGGATAGAGTAATCAAAGAACTGGCGAGTAAGGATTTGTGTGAACAGCAATAGGACAAAGCTTGCGAGCAGCAGACAACACGTATATTCCTCAATGTTGTTTAAGTGCTTTTTTATTGTTTTAGCGACTGACATATAACCTCCAATGTTGATTTCCACATGACAACCAGTCGCTCACGGTCCTAAAAGATCAGGTACAGAACAGATCAACGAGTACAGCCATGTAAATGCCCTATCTCACTGTTCTATCGCTAGGTGATTAAGTAGCGGTGAACAGCAGATAGGGCGAATCTAATCGTTACTTTCTACCTAGTAACTCAAGAACGTCGTCTAGCTTGTCTTTGCCTCCAATGCTTGAATAGAACTTAGGCCAAACTGACTTAGTCACCTTGCTGATCCACTCTTGCTCGTTGTCTGCTGGGTCTGTGAATACCATGCCTTTCGCTTGTAGCTCTTCGCGGATCTTGTTTTCCGTATTTTCTAGATAAGCAAAGCTGTGCTCTGTCGCTTCCTGACCTGCTTCAAGAATGATTTTTTGCATTTCAGGTGTCTGTTGTTGGAAAACCGTTTCACTCACAATCAGAGGTTCTAGAGAGAAAATGTAGCGAATGTTGGTCACGTACTTTTGTACTTCGTTGAACTTCATCGCGTGGACTGTGATGTAAGGGTTATCTTGACCATCTACCACGCCTTGTTGCAGGCCAGTGAAAGTCTCAGACCACGCCATTGGTGTTGGGTTTACACCCCATGCTTGGTAAGACGCGATCATGATTTCGTTACGAGGAACACGAATCACTAGCCCTTTTAGATCTTCTGGTGAAGCAACTGGCTTTTTCGAGTTAGTCAAAACCCTAAAGCCAGAATAAGCCCAACCGACAATACGAACACCAGCATCACGAATCGTGTTATCGACTAAGTCTTGGCCTACTTGACCTTGAGTCAGTAGCACTGCTTCTTCTGCGCTTTGAATCACGTAAGGCATGGTCAATAGACCAACGGTTGGGGAGAAAGGCGTCACGTTGTTGATCGCCAGTACAGAGAAGTCTAGAAGACCGATTGCCGCATCGTTTACTGTGTCTTGCTCATTGCCTAATTGGCCGTTCGGGAACAGATCGATTTTCACTTTACCGTCTGTTTTTTGTTCCATCAGTTCAGAGAATGAGGTCGCTAATTCCCACTGCGTACCACCAGCAGCATCGCCGATAGCCATTTTAAAATTCGCTGCTGACGCGGTATGAGATAACACCGCCGTTGCTACAATAGTGACACCAGCAATAATTTTATTTTTAATCAATTTCATAGTCTTAACCTTTCCTATCATACAGACTTCCTGCCTGTACTTTGCTCACAAGGTGACCTGGTACAACTTTCCTGGTCGTAGTTCTATTTCCCTATTTTGGAAACAATGTTCGGGTAGTTACAGCCTTTCATCCTTTAACGAATACCACTGATAAAGGAACCGCTGCCCCATTCTTCGAAACGGTGCAAACATCTCTGATTCCACCACTTCCCTCAAGTTGGGGAACGGAAGTTTTGATTCAAATATTGGCAGGTCGAGCTTGTGACCTTCACCTGCTATCCACTGAGCAAGGCGTTTACCTGCTTGAGCGGAATACATCACGCCATTACCGCCATAACCCAGCGCGTAGAAGATGGATTGTTTTGGATTCGGCTGATAAATTCTCGGCATCATGTCGTGGCTGACATCCACCCAGCCCCACCATGAATAATCGATTTGGATCTGATCGAGAGACGGGAATTTTCGAGTTAAATCCGCTCTCAACATGTCTTCGTATTTCTTGTCGGGTGCGTTCTTGCCACTGATGGCACTGCGTGTACCAATCTGTACTCGGTGATCCGGCAACAAACGGTAGTAGTGGCGCAGAATTCGAGTATCAGTAATCACCTGATTGGTTTTGAAATTACACGCGGCGATTTCATCTTGAGTTAACGGACGTGTCACCATCGAGTTAGAAAGAACTGGCAACAGGCGATTCTTAAGCTCTGAATGCAAGCCTTGGCTGGTGTAGCCACCCGTGCAGACACCGACAGAACGCGCTTTCACCACCCCAGCTGGTGTTTTTAGGTAATGCACACCACCACGAGTTTCCCAACCCATAACGGGGCTAGACGGGTGAACTTTAACGCCGAGTGCTCTCGCCTTTCTTAGATAACCAAACGCCAGTTTCCCTGCATGAATACCAATCCCTTCTGGTTCATGCATCGCGCCTGCCGCTTCTTGGTCACCAACGTAATCACGTTTTACGGTTTCCGCATCTAAGATCTGCGCATCGTAATCGAACGTGTCACGCAGCAACTTGGCTTCTTTCTCAAGCGTTGCCATCACTTTTGGACGGTGAGCCACATATAGGTGGCCGCCCGGTTGTGGCTCACAATCGATGTCTTTGATCAGTGACTTGAATGTTTCCATGCCATCCACACACTCGCGGTGCATTTTGAGCGCGGTTTCTAGGCCCCAGCGTTCAATCCACTGAGAACGCTTCAAACGCCCAGAAGCACACTGTGCTTGGCCACCATTTCGGGTACTGCAGCCCCAGCTCATACGGTTAGCTTCAATCACAGTCGCTTTAATGCCGTACATTTCAGCAAGGTGTATCGCGGTACTTAGCCCTGTGTAGCCTGAACCGATAATGGCCACATCGACATCCATGTCTGACGTGATTGGGCCATCATCTTCAGGTGGTGCGCCTGCTGTATCGACCCAATAAGTCGGGGCATATTCCTTACCGTGACCTGGGCTCTTGTCTTTAAGTGGATCGTATTTTGGATCGTATTTATCTTTTGCTTGGGTACTTTCTTTTGCTTGGGTGCTTTTCACCTTTGGCGGCACATCGGCTGCCGGTTGTTCCATTACTAAACTCATAATTCGACTCTCCTAGTCATAACACGTGAACGGGTTGTGGTTTCGTGTCTAGCTCTTGGGAGTGTTGTTAGGAGTCAAAAGAGGTCGTGTTTTACGGAAGGCATTTTTTACGCTGATTTTTCCATCTTTCAGAGTAAATACGTCGACCATGCGAGCTTCGATGACACTGCCATCTGGGTTCGTCGCAGAAAACGTTGATTCACTCACAGCGCGGTCACCGCACACAAAGTGGACAGGATCGCTCCAAGCCGCATCTGGAAAGTTCTGCCAAACCAATTCAAAGCTATTTCGAACTGCTTCGTACCCTTCAATAGTGTTTCCAAGCAAGCCTTCTCCTGCCACCGTGTGGAATACACAGTCTTCTGTCATGAAAGACATCAGCGCCTCAATATCATGGTTATTCCACGCATCGCTAAAAGACTGTAAAAAGGCGGTATCGACTTGGTTTTCCAGCACGAATGTCGCTGCATTGGTTTGCATATTCATATTCCAGAATCCTTTATGTTTTCGTTATTGGTTTAAATTTCAGTAGCTTTGCGCCACTTTTTTATTAGAGTGTTTAAACTAGATCTGTGAAAATTTAACAACTTGGTAACAAGCTTCGCCACTCTAACTTCGAGTTACTTTATAAACAATCTTTAAGCTCACAGATTTCATCTTTTTATACATTAATTGGTGCTCTAATTTTATTTATCCTGTAACTCACTAGATTTATATGAGCTCTAAATAAAATCAGTAGAAATATTAGACTTTAGTCGAAATCAAAATCTTGATGATACTTGCGACCATACTGTTCAAGCTGGCGATCATGAGTATTAACTTGTAATTCGATATTACCCTCACCTTTATTAATTGCTTGATTGCTATCTACATGGGCTTCATTTTTCAAATCAGCCAGTTTCTCTTCAATATATTCTGTCGGTTCATTTAAAACATTCATGGAGATTAATTCCTTTATCAGGTTTACTTTCGCTGATGGAAGAATATGAACGGACACTAGACCGTTTGAATATTCTTTCTCATCGTACAAAGGCTGAATGGCATCATTGCCACCTTCCTTAAATGGGTGAATGGAATACCACTTATCTTTTCGTTGCTCTTGCTGATCACAGTCAGCTACATTGAATATCTGAGTCTTATTGAGGTCACATGGTGAGTTAAAAACACTAACCTTATGATAATCAATAGCTTTGACAATATTGATACAGTCTTTACTTTGGCTATGACATACAGACCACAGCGCATTAATCAGGTTATCTGTCCATTCAAGTAAACGGGTTGGAAACCCCTGTTTCTTGGCTAAACACATCAGTAACCAATCGTTTATCTCGTGTGCACTCAACGAATGCCCGCCATAAACTCTCACGGTCGAGAGAATCTCTTGTTCGACACGGCGAATATTCTTTCGATTTGAGCGACCTAAGCTTGGCATCAGATTACTGTTTTCATAATCACACACGTTATAAATTAAACCACGATGCCCACTACATTCAGCAATTAGCGAATCGATTATTTCATACAGTTCTTCTATTGAACTTATATAACGTTTATTTTTCACAACATGCATGTAATAGGTCACTTAATTTAAATTCGGCACAATCCAAGCATCAACATTTACGATTATAAAATTAACATCGTTAGCTATAACTTCCCAAAATAATAATAGGTATACATCTTCGTCAAAGAATTATTTTTGGTCCCATTAGTTAAGGATCGATTAATAATAACGAGTGACAATGTGTATATATCTAAAACCACTTATATACTTATGAGCCATTTAATTAGTGTTCTAATGTTTAACTAGAGATTATTGAACTAAGCGTTTACGTTCTTCACCCAAGCACTTGCCAATACCCGTTAATATTGCCCGACCACATTCTCGATAACACTTTATCAAGCACTCATGAGACTGTTTTGGCCGGGCAAACTTCCTATGACTTATACGTAGTCTTTGTACTTATCTAGGAAACGAACCGGCGTTGATAGTGCATCTCGGCGGAACGGGTCGCCCAATTCCTGAGTACACATGATTTCAATGATGGTTGTTTTGCCTTCGTTCATTTGCATGTCGATGGCTTTTTGCAGAGTTGGACCTACATCTTCTAGCTTATCAACCGTGATACCTTCCGCGCCCATTGCTCGTGCGATTTCCGCAAAGCTTTGGTTATCCAATTCACCAGCAACAAAGCGTCGGTTGTAGAAGTCGACTTGGTTCTTCTTCTCTGCACCCCATTGACGGTTGTGGAATACCACGGCTGTCACAGGAATGTTATGACGAACACATGTCATGGTCTCCATCAAGCTCATGCCCCACGCACCGTCGCCTGCATAAGAAATAGCTGGACGATGAGGTGCTGCCGCTTTCGCACCAATGATGGTCGGGAACGCGTAACCACAGTTACCGAAACTCATTGCCGCAAAGAAGCTACGTGGTTTTTCAAAGCGTAAGTAGCTGTTTGCCACCGAGTTGATGTTACCGATATCCGTTGAGACCATTACGTCTTCTGGCATCGCTTTTTCTAGTTCACGCAACACTTGGCGAGGGTGTAGATATTCGCCACCAGAGAACGGAGTCTCATGCGAATTTTCTTCAATCATATCCAAGCTGAACGAGTCACGTTCGTGCGTCCACTCATCAAGCTCTTTTTCCCACAACGCTTTTTCTGTTGCCACTGTGTCTTGGCGAGCGCCTTTGTTGTCATCACACAACAGTGCACGACCTTCCAGTCTTTCAGCTAATGCAACAGCCGCTGCTTTTGCGTCGCCACAGATACCAACAGAGATCTTCTTAACGAGGCCAAGCATCTTGTTGTCGGCATCGATCTGAATGATTTTCGCGTCTTTTGGCCAGTAATCCATGCCATGTTGAGGCAAGGTACCGAATGGACCAAGACGTGTACCCAAAGCAATAACCACATCCGCTTGAGCCATCAGCTTCATTGCTGCTTTCGAACCTTGGTAGCCTAAAGGACCACACCATAATGGGTGACTAGCAGGGAAAGAGTCATTGTGCAGGTAGCTGTTTACTACGGGTGCGCCTAGTCGCTCTGCCAGTGCCGCACACTCTTGAACTGCATCAGCCATTACCACGCCGCCGCCAGAAATGATGACTGGGAATTTCGCTTCAGCAATCAGGTCTGCCGCTTCATTCAGAGACTTCTCACCACCTGGACCACGGTCTAAACGCGCTGGTTTAGGGATCTCGGTTTGAGTTTCACCGTAGAAATAGTCACGTGGGATATTCAGTTGAGTCGGACCCATTTCGCTCATTGCGCGGTCAAAGCATCGACCCGTGTATTCCGCCATACGGTCTGGGTGCGTTACGTGTCCTTGATACTTAGTAAACTCTTGGAACATTGGAAGTTGGTTACACTCTTGGAAACCACCTAAGCCCATTGTTTTAGTGCCAGTCTCTGGCGTCACAATCACGACTGGGCTGTGTGCCCAGAATGCCGCTGCAATCGCAGTTACACAGTTACTGATACCCGGACCATTCTGCCCGATAACCACACCGTGGCGACCAGATACACGAGAGTAACCATCTGCCATGTGAGCAGCACCTTGCTCGTGTACCACTGGGACCAATCGAATGCCAGCAGGAGCAAAGATATCCATTGCGTCCATAAATGCTGACCCCATGATGCCGAACATGTCGGTAACATCATTAGCAACCATAGTTTCAACGAACGCTTCTGATGGTGTCATTGTTACTGTGCCGGAAACAACCGTACGTTTTTCTTGCTCACTCATTCTTCCATTCTCCTTGAGTTAACCAAAATTTCATTTTTCGGAATGAATTGTCTCTTTTTCGAATTCATTTTCACCTTAGTAGTAGATTTTTTGCGCGTCAACTTTTTATACTAAATTGGAACAATTCATTCTAATTAATAAAACTGGATCACATTATTGATAGTTTTTCGTACAAAAAGTGCCGTTAACTTAGAGTGAGCTGTTAATAATCGATGACATATCGCCCATCGCGGCAGTCATGGAAGCTATTAAGAGGGAAGAGAAATGAATGATGCGGAATTGATACCAACACAACCTGTAAGTGTGAGAGAGTGTTTTGGCATCGACAGCAACCTAACCGTACTGGCGTTTGAACATGCGGGAGAGTATGTCCCCAAGGTCGATCCTAACTACTGTTTTGATCCTGAAGTAACGCTAGCGATATTGGCGGGCTTCACCTCTAATCGCCGCACCTTGATACAAGGTACACACGGAACGGGCAAGTCTTCCCACATTGAGCAAATTGCCGCGAGGTTGAACTGGCCGTGTTTGAGGATCAACCTAGACGGGCACTTAAGCAGATTGGATTTCATAGGAAAGGACAGCATCGTCATTAAAGATGGAATGCAGGTTACAGAGTTTAAAGAAGGCATTCTTCCGCAAAGCATCCAGCAACCCATCGCTCTGGTATTAGACGAATACGATGCAGGACGACCTGACGTAATGTTTGTGATTCAACAACTCTTAGAGCAAGACGGCAAATACACATCTTTAGAGCAAAACCGAGTGATCACGCCTCACCCTTCTTTCCGCCTATTTGCTACCTGCAACACGCTTGGCTTGGGTAACTTCTCAGGTTTATATTCTGGTACTCAAGTGCTTAACCATAGCCAGCTTGACCGATGGAACATCATCGCCACGCTTAACTATTTAGATCCGCAACATGAAACCAAGATCGTGTTATCAAAGCGCCCAGAATTGAACAATGAAAGTGGTCAGCAGCTAGTTGAGAAAATGATCGCAACCGCTGGTTTAACGCGAAATGGTTTTAGAGCGGGTGATTTGTCGACGGTAATGTCTCCGAGAACCGTGATCACATGGGCTGAAAATATCCAAGTATTCGACGATGTTGCGACGGCATTTAGGCTTTCATTCTTAAATCGCTGTGAAGACGAAGAAAAAGAACTGGTTAGCGAATATTACTTCCGCTGCTTTGGTGAGGCCCTAGAAACGCCTACTCAGAGTTATGCGCATTCGGAGTCGTAAACCATGACCAATGTTTCTTCTCATCAGAAAAAGATCCTCGACCTTGGTGTATCTGTCGCTAGAGCGATCAGCGGAGAATTGAGCCTGAATTATCGGGGAGAGCGTCTCTATAACGGCAATAGCCCCTGCTATTATCAGTCTGCACACACCAACGATCTCACCTTTGTTTCTCGCCATGAACTAACAAACAGCAAGCTCTCAATGCAAGGCAAGATCGACTCATCGGCACTGAGACTCTTGTTGTCAGATACTGATCTTCACTGTTCATTGCGACCTAAAAACGAAGTCGAACGTCTGTTATATGATTTCTGCGAACAAGTGCGAATCGAGTCACAAGTCCCGTCTTACCTAAAAGGTGTGACTAAGAGCATTCAGTTCAACTTTGCGTATTGGAGCGATCAGTACCATCAAAATGGCTTTACTGAATCACGAATTGGGATGTTACTGTTCACATTGATGCAGGTTATCCACACCCGCTTAACCAATGTCCCAGTTTCGGAAACAATTGCCGAAACCATAGAATCAACTCGTGCGGGCATCGTGCCTATTTTCGGAAGCAGCCTGAAGCGCTTGAAGGAACATCGAGCCGACCAACAACAGTTTGCTCACTGCGCCAATGAACTCGCCTCTTTAGCGCAAGAGCTCATCAACCAAGAACAGGAGAGTAATAACTCGCCGACCCCTACGGTTGAAGAAGATATCAAGATCCTTGCTCAGCTGGCTCTTATCGTTGATGGCGACATTCAAGATGAAGACGTCGATGCCGACATCACGGGCAGCAGCAAGGTGTTTGAACTGTCGGGCGCCAATTATCAGGTCTTTAATTCCGAATTTGACCAAGTGGTCGCTGCAGATAAGCTCGTCAGGCGCGCCCTGTTACTCGAACTGAGGCAAAAACTCACCGATGACATTATGGCGAGACAAGTGAACACTCGCCGCTTAGCCGCTATGCTCACCCGCTTTGTTGCGACGCCGCAAAGGAATCGACGTCAGGATCATTTAGAAGAAGGCATTGTTAACGCCACTACGATCGCCAAGCTCATCACTTCACCGTTGGATCGTACTGTCTTTTATCAGCCAGAGATTGGCGCATCTCATCAATGTGCCATCACGTTTTTGATGGACTGCTCAGGTTCAATGCAAAAACACAGTCACAAACTCAGTCTACTGATGGATACGATTCTCAAATCGGTCGGGCTAGCCAACATCCCTTTCGAGATTATCGGCTTCACCACCAACAACTGGAACGGTGGCAAGGTTTACCGACAGTGGCTCAAGCAAGGCCAACCGAAACACCCAGGTCGTTTAAACGAGATTCGACACATTGTGTTTAAGGATTTTGATACCCATTGGAGACGGTCTCGCCTTGGCATTGCGAGCCTTCGCAAAGCAGACATCTTTAAAGAAGGGATTGATGGCGAAGCGGTTCAGTTCGCTAGCCAACGCTTGCAGCAACATAGCGCACAGCGAAAGGTGTTGATTGTGTTCTCAGACGGCTGCCCGATGGATACCGCCACCAGCACAGCTAATGATCAGTTCTATTTGGATAATCATCTCAAGCAAGTGATTGAGCGCGAATCGTTCAAAAACAGGATCGAGATTCATGGAGTGGGAATGGGCGTCGATTTGAGCCCGTACTACCGCAGTAACATCACTTTAGATGTGCAGGAGAGCTGCTTGTTTGGGTTATCTAGGAGGATCTTTGAGATGCTAAAGCGTGTTTAATCAGAGAGGCTTAGGCTAGCGAATCACTAGCCTCCTTTGTCGAGAATGGTTTAGGAAGAGCCAAGCAACGACCATGCCGATACGGCCATCAAATACCCACCAATCAACATCAACACCATAAATACCAACTTCCTCAGTTGATCATTGGACAACGGTGGTGGGAAGCGCCGAGCAAACATAGTCACAAGCGCCACCAAGGGAACAGCAATAGCAGACAACCACAGTATGCTCGCTTCCATATCGCCAGCGGCATAGACATTAACGGTACGAGACATCGACGTACAAGCGAACACCATCAGCAATGTACTTCGTACCAGATCGAGCGTAAAAGGCTGTCGATAGAGATGATAGACAATCGGTGGACCCGCCATCCCAAACAGCCCACCCGCGAGGCCAGAACTAAAGCCTGACACATAAAATGATAGGGTTGCTGAGCGCTCTGTTCTGGTTTTAGGTTTAAACATAAAACTCAGGCCAGCGAATAACACCATAGCACCCAACAAAGCTCGTAGGATATGCATTGCAGATTCGCTTAATTCGCCCAATAAGAACACCCCCAGCGAAACCCCAGGGATAATACCGAGCACTAACACCACAAGGATTTTTAGCTCACCAAGCAATGGCTTGCCCATTAAAGCAACCAAGCAATTGAACAAGGTGACAATGCTAACTACGGCGGCAATAACATTAATGGAAACCAGATTAAGACTGACCGTCAAACCAATCACAATGATGCCTAACCCAAAGCCCGTGACAGTTTGAAAATAGGTGCCTAGCGCAATGGTGGCCAAAATAGCGAGTAAAACCGGTAACTCCATTAGCAATCCTAATTCGATACTTGTTATTTAGTGTGAGGGCGAACCCTAGGTATTTAGCTTTGGCTCGTTAAGGCTTAGTACCTAAACTCAAATTCCGATTCTTCTTTCTCTTCAACATTAGCTTTGGTATCAAGAGTTGAGTTTGCTGCTTTACCTTGCTGCGCTTGAACGGCTGTCACCGCAATCACGTTAAAAATGTCTTCCGCGCTACAACCTCTCGACAGATCATTAGCCGGTTGATTCAACCCTTGGAGTAAAGGACCAATGGCCACCGCACCACCTAACCTTTCTGCCAACTTGTAACCTATATTGCCCGCTTCAAGGTTCGGGAAGATCAATACGTTCGATTGGCCTTTCACTTCGGAATCGGGCAATTTTTTCGCTGCTATTTCAGTGACAATCGCCGCGTCGAGTTGAACATCCTGATCAACCGCAATTCCGGGGCAACGTTGCTTCACTAACTGGGCGGCATTACGCACCTTATCGACTGATTCGTGTTTGGCACTGCCATTGGTCGAAAACGACAACATTGCCACTTTCGGTTCTTCCATCAACAGCGTTTGTGCACTGTTTGATGCCGCCACTGCAATTGATGCAAGCTCGGTTTCATTGGGGTTAATCACCAAGCCACAATCACTGAAAATCATGCCTCCTTTAAGGTTATGGAAAGGCTCGCACAACATCATTAAAAAGAAGCTCGATACTAATTCACTGTCTGGCGCTGCCCCGATGATCTGCAGCGCAGCTCGCACTACATCTGATGTGGTATAAACGGCGCCATTAACGGTGCCGTCAACCAGTCCTTCTCTCACCATCAAGTTGGAAAAAATCAGTGGGTCTTTGACCTTCTCCAATGCATCCTCATAAGTCATGCCTTTGGCTTTTCTTAACTCATACAGACGTTCAGCCAACACAGCTTTGAGTGCTGATGTTTGTGGTGAAACAATATGAATGCCTGCGAGATTAATATGATGCAACTGAGCGGCTTCGATAATCGCCTTTTCGTCGCCCACCAGCGTGATATAAGCGAGCTGTTTATCTATCGCTAATCGTGCCGCTTTGAGTACACGAGGGTCTTCAGCTTCACTCAAAACCACACGCTTACGATCTAAGTGCGCCTTATCAATAATCCGTTCAATTGCTTTCATTTTAAAATTCCATTTATTGAGATTAATTGTTCCATAATTTACATTTATATTATTGAAATAATAAAAAAGGTCAAATTTTATTCAGATAATTGAAGAATATTGATTTGGTATGTACACTCTTACACATAGACATATCGCAAGGATGAATCACTGTATGCAAACAGAAACACCACAAGTTCAAGGAGATACGCCCACTCTCCGACTTTTTGCACTATTAGAGGTGATAGCGCAAAAAGACGAGTTTATTTCCCTTCAAGGGCTCGTTGAAGAAACCGGACTACCGAAACCCACTCTGCACCGTATGCTGCAACAATTAGAATCCGCAGGCATCATTCAAAGAGACGGTGATGAAAAGCATTACAGCTCTGGCATTCGACTCAGAAAGCTGGCTGAAAACCTACTGTTCAACAGCACCATGCACAGTGCACGACGTACTATTCTTGAAAGCCTTCGAGCAGAAGTCGGCGAAAGCTGCAACCTAACCGCACTATCGAGTGGTGAGATCATCTACCTTGACCGTGCAGAAACCGAAGCGCCACTTCGCTTCCACTTGCAACCCGGCTCTCGCGTTCCTGTTCACTGCTCAGCGACAGGCAAACTGTTTTTGGCGCACATGTCGAAATCACAACGCAGAAGACTGATCGAAAACGTGCCACTGACTCAGTACACAGTCAAAACCATCACCGACTACTCAGTGTTAGAGCAAGACATCGAAGAAGCAAAGATCCAAGGCTTTGCGATTGATGACGAAGAGTTTCTTCCGGGTTTGGTGTGTATTGCGGTACTCATCCCATCGCCAACGGGCCAATCCAATCTCGGCTTAGCAATCCAAGCACCTGTGATTCGAGTAAAGCCGGACGAAGCGATCAAGTTCCTACCTGCTCTTCAAAAAGCTGCGAAAGCATTGGCAAAGATAGAAGCAGACAACTGGGCGCAAGAATAACCTTGGCAGGCTAAAGCGAATCATCAGCACTGCCATAGACATCAACTCAATAACAGCACCAACACGTGTTAAGTAATCATCGAAAAGGAATCACATGCTAGAAATTAATAACCAGCGCTTACTCTCTTTTATGGTGACAGAAGCGAATAACGCGGTTGCCGTGACCAATCCAGCAACGGGTGAGCTTATTGGGCATGCGCCTATCTCATCTGAGGCGGAATTGGACAGTGCTATCGAGCGAGCTCATATTGCGCAGAAAGAGTGGGCGAAAATTCCGGCTAAATCTCGCGCTGCAATACTAAAAGCTTGGCATCAACTGATCCTCGAAAACAAGGATGACCTTGCTCACTTAATGACGATCGAACAAGGCAAGCCGTTGGCAGAAGCCGCGGGCGAAGTGGTTTATGGAGCAAGCTTTATTGAATGGTTCGCCGAAGAAGCTAAGCGTACTTATGGTGACTCGATCCCAAGTACCGCCGGGGATAAGCGTTTAGTGACAATCAAGCAGCCGATTGGCGTAGCATGTGCCATCACACCGTGGAATTTCCCGATTGCGATGATCACTCGTAAGGCCGCACCTGCTCTAGCGGCTGGGTGTAGTTTTATTGTGAAGCCTTCTGACGAAACGCCACTTTCTGCTTTTGCTGTTGTTGAGCTGGCTTACCAAGCGGGTATCCCTAAAGATCTGCTTCAAGTGGTATTGGGTGACAGCCCAGAACAAATTGGCGAGCTATTCACATCACACCCATTAATCAAGAAGATCTCTTTTACAGGCTCTACCCGTGTTGGCAGTATCTTGATGGCTCAAGCGGCAAAAGGCATCAAACGTACCTCGATGGAGCTTGGTGGTAATGCTCCGTTTGTTGTGTTTGACGATGCGGACATCGATGCTGCGGTTCAAGGCGCAATGGCTTCGAAATTCCGTAATGCAGGACAAACCTGTGTTTGTGCTAACCGATTCTATATTCACAGCAAGGTGCATGACGAGTTTGTGGCTAAATTCGACCAAGCGGTGCAGCAACTTAAAATTGGCAATGGCTTAGACGCGGACGTCAACATTGGCCCTGTGATCAGTGAGAGAGCGAAACAAAACATTCAAGGTTTGATTGATCGCGCCATTGAACAAGGTGCACAGCCTGTCACCCCAACTCAAGAGCTTGCGGGATTGTTCATTCAGCCTGTCATTCTCAAAGATGTGAAGCACGATATGGACATCGTTCAACAAGAGATCTTTGGCCCTGTCGCTCCGGTGATGAAGTTCGACAGCGATGAAGAGCTGATCGAAATGGCTAACGACACCATTTATGGTTTAGCGTCTTACTTCTACAGTCAGAATATCCACCGAGTGTGGAAGGTAGCAGAAGCACTTGAGTACGGTATGGTTGGTATTAACGACGGCATGATCTCAACTGAGGTTGCACCTTTCGGTGGGGTTAAACAGTCAGGCATTGGCCGCGAAGGCGCTAAAGAAGGCATAGATGAGTACATGGATATTAAGTATCTATGTTTCGGTGGCAACTAAGCCTCGATGAAAAGTAAGGTTTGGTGATAACTGAGCTTCGATGCTAATACGGTTTTAGTGGGAGATAAAATAACTGCTTTCCACTTCTGTTCTCAGATCCCGCATCTAATTAACAGCTAAAAAAAAGCCGCGCTATAAAGCGCGGCACCTTGGGCTCGGTTAAAGGGGGGTTTCTTTTTTAGTATTTTTCTTTCTCTGTTTTTATTATTAGATCACTTTTCTATTTCAGTGATTTGGGCTTTTTGTGCTTCCGCTTATCTGCGGCTCAGCACTTTCCGACTCAAGCACTCTGAGCTTTCAGCTTTAGACGCATCGCGTGTAACACTGGCTCGGTATAACCACTCGGCTGAGCACAGCCTTCAAATACCAACTGACACGCTGCTGAAAACGCAATGCTGTTTTCAAAATCAGGCGCCATGTTTTGGTAGCTTGGATCCCCTGCATTTTGCTCATCAACCACTGCTGCCATACGCTTCATGGTTTTCATTACTTGGGCTTCCTCGCAAATACCATGACGCAACCAATTAGCGATGTGTTGGCTTGAAATACGCAGCGTCGCACGGTCTTCCATTAAGCCTACATCGTTAATATCAGGCACTTTCGAACAACCTACGCCTTGGTCTATCCAACGAACTACGTAACCAAGAATACCTTGCGTATTGTTGTCCAGTTCATTTTGGATATCTTGAGCAGTAAGCTTTTGGTTGCCTAGCAGCGGGATAGTAAGAATATCGTCAACATTTGCTCTCACACGCTCACGAAGCTCTTTCTGACGGCTAGGAACACTCACCTTGTGATAGTGCAAGGCATGCAGAGTCGCCGCAGTTGGAGAAGGAACCCAAGCGGTATTTGCACCGGCTTGTGGGTGTCCGATTTTCGCGTCCATCATCTTGGCCATGTTATCTGGCTCTGGCCACATACCTTTACCAATCTGGGCTTTACCTTGCAGGCCACAAGCTAAGCCAAGATCAACGTTTTGATCTTCGTATGCGCCAATCCATGTCATGGTTTTCAGCTGTGTTTTAGGTGCAAAAGGCCCTGCTTCCATACTTGTATGGATCTCATCCCCCGTTCGGTCTAGGAAACCTGTGTTGATAAATACGACACGGTCTTTGGCTGCGCGAATACACTCTTTCAAGTTCACAGAGGTACGACGCTCTTCGTCCATGATGCCGACTTTAATCGTGAAGCGATCTAAACCTAATGCATCTTCAATGCGACCAAACAGTTCATTGGTGAAAGCCACTTCTTCAGGGCCATGCATCTTAGGTTTAACAATATTAATGCTGTTCGCGGTCGAGTTTTGGTAAGGGCTATTACCCTTTAAATCGTGCATTGCGATAAGCGATGTCACCATGCCATCCATGATACCTTCAGGCACTTCGTTACCTTCAGCATCAATAATCGCAGGGTTAGTCATTAGGTGGCCCACATTGCGTATGAACAACATGCTGCGGCCTTTAAGCGAGATTTCACCACCCGTCACACTGGTGTATTGACGATCGGGGTTCAGATTACGAACAATGGTTTTGCCGTTTTTCTCTAGCGACTCTTGTAGGTCGCCCTTCATTAAGCCCAACCAGTTGCGGTAAGCCAATGCTTTGTCTTCACCATCAACCGCAGCGACAGAATCTTCACAATCCATAATCGTGGTTAGTGCCGATTCCACCAGCACATCTTTAATACCAGCAACATCGACGCTACCAATTGGCGCGCTCGGGTCAATTTGAATTTCGATATGGAGATTATTGTGTTTAAGCAGGATACAAGAAGGCGCGCTTGCGTCTCCTTGATAACCAATAAACTGGTTGCGATCAATTAGAGTGACTTCTTCACCATTATCTAGCGTTGCTGTCAGCGTGTTGCCAATGCTCACATTGCTGATGCTGTATTTGGTCACGTCTTTATGAGAAACACCATTCAGCGGGGCGGCATCATCAAGGAACCCGCGCGCATAGCTCACTACTTTGGCGCCACGAACAGGGTTAAAGCTTCCACCTTTCTCTGCGCCGTCGCTTTCGCTGATCACATCAGTGCCGTAGAGCGCATCATATAAACTGCCCCAGCGCGCGTTTGCTGCATTAAGTGCAAAACGTGCATTCATGATAGGCACCACAAGCTGCGGCCCAGCTTGTGTTGCGATTTCAGGCTCTACGCTTGCGGTAGTAACTTGAAAGTCTTCGCCTTCAGGTACTAGGTAACCAATCTGCTGTAGGAACTGTTTATATTCTGCAGCATCTAATATTTGACCTGCACGCTCTTGGTGCCACACATCGATTTGATGTTGAAGATCTTCACGTTTGATAAGCAGTGCACGATTCTTTGGTGCCAGATCTTTAAGGATGGCTGCGAAAGATTGCCAAAAGTCCTCTGCAACTATGCCTGTTCCAGGAATGACCTGCTCATTAATTAATTGGTAGAGGGTGCTATCAATGCTCAAGCTTCCCTGTTGAATACGACTGCTCATAAAATCTCTCTCAAATTAACCGCTGACTACTAAATAAATTTACGTAACTGACAAAAATTTAGCTAATTTATGCCGCTTATATTGGATATTCACAAAAGAAATACCACAAAAACTGTGTTATCCGGTCACACCACTTTCGATTTCATTGGCGACACTTTTGATCAAGCGACGCATCCACTGGTGATCTGGATTGGTTTGTAACAATGGGCTCCACGCCATCTTCACTTCAAAGGGTTCAATCGCAAATGGGGCTGGTTTGATTAACAAATTAGGGTTGTTGCGCTGCAATTGCGCGGCTTTAGTTGGAATAGTAAGAATAAGGTTTTTCTGCTGAGCGAAGAGAATTGCAGATAGGTAATGTCGGGTAAACACCGTGATATTACGGGTTTTACCAATGCGCATTAATGCTTCATCTATCCAACCGAGCTTTTGCGCTTCACTTGGGTTGATCCCCACTCCGGTTCCCATACCCGTCTTACTTACCCAGATATGTTGCGCTTTTAAATAGGACAAAATATCAAAGTTATCGGCTATTGGATTATCACAGCTGAATAGGCAAGAGAACCCGTCGTGCCAAAGGCTCATCTGGTGAAAGGACTGTGGAATGTCATCAAAACGGTTGATAATAATATCAACTGTACCTTGTTCTACATCCTGATAGCTCACATCACTTGGCGTCATGATATCCAAGCGTATTTTCGGCGCTATCTCACTCAGTTTTTTCAATAGCGGTTGAATAATGGTCGACTCAGCATAGTCACTCGCCATGATACGAAACACGCGCTCACTGTCTTCTGCATTAAACTCTGTGGTCGGCTGGAGTGTCTTTTCTACATTCGCCAAGATGTTGCGGATTAGCGGTTGCAACTTTTGCGCGCGCTCGGTCGGCACCATCCCTTCGCTGGTTCTCACCAATAGCGGATCTTCAAACAGATCACGCAATCGGCGCAGTCCATTACTCATGGCTGGTTGAGTTATTCCTAATTGATTTGCCGCTCGTGTAACGTTTCTTTCACGTAGCAACATGTCTAAATACACAAGTAAATTAAGGTCTATACGAGCAATATTCATAAGAAAAATACCGAATATAATAACTATAAATTAACAAAATTATCACATGCGTGGTTATTCTTTGTCCATAGCAAAGTTTTAATCCAAGCCAATTTGGCAACCATACCCCACGTGAAACTAAGGAATAGTTATGTCGCAAATTACACAAGATATCGAAATGATAGAAGTTGCAAAAAGCGCTGCAGGTGCTCCATGGGATGCAATCAATGCTGAATCTGCTGCTCGTATGCGAGCTCAAAACAAATTCAAAACAGGTCTAGATATCGCGCAATACACAGCAGATATCATGCGTGCGGATATGGAGGCTTACGACAAAGACAGCTCTCAATACACTCAATCTTTAGGTTGCTGGCATGGTTTTATCGGTCAACAAAAGCTGATTTCTATTAAGAAGCACTTTGATGGCAAGACAGACCGACGCTACCTATACCTTTCAGGTTGGATGGTTGCAGCACTTCGCTCGGACTTTGGTCCACTTCCAGACCAATCAATGCATGAGAAAACATCGGTTGCAGGCCTAGTAGAAGAACTATACACATTCCTGCGCCAAGCTGATGCTCGTGAACTGGGTGGCTTATTCCGTGAACTGGATGCAGCCCGTGAAGCAGGCGATGTAAACCTACAAGATCGTATTCAAGACAAAATTGACAACCACGTAACACACGTTGTGCCAATCATTGCCGATATCGATGCAGGTTTCGGTAACGCAGAAGCGACTTACCTAATGGCTAAGCAGATGATTGAAGCGGGTGCATGTTGTCTACAAATTGAAAACCAAGTTGCCGATGAGAAGCAATGTGGTCACCAAGATGGCAAAGTAACGGTTCCACACGCTGACTTCCACGCAAAACTTCGTGCACTTCGTTACGCTTTCCTTGAACTAGGCATCGACAACGGCGTTATTGTTGCTCGTACCGATTCTCAAGGTGCTGGCCTAACAAAAGAAATCGCAGTAGTGAAAGAGCCGGGCGACCAAGGTGATATCTACAACTCATACCTAGATGTTGAAGAGATCGATGTTGCAGATATGGCAGAAGGCGACGTTTGCTTTAACCGTGACGGCAAGCTAGTTCGACCTAAGCGTCTACCTTCAGGCTTATATCAATTCCGCCAAGGTACGGGTGAAGACCGTTGTGTATTCGACTGTATTGAAGCAATCAACGCAGGTGCTGACCTACTTTGGATTGAGACTGAGAAGCCACACATCGGCCAAATCAAAGAGATGATGGACGGCGTTCGTGAAGTTCACCCTAACGCGAAACTGGTTTACAACAACTCTCCATCATTCAACTGGACGCTAAACTTCCGTCAGCAAGCTTACGATGCATTGGTTGCTGAAGGTAAAGATGTATCAGCTTACGACCGTGCAAACCTCATGAGCGCGGAATACGACGAAACTGAACTGTCTGCGAGTGCTGACGAGAAGATTCGTACATTCCAAGCGGACGCATCTCGTGAAGCGGGTATCTTCCACCACTTGATTACGCTACCGACTTACCACACTGCAGCGCTGTCTACCGACAACCTTGCGAAAGAGTACTTCGGCGACCAAGGCATGTTGGGTTACGTTGCAAATGTTCAACGTAAAGAGATCCGCCAAGGCATCGCATGTGTTAAACACCAAAACATGTCTGGTTCAGACATCGGTGATGACCACAAAGAGTACTTCGCTGGTGAGAATGCACTAAAAGCAGCGGGCGAAGCGAATACATCTAACCAATTTGATTAATCTTGATTAATCGCTAGAGCTAAAGCCTCCCCCGCCCTTCTCTCTTACTTAGGTAAGATCCGGGGGAAGGCTTTGAGATAAAGCTTGTACTGCCGGCTTTATCTCAAAGTCTAAGAATTGTGTTCTACACCACGGTCAGCTAAGCAACATCTGTTTAAGCTAACTGTATTCATGTTGTTGAGATTCCTGTTTGTTGATATTTTTTTTGATCGAGAGTGCCTATGACTTCAATACCTAAACACCTACAAGATGCAAAAACGCTGCTATCAGAAAATGGTTTCGCAACGGGTGATACTTGGTATCACGGCACATCTTCAGCCTTGCTTGCTTCAATTAAAGGCCAAGGCCTGAAACGTTCTGGAGACAAAGCACTCAATGAAGCCGCTTCAAAAACCATGGCAACGATTGGTAATAACTACACCGAGTCGGTTGAACCTGTGTTCCTAACTCAGAGTAAAGAGCTGGCGTATTACTGGGCGCAACAAACCGTTCGTGAGCGAGGTGTTCGCTTCGAAGGTGAAGAACACCCTATCGTGTTAGCGGTAAACCTATCTGAAAAGCAACGAGCTAAAGTAAGACCGGACGTGGGTGCGATGAGCCTGTTAATGATGAGTGTGGGTGAACAGTTCATGGCTCACATGGCTAAGGTTTATCAAGAGAACAACATCGCAGGCCCTGATATTGAACTTCGCACTGCTGATCGTATGGATTACTTGAACAAGCTGGGTATGGCTTACATTGATGAAGACATCAGCCGAGCTTGTATTCAAGAGTTAGCTGTCCCCGAGCTGGCCAACTAAAAACGTTCAATAATCAGTCTTCTTAAAAACAAAAATGGCTCCCAATAAGGAGCCATTTTTATTTGCAGTCTATCTAACAAAGTACAGACGCATCTAGACTATGAACACAAACGACCTTTCTGTGCCGGTTGCATCATTTCGATGTCACCCTGTAGAGATCGATATACGATGGTATTCCACACTTCACCATTATCCATTTCAAATTCGATAGCATAGTTCAAACCCGCGACGACCTGAGTTCGAACACTCAAGATCTGCTTGAGCTCAGCTGAAGTATTCATTTGGCCAAGAACCGCGTCTAGAGCTTGCTTAGCTTCTGGTGTGATATCGCTTTGCGACCAACCACCAGTTAGGTTTTGAGTGCTACAGATAGGGTTCGCATTTTCTTGTGATTGAGCTAAAACCTCAGCCTTCTGGCTGCATCCTGCTAACGCAGCAACACTAAACAAGGTTGCCAATAGTACTTTCTTCATAAACCCTCACTAAATAAATCATTAACGAGTGACCACTCGCAACGATATTTCATATGCAGACAAGCTTAAACTTCTAATGTCATCACTTCATCAGAGATTATGGTATAACTACTCTATAAACACAGAAGATTGTCAGAAAAACAAAGCCGGGCACTGATGCCCGGATTTTATCCGTCTACTTTATTGATATTTAAACATTTAGTTTAGTGACGTTCTCGTTAATACAGCTTGAAGGATACCCCTTTTTTAATGCCAATTACCTAATGCCTGTTCTGTTAGTGAAAATACACCAACATCACGACATCATCCCCTTGCTGCTCTGCACTCAATAAGAAGTGTATATAGCCTTCTTCTGTTACAGGTATTTGCAGGTACTCATTGCTTCCACGGTAATCAGACGCATAGTCATGCTGCCCTGCCGTTGGCCAGTATGAGTGGCTAGCGAACAGATCAACGTTACCCGCATTCGACTGTTCGTTTTCCGCTTTGTCGCTCTTATCGTTGAGCCACACTCGCACCTCTTGTACACCTTCTGGTACATAGACAGCGGCATAACGTCGTTGGTGCACGGTAAGCACTTGAGCCTGACCGGCCTCCAATACCACAGGCGTTAAATCATCTTGCTGTTGAGTTGGAGGCGTTGGCGTTTCTGTGGCTACCGATGCGGTTAGCGACACCTCATTAAATTTAGTACGACCCGTAACACTCATGTAGTAGCGACCCGACTTAATGTAGCCCGAAGGTTCTTGTTCAAACGTCACCACTTCATTGCTGCCATTGCCGTATTCGCTGAATTCAAAGTCGTAGTAATGCGCTGGTTTGTTGTAGCTCATGTAGAGGTCAGCATCACCTTGAGTTTGCCCCTCAATAGACACTTCAAAATGCGTAGTATTCTCTGGAATATCAACATAGAACAACTGCTCGCTATACGCCTCGCCACTCAACAACACACTTTGGTTTGCTGTAAGCACTATGGCTTGATCTGTTGGTTGCGTAGGATCTGTCGGCTCTGTGGGATCAGTTGGTTCTGTAGGTTCTGTGGGATCACTTGAAACCGAGTCTAACCAGCACTCAAACTCGCCATTGTATTGCTGCCCTAGCACTTTTACTTGTTGTACCCATTCGGAGAATTGACCAGTACGAGACAATGCCAATAAACCTTGCACCTCTTGAGGATGCTCTTCCAGCATGAAGCGTACCGCCAAGTATCCCCAACGATATATACGATTGGAGTCATGGGAGTAAGTAGTCGCAAGCACATCCGACAGACTCATCTTCCCGCTGCTGATCAAACTAATCGCTGCATCATAGCGTTGCTTGTAATGCATAAATTCGGCAAAGCCCTCTAACCACCACACTACATAGCCATGTGCTAGGTTGTCGTTGAATGAGCCATATTGGTTAAAGCGAGCATCGAGATAGTGAGTGTATTCATGCTCTAAATTGAGAATAGAAAGGTCATCATCATTGGCATAGCGATAAGCCACAAAGCGAGCGACGTTACCGACTTCTGCAGGATTACCCTCTAAATACTGACCGCCATTGTCTGTGGTATTGCCAAACAAGAACGATGAATAATCAATGTAACTGCCTTTGCTGCCAAACACAGCGACTTCAACTCGCTCGTTGTTATCATCAGCGACAGGTTGCTGACCCGTATTCGCAACTTGGTGGAAGTCGGCCTCTTTGGCAGCCAACACATCACACGCCTCCATCGCTTGTGACTCAGTTAGATCTTGAGAGCGAATAATCGCAGGCCCTTGGCACTCATAACGATGGGGAAGTACACGCGTTGCCAAGTCGCGTTTCGCTTGTTCTAGGTCTAACCCATTCAAGCCTTCTGGTGCGAAGTAACTCATCATTTCGACGGCCGCTAGCCATAGCTTATCGTGCTCGCTACCCAGCGGGTTTTGCGCCATCACTTGCTGTATAACTCGCATCGTTTTGTCTTTGGTCGCTTTATCCGGACTGGCTAACAAACGGCCTGTTTCACGCACGGCGTTATAAACCAGAAAACTCGTATCTGTGTCCAACGCCCAACTGTTATCACGAGCAAAAGTCGCCAGCGTATCGATATGTTGGGTGTGGTTTGCCATGTAATCGTAAAAGTCATCTCGAGCGGCATGCCCTGCCATTGCTCGAAAGAGATTGTTGAGACCATCGACCCATTGTGAATCCTGCGCTGTTTCATGGTTAAAGTGATTCAATGCCGCAAGTTGCGCATCCATGGTCAGTGGAAGTTGCTTAATATTATCGACCATCAGCGTCAGACTTTTCATCGCCCCAACTTGCTCACGGCCTTGATCGAGAGCATTAGGGTTCGCCAGAAAAGCATTAACAGATAGAGCGAAGCGCTGGCTTAACGCCTCGGAGAAATCCTGCGCTCGCGCGTTATAGCGAACGTAATAAGCGGCGCGAACAAATTCGCCAAGGTTTTCAAGTTTACGAGCCTGTTCAGCATCACCTCGGTAACGGGTAATTTCTAAATTCAGAGCTACTTGAACACGGCTTAGGCTTGCTTCGCTATAGATATTGTTTAACGAACTCTCTTGAGCAGAGAACCAAGCGCCATAGCAACTGTTGTCTGCTGCTGAGACAGCGAGAGCAAGGTCAGACGCCTGCTGAAGATCAAGCACCTCACACTGACTTTGAGCAAAGGAGAAACTGGAAACACTGGCCAGCATGCAAGCGAGAGCCAAACGGTGACGTGGAAATAAACGGTTATGAGACATACAACACTCATTAGTTAAATGTATATTTTGGCTCGCCGTTATATTCCTTACGATTAACAAGGTGAATTCAGTTGCGTATGGTTTATGAACTTGGTTCAAAAAATAGATATTTTACGTCAATTTATAAATTCAAAGGATTATGCTCAATTGATACAGGTCAGAATCGGAGCAAGGTTAAGCTCTAAGTGATTGAGAACATTCTAATTTAGCAACTTATAAACTAGTAAATGTTCTGTTGTTAAGGGGTAGCGCAAGTAGTAAACTTAAGCTCGATTATGCAACTTGTTTTAAAAACTATAGACACAATTAGAGTTACTCAATCTCAACAAAGTAACTTTATATCAAATAACTTAATAACAATTCGTGTCTGGTTAACGAGTGCAAATAAAAATAATTATATAAACCTAGGCTAGGTTAACACCATGGAATTAACGTCGTCTTTAGTCTCACTGTTGGCTAGCAGTCTGGCTATCGAAAAGAAACAACACGCGCTGATCGAGCTCGTGATCAACACTTATCAGCCACAAGATCGCACTGCACTTTTCCAAACCGTCACAGACTACCGTAGACGACTATTGGAATCGTTCTTCCCAGAACATCAACACAAAAGCCTCTCCGTTTTATTTGAATTGATGGACTATCGCGATCTCATTCAACGCTATCCAAGCAGTTTATCGACCGAGATGGCATTGTTAGAGGAAGCGGCAGGTCAGTGTTACATGCATTGGTTAGACTTTTGGTGCGAATGCGAAATTGCTGCCATTAAGGCAAAGTCGCCGCTCGATAGTCGTTCACCCTCTGGTATCGATCTTCCCATTAAAGACAGCGCTTATTACAGTGCGATCATCAATCAGATAGAAGATGATCAACTTGTGGTACAAACACCCAGTCACCCACAAGGAATGCCTATCAGTGATGCCATCGCTTTAAGCAACCTTGAGGTTTTCATCAAGGGTGAAAAATGGTTTGAGATGCTGCCTTTATTACACCTGTCACAAACGGGTAAGCACTTTATCCTGCTCAAACACCCAGACGATGAAGCCTTCCCAACATTAGTTTCTTCCGCCTTGATTCAAGATTGGTCAAAAAATGAAACCTGGCTAAGCTATGCGCCGCCATTCAGCAATGATCACTGGCAATACTGCTTACCAAATCATGGTTACGATTCACTTTCAGGGTTACAGCTATTCACGCCACCGATATTGTCAAAATGTGACTCTCTGCCAAAACTCGATAATCAGTTTCAGTTACAACTATCCGAAACTCGAGCCATATGTGAAGTTCTGCGCTTAACCGTCAGTGGAAATACCCAACAAAAACTCTACTTCCTCTATCTCGCTCAAAAAGAGCTGATGAGCGTCTTACATCAAGTTGGCTACAAAATTGGCTTCACCATCATTGAACAACCTTTCATGCTTCAGTTTTATCAAGCTATTGACCCAAAAGCGTATTTCCATTCGGGATATTGCGAATTGAACGATGACGGCACCACCATTTACCGTGGCTTTTGGAATTTCGAATTGATGGTCAACGTATTTAATGACACCGACTTTAAAGGCTACAAACGCGCCGTGCGTAACAGCAGAAAGCTTAACTCTGTTCAACAACCAGTTTCTCTGCAACAGCCAAGCTCGGTAAATAAGGACGAACATGTTTGATTTCGGCTTAGAAGCCATCATCCACGCCAAAGCGATAACGCTTCTTGCGACGGTTGTTGTAGTCGTGATGTGGTTACTCTACTATTGCTACCGTCTGAAACTAAAGAGCGAAGCGATCGCAGGTACACACCACGTTGCCTACATCGCCTATTCGGTCTGTATTGTGGCGTGGATCAGCAGTAATGCGTATTTCCATACCGACTTATTACCAGAGCTTGGGCCGTCAGCAGCTGTGTTTGCAGCCAAATTTGCCAACCTCGCCTCCTTCTTTGCGTTTGCCTTCGCGTATTACTTCTCGTGTCAGCTTGCCGCCGAGCAACGCAACGGTAAGGTGCACCTATGGCAACAAGCGATTTTCGTCACTCTAACCGTCTACTCCTTGTTTATTAATTTAAGTCCGGGCTTAACCGTTGAAGACGTTATCATTGTTGGTCCAAGTCAGTTCGTGATTGAATTTGGCCCGCACACTTCGTACTTCTTCATCGGCATGATCAGCTTTGTGGTACTGACACTGGGTAACCTAGTGGCAATGCGCGCCAACAGCAGCAAGCTCACGCTGACCAAAACCAGCTATATGATTGCAGGTATCTTGGTGTTCATGTTGTCCACAGCAACGATCCACCTAGGTATGACTTACTTCTTGCGTGATTTCTCACTGACTTGGCTACCACCAGCCTTGTCTATTAGTGAGATGTTGTTCGTTGGGTATGCCCTGCTGACATCTCGTTTCTACAGCGTGAAATACCTTGCGTACATGAGCCTGAACGCCCTGTTAGTGTGTGCTATTTTAGTGATACCGTTTGGTGCGATATTCATCCCGCTGACCGAAGATAATCAATGGCTAATCGCCATTCCAATCTGCGCGCTAATAGGCATTACTTGGCATGTACTTTATAAACGTGTGAGCCGTTATGCCTCCTTCTTTGTCTACGGGAACAAGACAACACCAGTACAGCAAATCCTTGCTTTAGAAGAAGATTTCAAGCTATCAATTGATGATGCGATGCGTCGTTTGGGTAGCCTACTTCAAATCCCAGAAGACAAACTGCGCCTTGTTAACAGCAACTACAACGAGACTTTCTACGAAGACTACCTGTCGACCAACAAGTCTGTTTTAGTGTTCGACGAACTGTCTGAAGAGCTCGATTACACTGCGCCAGCAAAACGTTCTATCAATGCGCTCTATGAAAAGATGAGTTCTAACAACACGGCCTTGGTAATGCCTCTGTTTGGTCAGGGAAAGTCGGTCACGCACTTGTTGGTGTCATCGCACAAGAGCAACGATCAGATGTTCTCTAACGAAGAGATTTCTGCACTGCAAACCTTGTTAACTCGTGTGCAAAGTACCATCGAAGCGGATAGACGCATTCGCCAAAGTCGTGCTCTGGCTAACTCCATTGCCCATGAGATGCGTAACCCGCTTGCTCAAGTGCAACTGCACTTCGAAGTGCTAAAGCAGCACATCGACAACCAAGCGCCAGCAAAACAGATCCTACTTGATATCGAAAACGGCCAAGCTGCAATTCAACGCGGCCGACAGCTGATTGATATCATCTTGCGTGAGGTCAGTGATAGTTCACCTGAGCATGGTCCGGTGACAATGACCTCTATCCACAAAGCTGTCGATCAAGCAGTAAGCCACTATGGCTTTGAAAACGAGAAGATAATCGAACGTATTCGCTTACCACAACATGCTGATTTTGTTGTAAAGCTAAATGAAACCCTATTCAACTTCGTTATTTTCAACCTAATACGCAATGCGATTTATTACTTTGATTCGTATCCAGATAGCCAGATCGAAATCAGCACCAAAATAGACTCTTACGAGAACGTTTTAATATTCCGAGATACCGGCCCCGGCATAGATGAAGCGATTGCTCACAAGATCTTTGATGACTTCTTCTCTTACCAAAAAAGTGGTGGTAGCGGCTTAGGGCTAGGCTATTGCCAACGTGTAATGCGTTCATTTGGTGGCAGAGTTGAGTGCCATTCTAAACTTGGTGAGTTTACTGAGTTCCACCTGTACTTCCCTGTGGTACCGAATGCTCCCAAAGCAGATGCGCTTCGTACACCTTATTTCAATGATTGGAAACACAACCAAACGACTACTCAAGATAAAACCTGCGCTGATACAGAACCAACAAGTTCGCGAGAATCTGAGAGCCATTTAGCACCTACCGTGCTCATCGTTGATGACAAAGAGGTGCAACGCACACTTGTTCAGATGTATTTGAGCCGACTTGGCGTTAACAGTTTACAAGCCAAAAATGGCGAAAATGCTGTTGAGTTGTTCAGAACACACAAAGTTGATTTGATCTTAATGGACGTGCAAATGCCGATAATGAATGGTTTTGACGCAAGCCAAATCATCAAGGCACGCTCTCCTCAAACGCCAATCATTGCTTTGTCCGGCGAATCAGGACAACGTGAATTAGACATGATCAATCAGTTAATGGATGGTCGACTTGAAAAGCCAACGTCTTTGAATGCATTGCAGCACGTACTCGATAACTGGCTTGAGAAAGACTGGGCGTCAAATGCTTCCAAAGAAGCCGAAGGTGAAGAGTAGATGGCTAACCAGTAAATTAACGACTGATTAAAAATCCCCTCAAGAAAGGTTCTTGAGGGGATTTTTATTTTGGGATATTTCAGCTATTCGAAGAGATACTAAAGCTCTTTAATCTCAATTTGACGCAACGTTTCCATATACTCTAAAGTTTCATCCACATCGACTGGCTCGTACAAACGTAATACGCCAGCCCAACCTTCAGACACTTCAAAATCATAAGCTGCACCGGTACCACAGTTGAATGTGACAGACACTGTACCATCACCGTTATCACGCATGGATTCGCCAGAAGCATAGAAGTGCTCAGAGTCGATCCAACCATCCGCTCCATAAGTGGTTAGAGAGTAGTAACCACCGCGCCCCTCAAAGTCCAAATTTGGCGTTGGAATCGTCCACTCTTGGCAGGCCGTCTTACCTTGACCTGGCACGCGCTCTAGGTATTGCGCTGTATCGGCTGGTAGCCCTGCGTAACCAAATGCCGTCACGTATTTGAAGTGGTGGTCTTCTACGTCATCCAAAGTCGCACCAAATCCCTTTAACCCTTCAATAGGCGCGCCGTGTTTCATTACATTGTTGATCAGTTTTAAACGGTAATTTTCAACATCACTAGGGTTATAGCCTTTACCTTGATAAGGCTTATCTGAATTCGCTTTGATAGAAAGCAGACTTTGGCGACGTTTGGTATCTTCGATAGAATCTGCGATACGTGTTCTGGCTAGTACATGAACATGTGTACCTGTCGTCAAGTCACTAGCTGTTAGGTTAAGTGTTTCACCACGACGAACCACCTTATGCACCAGATGATTTTCGTCCATGATATGGATGATTTGGAAATAGTCGTTGTCTTCTGCGGGCACATGGAACGTTGCACCTTCTGATACATCAACAACCATCGTCGAGTAAACAACATCACGATTTGAACGAATCACAGTTTGTGTATCTTTTGAGACTGGTTCGGCGTGCAACCAATGGTTTACACCGACCTTATTTTGGAGGCCAAGAAAGTTCCAATCTGACTCCGCTTCTGGGTAGTTATCCCAATTAACACCACCAACAGCAGTATGATCATAAACAGATGAACTGCGTGGCGCAGTACACACCATGTGGCAGATCGGAATTTCTCAGATGACCGAGCCGGGCGTCTACGTGGTAAAAGCCAAAGGGTCTGAGACACCGAGTAATCTGCCAAAAGGCGCTCAGGTTTTTGAGTCAGACACCAACTATGTTTTCTTTGGCGTTCGCTTAATGGCAGAGTCAGACCAGCAACGTATGAAAGACTTAGAGGCCCTGAAAATTACCAACCTCAACGGAAAGCCACTGAGTGATAACGGCGTAAACTTCCCTGAGCGTGGTGAAGATGCCAAACACCCAAGAGGCATGGCATTTTGGAATACGTTGAATGAAGCCATTCAAGCTGAGCCAGTAGCAGAGCGTGATCGCATGATGCACGACATGCTACGTCCCCTGGGTATTGAGAAAGGTAAGACGTTTGAACCATCAGGTCAGCAGCGTGAGATTTTAGAGCAAGCTGTAGTGATGGGGGAAGCTATGGTTAAGAATATCGACTTCAACAAAACAGAACGCTTGCCACACGCAGCTTACGGTAAGGAAGGCAACTTTTGGGAAGTAGCGACGGCTTCAACACCAAACCAAGATCGTTACTACGGTATGGATCTCGATGGACGCGCAGCATGGTTCTACGAAGCTGTAACTAACGACGTAGCAATGCACGGTTTTGAGAATGGCGGTTGGGGCCAGATCTATCTAGACAACTACCGCGATGACAGTGGTAAGGGGCTTAATGGCAGCAACCACTACACTCTGACTCTGGATGGTGATGTAAACTTCGCGGATCTGTTCTGGACAATCACTATCTATAACGTTGAGAACCGCGCCATTATCGACAACGACATTGAGCGTGCAGATGTAGGTTCAAACATCGAGGGAACGGTCAAAGACGCACAAGGCAATTACACCTTCCACTTCTCGCCAACTAAGCCAGCAGGTGTGAATGAAGCTAACTGGGTGCAAACACGAGAAAACGAAAACTGGTTTGTTTACTTCCGTGCATACTCACCAAGTAAAGCATTTGTAGCGCAGCAGCCAGAAACGTTATTACCTAACTTCAAGCGTGTGGATTAATCGCCTATAAGAAATTTCATCAAGAACAATTATCAAGTTAGATGAAGTAATAAAAACAAGAAGAGGAGCCTAGTTGCTCCTCCTCTTGTTAGCTCCTTTATATTTTTAGCCTTTACATGTACAGAGAGACAAGCTCATCAAAAGTTTTCCGATTCTTACAACAATCCCATGATTTAAATAGAGAAAAGAGGTATACATAATGATGTATTATCTAAATTACTGAAATTATCATGACGCTCAAAGAGATCCTTAAAATTCCCAATGTCCGCTACTTCTTGATGTTTAGAAGCAGCTACTTTGCGCGTTTTTATTACCCAGTATTCACTCTACTCTACTTAGATTACGGGCTAACCCTTTCTCAATTCGCGATGCTCAATGTAGTTTGGGCGGCCACCATTGTGCTTGCTGAAGTACCGTCGGGTGCATTCGCTGATACCTTAGGCCGCAAGAAACTAGTGGTGCTGTCTTCGATCGTAATGTTTGTTGAGATCGCGATGATCGCGCTAGTGCCAACCGGAAACCCTGACTTGGTGTTCATAGTCTTTCTGATTAACCGGATTCTCAGTGGCTTAGCGATGGCACTGGCCAGCGGCGCCGACGAGGCATTGGCTTACGACACCTTAAAAGAACAAGGCAATGAAGAGTTGTGGCCTCGAGTGCTGCAAATCCAGCTTCGTGTCGCGTCTAGCGTGGGGATCTTTGTCACGCTGATTGGTGCGGCGATGTACGATGTGAACTTTATGACAAACATCTTTCATTTCCTTGGACTAGCCGAGCCAGAAAGCACTAAAGACCTGATGCGTATTCCCGTATTTGCCACCCTATTTGTTGCGATGCTCGCTATCTATGCAGCGATTAATATGCGCGAAGAGAAAAAGGTGATGCCAAGCGACCAAACCAATTTAGTAACCACCATCACAAGTCTTAAATTAACGATCGATGCGGGTAAATGGGTATTTGCTACGCCTTACGTGCTGTTCATCTTGCTCTACTACAGCCTATTCGAACACACCTCACGCATGTTCCTCACCATGAACAGCCAATACTATCTGGCCATTGATATTCCTATTATCTACTTCGGTTTTATTGGCGCGGGTATAAGCTTACTTAAGATCATCTTAGCTGGGCAAAGCCGAAGATTAGCAGAGAGCATTGAGCCTAAAACCTTCATCGTGGTTATGGGATTGGCGAGCACGGCGACTTATTACTGGATCAGTTTAGGTTGGTCGATCTACGGAGTCATTCCGGCATTGGTGTTAATCTTTATCATCATGACGATGAATATTTTCATCAGCTACCACCTGAATAAAAAGACCGAATCGCACAACAGAGCCACGGTCCTCAGCTTTAAAGGGCTGATGTTTAACCTCGGATACGGCCTGATCGGTATCTTGTACGCTTACTACTATAAGTTGGTGTCTCAGGGCTACACCGAACAAGAAATAGAACAGAACCTTGCCTTCTTGGCCTCACTATCTTCGTTTTTCTATTACTTCACCTTACTGTTCGTTTCGATCAGCGCGCTGTTCTACTTCAAGAACAAGAAACAGCCGATCTTCTGAAGAGCGATCTAATACTGAATAGAGAATAAAGGTGAGCCTCTGGCTATAATCAGACCATGTCGCTTCTTATCATGTGATTTTTTGTTAGTATCATCATCAAATTACATCACACATGGAAGCGTCATGTCTTTTAGTTGGATCGCCTTTACTCTTCTCGCAGCCTTTAGCCAATCTTGGCGTAATGCCTTTCAAAGCAAACTCAGTGGCACCATGAGCGTGGCTGGCGTGACGTTGGCGCGTTTTATTTGGGCTGGCCCAATAGCCCTTATTTACCTCTACACCCTCTATCAATGGCAGCCTGTAGCTATCCCCGACTTTTCGGGTGAATTTGTTTTCTATATTGTTGCTGCCGCCATTATGCAGATCCTCGCGACCGGCTTAATGGTGATGCTGTTCAAGCTAGAAAACTATGCGATAGGCGCTGGGTTAGCCAAGTGTGAAGCTCCTGTTTCTGCGGTGCTCTCCGTGTTGTTTTTTGGCACCGCATTAACAGTGACAGGTTGGGTCGGCGTACTTATTGGTACTTTAGGCGTGCTAATCATGAGTAGCGCTTCTGGCTGGCGAAGCTTGTCCCCGAAAGTGTTCTTGTTAGGTATGGCGTGTAGCACCGCCTTTGCTTTAACGTCTCTTTGGGTACGTGAAGCTAGCTTGAGCATTGGCTTACCCTTCCCTCACAGCGCAGCGTGGGTGCTGTTCCTAGTTATTTCCCTTCAAACAGTGATTATCTGTACGTACCTCTTTTTCAGAGAACGCGACACGTTACACCAGATATTCAAGAAGTCGAGATTGGTGGTGATGACAAGCTTAGCCAGTGTGATTGGTTCTCTTGGCTGGTTTAGTGCGATGTCACTTCAAGCCGTGCCTTATGTGAAAACGTTGGGACAAGTTGAGGTGGTCTTTATGGTGTTGATATCTTACTTCTGGTTGGGGCAAAGCATCGCGCGCAAAGACATTGTTGCGCTCATCTTACTCTCTATCGCAGCAGTATTAGTGATGTGGCAATGAGTAAGTTTCTCAATGCTTGGGCGTTGGCAAATAATACCCGAACAAAATATTCATCCACAGTATAAATCTTACCGTGGCATAAAATGATAAGAACGACCGCCACATAATTTTTATAGTGCTCGTATCAGCTATTAATCATAACCCAATAGGATACAGCCCAATGAAAACGCTCGCTCAAATCGCACTAGCAACGATCTTTTTTACAACCTCAATGATGGTATTCGCTGAACCCGCGACGATAAACCAATCCCAATCAAAAACGGCAACCACAACTGTGAAACATGAAGCAATGACTGTAACGTTAACTGATAAACATTTTACGTCTGCAGAAGAAACTGAAGCCACTGCCTCACAGACTTTAACGCAAAGCCAAAAAACAGACTCAGCGCCACAGCCAACAATATAATGGCTGTATCAAAATAGTGGCGGGGCAAACTAACGTATAAAGACCTGTCATCATCAGGCAGTGACGAGCTCGTTAATATGGCTAGGACAAATTGAAGTCATATTGCGACCGTTTGTTTTCGCTTGATACAACGCTTTGTCGGCTCGACTAATAAACCCATCCCAATTCTCATGTGGGTGAAGCTGAGCGACACCGAAACTCGACGTCAGAAACATCTCTTTTCCTTGCACGGCTGAGATCTCTGAAATAGACAATCGCAACTTACAAGCAATAGCCTGTGCTTGTAGGAAATTGACATTGGGTAATAAAATCATTATCTCGTCTCCGCCAAAACGGAACGCGCTGGCTGTTGGCGATGTTTTTATCGCACTTTGAACCATTTCAGCAAAAGACTTGATCACGAGATCACCCACAATGTGTCCGTGTTGATCATTGATCGACTTAAAATTATCAATATCCATCATAATGGCACTGACAGGCGTAGTACCCGCCTGCTTCATGATGACTGGAACCATTTCATCTAATGCTCTGCGGTTTCCAAGTGCCGTTAAAGGATCACTGTAAGACAGGTCATGAATAGACCTAAGTAACCTTGCATTAATCAACCAGAGCATCGTGAAGCTCATCGATACGATAAGAACAATACTGACTAAAAAGGCAAGTTGATGAATAAGTGCGGCCGCCATGAAATCCTCCAGCTCAGCTGAAAATAACGTCACCGTTACTCGGAAAACCATAAACCCGCCATATATCAAAAATGACAAGGCCATCATCCGAGTTGCTAAGGTTAAGTCATCGCGTTGACCCTTCAATACCGCAAAGGCAGTACAAACAGTCACAAAGGCCAAATAGAAACTAATGAGGATGATTCGAGCCTTGATGGAAGGTTCGTAGTACGTAAAATAAATAAAACATGGCAAAAGAGCCAACATCATCAGACTACTTAGGTAGGTGCATTTTAGGGAATATTCTCGAAACAGGCATAAGCTATACAAAGCGAGATGAAAGCCAAGCGCAATGACCATGTTGGCGCCAATAACAGTGATCCAATCAGGGAGTTCCCCTCTTAGGCTCAACATCAACGGCCCACTTCCGATAACAAATATTGAAATGGAAAAAATTGAAAGCCCTTTAATGGACTGTTGGGTAAATTGGAACAGCAACAAGCCAATGCAGTAAATGAAAGAGAACAAAATAATAATAAAATTAAGTGTTCTCATATCCAGCGAAAAACCATCCATGATTTACTCTCTTCCCTAAGCCAATTAAATTATAACATGGTCAATAGTTATCGAAATTATAAATTTATTCACTATATGAATCATTACACTTTGTAAAATAGGGGATGTGTCACATATGGGGAGATCGGTATCGCATGAGTCCATGATATGGATAGGTATGTAAAACTCGCCCCATATGGCTTTATAACATCACTGAATCTACACGCTTCTTCACTCGTTACTTGGTTGAATGACGACTGTCTGGCATTATGCGCTCAAGAAATCTGTAGTTATTACGCGGTACAGAATGAATGAAGGTAGTCAGTGGTAGAAAACAGCCAACAATTAAGTAGCCAATACGACGAACATGGTTACTTTGTTATCAGAAATTATTTCAATGAAGCTCAAATTGCATCGCTAAGAAAAGTCGTGCTGAAATTCCATGAATCATGGAAAGCAGACAACGAAGAATTCTATCAAGAAGAAGCATTTAACTCGTCTTTGATTACGGGAAGTGAGTATTTGCCAACCGAAGATAGACGCGTACTTTTCAACTTCATCAGCTCAAAAAAAGTCATGGAAGTGGTCGATGCGGTGATTCCGAACAAACCGGCATTCATGAATACACAGCTGTTCTTCAACCCAGTAAACCCGCAGCAAAAAGACTTCTGGCATCGTGACTGTCAATACGACTACGACATTGATGACCAGATGAAAGTCATCATGGAAACCCAGGTATTGCATCTGCGAGTGCCCCTTTTTGATGAGCCAGGTATGGAGCTTATCCCCGGAACACATAAGCGCTGGGACAACGAAGAAGAGTACAATGTTCGCCAAGAAGAAAACGGCAAAGTGAGCAGCGATGACATATCTGGCGGTAAGCAAATACCATTAGCAGCCGGGGACTTATTGGTGTTTTCAGCGGATATGATCCACCGAGGCCGTTATGGCTTGGATCGTTTGGCTTTGGATATTTTGATCTTCGATTCGGCGGCAGACTATGTCGACTACGTTGATGACGACTGTTTACCAACACCAGCTATGTTGAGCAATATTAGCGACCCAAGATTGTTTATGAACACGCTACACTTAAAATCAATGCAGTACTCATAATCCATAAAGGTACCCGAACTATGACTGACACTAAGCAAAATACCCGAATTAGCCAGTTCCGTTTCGGTCAGCCAAAAGAATCTCTCAAGTTAGAACATGTCGCTTTAGGGGCACTAGACAAAGATAAAGTTCGAGTACAAATTGAAGCCACTAACATTAATCCTAGTGATCTGTTGTCGATTTATGGTGTGGGCCAATACAAACATAGCCACCAGCCGCCGAGAGTACCGGGGTTTGAAGCGGTAGGAAGGGTTATCGAGTCCAGTCATGCAGAGTTTGCAGTGGATCAGCGCGTGCTTGTGGCAACCAGTGGAACATGGCAGAACTATGTCGATGTATCACCAGATGACCTGTTCCAAATTCCTCAGCATCTAGAAAATGGCTACGCCTGCCAGTTGTACATTAATGCGCTAACCGCATGGGTGTTGACGACAGAAGTGGCTAAGCTGACCCAAGAAGATGTGTTGATCATCAACGCAGGCAGCTCTGCCATCGGTAAGATCTTCTCCCAGTTATCAGTATCACTCGGCTTCAAAATCATTGTCGTTACATCACAGCCGACACAATACCCAACCACTTCCAGTTGGGTGTTAGATGCGAACGCTGATCTAGTTTATCAAATTAAGGCGTTAGACTTACCTATGCCAACCGTTGCCTTTGATGCGATTGGCGGTTCACCCGGAACCGATCTTATTCACACCCTTGGCAACAATGGGCGCTTTATCAACTATGGGACGTTGTCGCTGGATTTTTACGAGCCACGCTTCTTTGAATACGCGAAAAGCCAACACATCGATTTCAGTACCTTCTTCTTACGTTATTGGGAAGAAGCGGAAGGTAAAGATGTTCGCCGTGATAAGTTCACGACCATGCTAGATCACTTCATCACAAACGACATTCAGCTCGACATTGACCGCTATCTGCCATTCGATGAAGTGCAAACCGCGATTGATCTCATTGAATCGAAAACCACACGCTTAGATGGCAAGATCATATTACTGCCACAGTAAGTGAAAGTTGGACGATATACCTTGTTTATCTCAACAGGCAAGACGTTCAACAGCTTACAAACGTGCTTATTAATACACCAACGCTTAGAAAGTTTGATCAAAGAATTCGGAGTATTAAAAAGATAGCGAAGAGTTGTAGTGAGTTTCATCGTAACTTAAGTGGTTACGAGATGGTCATGAATCACATTTATTTGAAACATCAGTAAGTTATATCACTATAAATATGATACTGATCACCCATAAGGTAATCTCGATTCTATATGGTAGCGTCATACTTAAAACCACGATGTGAACATACTTATGAAAAGACACATACTATCAAGCGCCATCCTACTCTCTCTAGCCTTTCCCACCTTTGCAGCTGATGGCGACATACACGATGTCACGATACTGGGTACTTCAGATATCCACGGTCATTTTATGGCGTGGGATTACGCGGCAGATAAACTCAACACTCGTGGTAGCTTGAGCCAAATCGCGACCAAAGTTGGTGAGATCCGCAAAGAGCAATCTAACATTATCCTTGTCGACGCTGGCGACACCATCCAAGGCAACTTCGTAGAAACCTTCAAAGACGAGCCCGTTGATCCAATGATGCTTGGCTTTAATCACATGAAATATGATGTGTGGGTTTTAGGTAACCACGAATTCGACTTTGGCCTTAAAACGCTCAACAGAGCCGTTACCCAATTTAAAGGGCAGTCTCTCGGCGGCAACATCAAGAACAAAAACGGAAATCCATTCTTACCGGGTTACACCATTCTAGAACGCGGTGGCATTAAGATCGGCGTGATCGGAATGGATACCCCAATGACGGAGGTCTTTGCACAAGGTACAAACCGTTTAGAAGGCGTCACTTTCACTAATCCAACCTTGGAAGTGAAGAAAATCGTCAAAGAGATTGATGATAAAGTGGATGCTATCGTATTGGTTGCCCATATGGGGATTGAGAACGAGAATGACATTGCCGACACCGGTGTCACCGACATTGCCAATGCAAACCCAGAGCTTGATGCCATCGTCGCTGGTCACATGCACACTCGCATCGATAAGGCCGTTGTGAATGGCGTTATTATTACTGAGCCCGACAAATATGGCCGCGCCCTATCTCGTATCGATCTTCAATTTGAAGAGCGCGATGGTAAATTCACTCTCGTTAACAAAGACAGCTTCACTTATAAAATCAAAGGTATCGATTCTGACGAGAATATGGACGAGCTATACCAGCCTTATCATAAAAAACTCCGAGAAATGGCGAATCGACCTGTCGCTCAGCTTACCGGCGTTGATTTAGTCCCTGAAAACGAAATCCGCGGTATCCCTCAAGTCCATGTTCAAGACACAGGTATCAGTGCGCTATACCAAGAAGCGAGCTTCTTCTATGCACCTAAAGCCAATGTCATCGCACTTCAAATAGACAACGACAATGCAGAGCTCGATGTTGGTCCGATTAAAGCCAAAGACATCGCTTACAACTACCAATACGCAGGTGGCGAAATCACTGTCTACCAGATGACAGGCAAAGAGTTAAGAACCTACATGGAATGGTCTGCGGGCTACTTCAACTCAGTACAACCTGGCGATGTGACCTACAGCTTTAACCCTGAACGTAGAGCTTCAAAATATTCGACCAATGACTTCTTCGCGGGCGTAACTTATACCATCGACCTCACTCAGCCTGCAGGTACACGCATCACCAACCTCGCGTTTGCTGATGGCACACCGGTAAAAGATGAAACAGAAATCCGCATTGGTATGAATAGCTATCGAATGGGTCATCTAACCAAGCAAGGCGGCGTGCTAGAGGGTGAATCGTTCCCTGTACTCTTTGATACTGAAGCCGAGTATGGAGAAGAAGCAGGCACAATCCGTAATATGACCATCAAGTATCTTAAAGAAGAAAAGAACGGCCAGTATGAAGGCAAACCTCAGCAGCGTTGGGCACTTTCTGGTTTAGAAAGCCGCTACAACGAACAGCGTGAGATCGTAAAGTCATTGATTAATGATGAAACCATATCAATCCCAACCAGTGACGATGGCCGCTACACAAACATCGCTTCTATCAACGTAAAAGAGCTGATGTTCAAATCTGACGAAGCCAAACAAGCAGCCATAACCACACGCGAAAAGAAACTAGCACAGGCAACTGAACAAGAGAGTAAGCAAATCAAACGCGAAATCACTCTGATCAAAGCGCTCAATTAAGCTCTGACCTCAAACCAATAACGACTTAACGACGCTTAGAGCGTGGTTAAGTCGTTGTCGTTTCCATCTTCCAACATTACATCTGTACTGAGTAAAGCGGTTGATATTGGATGAATGAGCTGCAAAGGCTAACTCGTAGTTGGTAAAGTGCTTTGGGTTAAAAGTCAGCCTGTCACTGCTTTTAGAAATGTTTAATTTGAGTAACAAGATTTTATGGATGCCAAAAGCAGAAATAATTTCAAGCAATCAGTTTTATTGTACGGGCTCTCTCTGCGACCATGCGCTGAAACATGTCTATTTAACGTAATGTCGCATTCACTAGCATCGAACCGCATCGGTGAAAACAGTTCCTCGGTTGTGTTTGCGATCTGAAAAAGCTTACTCTTTAGACCTAAATGTAAAGATTCAGAACTTTCTCTTTTTCTAATTCCAGAAACGTAGCGAATATTATTGTATTCACCTTTGTTTGCAAGATGCATTAACGCTGATTCGATAATACTAAATAAACTCGGTATACAAATATTATAAAAACCTAAATTAAACGATTTGATAGATTCGATTAACATGTCACTGTAAGGTGGAATCAATAGTCGAGTTTCTCTTTCTAACTCAACTTGTAATAATGATTCAAAGCGTTCAGTCAATAACTCTTCTATTGCTTCAACTTCACTTAGCTCATGCTCCCGCATGTAATCAAATAGTTCATTTTCTAAAGTTTCGGACGTAATACACCAACCTTGCTTTCTAAGTTCATCACTTCCGTACCATATTGCTTGATCTAAAACTCGTTGAAATAGCTCGATAACATAATGTTCATTCATCCAAATTTACCTAACAGATAATTTCTATACCTAATGTAAAATCGTCATCCCACTTCATAGTAGATTGATTATACTAAAATTTTTTACTTCATTAAAATCTCTTATGCTATTTGCGAGTTTTCAGCACCTCCAGTATAAACTTTCTACATAGTGATATGTTCAAGTGCTACCGTGCAAGATTACAACTAGATCTGAGTTATTTGAGTGCTGCTAGATAGGTATAATTTCCCCCGAAATACAACGCGAGGATTCACAGTGAACAACATTAGAAGAATGGAACAGTAACAAGCTAGAGAAACAGCACGAACCATCTAACGATAAATCCAAAAGCCTCCATAGTGACTCTAAGCTCCCACCACCAACTGTATTCTCCCTCTCACTGATCTATTTCCCTCTTTTTGAAGTACAAGTTATTAATAATTCGATATAAATCGCTCTATTGTTTGAAATTGTTGTCTACAGTTTTATAGAACTTGCCGTTTTGGTAATTGCCACAAGTAACGACACCTTTTGATGGTAATTTTGGTTATAAGGAAAGGAAATGGAAAGCCCAATTGTCACACTCACACAGGCCAGCAAAAGCTTTGTTGATGGTAAAGATATCCATCACGTGTTGGACAATGTCGACTTCGCTTTGGCGACAAGGGCAAGCGTGGCTTTAACAGGGGCGAGTGGCAGTGGGAAGAGTACTCTGCTGAACATCATTGCGGGCTTTGAACCTCTATCTGGTGGCGAGTTGTGGCTCGATGGCGAAAATACATTAAATTGGAAAGATCCACAGTGGAGCCGATTCCGCCATCAAAAATTAGGCGTTATCTTTCAACAGTTCAACTTGCTAACGCCACTCAACGTAAAACAAAACATCGCCTTCCCTCTTCATTTAAATCAACAGAAATGGAGCGACTGGTGCGACTATTTAGTTGATGCATTGGGTATCAGCGAGCTACTCGAAAGACATGTATCCGCACTCTCTGGCGGTCAGCAACAACGAGTCGCAATAGCGCGTGCACTGGCACACAAACCCAAACTACTGCTTGCCGACGAACCCACAGGCAACCTCGACCACAAAGCAGGTATTGAGGTAATGAAGCTGCTCAGTGAAATTACCACGCAAGGCAACACTGCCGTGCTTTTGGTTACGCACAGCCCAGAATGCGCCAGCTTTATGCAGACAAAATTGGTGTTAGATGATGGGTGTTTAAAGAACGCGGAGCTAACCCCAAGAGCAACAGCGTTGTGAGTAATCCAATGAAGCAAACTGGCTTCGCTCAGAACCAGCTCATCCATACCAAGCTGACTCTGAACCTATTCGCGGCGCACTATCGTCAATCACCATTGCAAGCCGCAGCGATTCTGATCGGCATTGTGCTAGCGGTCACCTTGTTTGTCGCAGTGCAAGCCATCAACCTCAATGCCAAGCGCAGTTATGCAGAATCGACCGAGCAACTTAGCGCCCAAGCACAAAACCTTATCATTCCACCAGCAGGGCAAAACTATTTGCCGGAATCGCTCTACTTCAGCTTAAGACAAAGTGGATTAAGCGCAGCACTGCCTGTTATAGAAGGGCGAGTAAGAGACGAACAAGGTCGACGTTGGTCAGTTCAAGGCAGTGAGTTGATCGCTGCCCTCACTTCAAGATCTCGTCACGCTCGCGCCGACGAAAAAAGCAATACTCAAACCAAAGAGCCAAGCATTTCCCTGTTCGACAATGCCATACCTTTGCCGCAACTCTTAGCGGGTGAACCCATTGTGATGATGAGCCAGTCACAGCACCAGAACTTGGGAGAAGCAGACACACTCACTTTGGATGAAGTACTCACCCAAGTGGTAGTGCTGCCCGATGAATGGCAACTGGGCAGCAGAATGTTGATGGATATTGGATTCGCTCAGCAACTGCTTAACAAGCAAGGACAACTGAGCTATATCGCTATTTTTGACACCAAGAGCGACAATAACAGCAATACTCAGGATAAATGGCAAAGCCTCATAGGCACACAGGGGCAATGGATTTCCAACAACCAAAGTACGGATCTCGGTTCAATTACCGATAGCTTTCACCTCAACCTCACCGCCATGAGTTTGTTGGCGTTTTTGGTTGGCCTATTCATCGCTTACAATGGCGTTAAGTACAGTTTGCTCAAACGTAATCGGCTGTTGGTGCAAATTCAACAAGCCGGGATAGCGCCAAGCATCGTATTTTCAGCTCTGTTAGTCGAGCTGATTCTTTTAGTCACACTGGGCGCGTCGCTTGGTTTCATTCTCGGCATTCAACTCAGCCATTGGCTACATCCCACCGTCGCGATAACGCTTGAGCAACTTTATGGTGCAACACTGCTTCCCGGCACGTGGCAATGGCAATGGTTAGTGCAGGCACTGCTACTCACGTTGGCCGCAACGCTTATTGCTTGTTGGCAGCACTTTAAACAGCGGGTGCGACAACCACTCTCCTCCCATAGTGGTTTCTATCAAGCGCCGGAAACGTCTAACGAAAATCAGCTATTTGTTATCGGGTCAGTATTAACTATTGTCGCGTTAGCAGGGTTATGGCTGAGCCAGCATCACCGCTTCACCATGGCGTGGCTAGGCGTGTTAGTGGTGTCGATTCCCTTGTATCTACCCAAAACGCTCAGCGTGTTAGCAAATTGGAGCGAGCAGCGCACCAAGTCGGGATTAATGCAGTATCTGTTTGCTGAGCTGCGTGAACTTATCTCCCCTCTTTCCCTTGCCATGATGGCGTTGCTTCTCGCCGTCACCGCCAATATAGGGATGAATACTTTAGTCGGCAGCTTTGAATCCACGTTAAAGCAATGGCTTGAACAGCGCTTACATGCCGATATTTACGTTAGCCCGGCCCAAGCTGAAATCGCGAATGTGGAACGTGCGTTAGAACAGTTTGATCATGTTGAAACCGTCTATAAGCAATATTATGTCGACGATAACTTGCAGGGCTTACCGACTTTGCTCGGCACTAAAGACAAAGACACACTTGAGCAAACCATGGTGTTCCAATCCCACCTTGATGATTTCTGGACGCGCTTTTACCAAGGTGAATTAGTGGCAATCAGCGAGCCTACGGCAGTGAAGCTCGGTTTGTCCCTTGGAAGCCGACTCAAGCTCGACGCGATCCAAGACAAAACACTCATCGTCGGGGCGATTTTCCACGATTACGGCTCACCGAATGGTGAAGTGTTACTTGCTCCTAATTTATGGCTCGAAAGCGGATTTACTGACTTACCCACCAGCTTGGGAATCAAAGTATCTGGCGACCCACAAGTGGTGTACGAACAGCTACGCCAACAACTCAATTTACACCCTAGCCAGCTTTACGATCAAGCGCAGATAAAATCGATCGCGTTAGATATCTTCTCACAAACCTTTGCCATCACTCGGGCGCTTAATGGCGTCACTTTAATGGTGGCGGTGATAGGGTTGTTCTGCGCCTGTTTCATGTTGCTCGATGCACGCAAAGCCGCCATTGCAAGGCTGTATGCGCTCGGTGTTAGTCAGAAAAAATTGATGGCGATGGTGGTCGGGCAAATCGTTGTTCTGGTCGCCTTCACTCTGGTTATCGCCTTACCACTCGGCGCTATGGTCGGCTATGTGTTGACGGACATCGTTACCCTGCGCGCCTTTGGTTGGAGCTTAAACTACGTATGGAATTGGAGTGATGCACTCAGCATCGCAGCCATCACCATTCTAGTGGCTGTGTTTGCGACCTTGATTCCACTGTGGCGTTTGGTCAGTAAACCCGTGGTATCCAGTTTACAGAGCGAGGTGTTGTGATGAATCGATCAATGAGAGTTTTCGTTCTCACACTTACCCCCTTATTCTTTTTAGGATGCGAGGAGTCCACGCAACCATCAGCTCAAAATATGGGTTCGATACTTGGTGCAGAAACACAAACCGATGATGAAACACAAAAAGAGGCTGAGCAATTCACGCCGGTAGTAAAAGGTATCGACATCACCTTCCCTGCCGACCATCAAGCACACCCAGATTTTCGTCATGAATGGTGGTATTTAACCGCAAACTTAATTGATGAAGACGGCAATGCGTTAGGCCTGCAGTGGACACAGTTCCGCTTCGCGGCTGCACCACAGGAAAGTGGCAATGGCACTAAGGAAACTACGTGGCAAAGTCAGCAAATCTACATGGCACACAGCGCCGTCACCACCAAAGACAAACACTACGCCGATGAGAAGTGGTCACGCGACCAAGCTGAACTCGCAGGTGTAAGCGCTTCACCATTTCGGGTCTATCTCGATGACTGGCAATGGACATCGTCAAGCGATGATCTGTTCCCCGCAACCTTGAACGCTAATTCCGGTCAGTTTGGCTACTCGCTTAAGTTAACCAACAACGCCCCTTATCAAAAGCAAGGCGAACAAGGCTACAGCACCAAAAGTAGCGATGGAAAAGTAGCTTCCTATTACTACAGCCAACCATTCATTAATGTATCGGGCGAGGTAATCATCGATGGAGTCACGCATCAAGTTTCTGGCAAAGGTTGGATAGACAGAGAATGGAGCTCGCAGTTTTTACTCGACTCGCAACAAGGCTGGGATTGGTTTGCGCTAAGGCTAGGTGATGAAACCAGTTTGGTGGTATTTCAACTTCGAAACTCAACAACAGGCGAAGCCAGTTATGCTCACGCAAGATTGATGCAGCAAGATGGTTCTGGCATCGCGATTTCACAGCAAGACATCACCCTAATCGCCACCAAACAGACTGAAATCGATGGGCGTGACTACCCAACAGAGTGGCAAATTTCGATTCCAACTCAACAAATCGAACTGACCGTCTCAGCACTCAATCCAAATGCCAAAATGCCACTGTCAGTTCCCTATTGGGAAGGGCCTATCTCAATTGAAGGAACACACTCCGGTTCTGGTTATATGGAGCTTACGGGGTATTGATTGAAAAATACTACCTAACACATATTGAGTCATTAAGAGAGCGAGGGCTGAATTGAACTACCACCACTGAAGACTTAAATAGATTCTAGTAAAACCATTGGCACAATAAACTGTCCCAACACGTTCAGAGCTAATCATTTGGGCTCATTAACAATAAGATTAAATGCAGGAACAGCAATATACGGACTTTGCAAATGGCTGGGTGACTCTCCAATATCACCTATCGCAACCTAGATACTATCAATTACACAATATCAAGGTCGTTCCGACAATCCTATTAGGGTACAAATATGTTCCAAACCTCAAGTAACGGTGACATATGCAATTTTCTGTAAACCATACTTATATTTATGTTTAAGTCGGTTTGACACAGACTGATACACCTGCGGAAAAAATGAGTTTGCGTCATCCGCGTTCAACACTACAATGGAAGACTCTCAATAGTTAAGGGCTAACGATGAAAGAACTTCGCGATTTAGATTTAAACCTACTGAAACTATTGCAAGCGGTTGTAGAAACACGAAACACACATCAGGCCGCAGACAAATTGGGGATATCACAAACTAGCGTCAGTCGTGGTCTAGCTAAGCTGAGAGAAACGTTTGGTGATCGACTGTTTATTCGTAAAGCTCATGGTGTCGAGCCTTCTGAGCTAGCTGAGAAACTTGCAGAAGCCGCCGATGAAATGTTCACACCTCTACTAAAAGTCGTCGAGTCTTATCAAAATTTCGACCCTCTGCAATTTAAAGGTGAAGTGTCGATCGCAATGAACATCTTCATGCTTGAGCAATGGGGAGATGGTATTTTTAGTGCTCTAAGAGAAGCACTACCTGCTGCCAGTTTTAAATTAGTTTATTGGCAAGAACAAAGCTTAAATGAAATGCTTAATGGCCAAATAGATTACTTGCTCCTTTTTTCTCAGTTCCAATTGCCACAAGAGATTTATCAGCACCGTTTAAAAGAAATAAAACTCAGCCTCATTGCTCGTAAAGATCACCCAGTACTTAGTAAGAGTACCGCCCTAGAAGACATCCATCACCTTCCTATCACTCGGATACTCGCTGATGGGATTAACTCAAAACGCGCCCCGGTTGAAGACTTTTACTTAGCAAGAGGGTATAAGGCAAATATCGTTTTAACGACTCACAGTATTCGAGTTTTACTCAATAAATTGAAACATTCTGACGCCTTATCTTTTGGCAGTACGCTAGTAACTGAGAATGAGCCAGAGCTGAGTTGTTACCCTCTTCCGACGGTTCCAAAAGAGATGAGATCAATCCAAATCAATGGTGGTTACTTACAATCAAAGCGTGGTTTCCCTTTAAACCAATTATTGCACCAAACGATGCAAAACTTTTTCGACAAGGTAGTGCAACCTGAGAAATAACCCTTTAATTAGGACAACTTAATCTAGGTTGCTATTATCAATCTATCTCCAAAATTATTATATTAATTGATGTGCTTATTAAAAAATAAACCAATCTCTTTAAGCGCATCTTCCGATTCAGGCATGTCCGCAACAAGTCCATTTATATAGTCACCATGAGACTGACCATCATAAACATGAAGCTCAGTCTCAACATCAGCGCTGCGCAGTAATCGGTGCATTCGAACCGTGTCACTCAGTAATAAATCACGAGTTCCTGAAATAAAAACAGTGGGTGGAAAAGAATCTATATTTGCGTAAATAGGTGAAATTAGCGGGTTATCCAACGCCTCACCATCAGCATATAAATCAAATGTCGCTTGAATTAATCCTTCACGCTGACCTAATGAATCAAGTCCCTTTAATGTATGCCAAGTATCTGATGTTTCTTTAAGATCAACCGCGGGTGTACCAACAAAAAGAGCTCCCGGAGCAGGCAAATTCATCTCTTGTATTTTCAGTGTCGTTGCTAACGTTAAATTACCGCCCGCAGATGTGCCAAAAATTGCACTCGACTCTGCTGTTTGGGTTTTCATTAACTCTTTCCAAACGGCAACGGCATCATCAATTGCAGCTGGAAATGGGTGTAATGGCGGTTGACGATAATCAACTGAAATCACTTTTGCACCAAGACCGTCAGCGACCCAGATAGCTTCTCGTAACGCAGATTCGCCACCACCAAATACAAATGCACCACCATGAATGTGTACTAACCACTTGTCTTTATATTCAGATGAGATCACTTTTGGTGTCACAAAAAAAGTGTCTACTCCTGCAAATTGTTTTGCTTCATACGTTACTTCAAAACGTTCCGCTACCGATTTAGCGAGTTCAACTCCGTGCGCATCAAACATGGACTGAAATTCAAGCCACGCCTCTGTACTTTCAGGGACAGGAAACTCTGGAATGCTGCCTCTACCTTCGATCATTTCAGCAAGCGTTGTCGATATCCCCACAGGCGTTGGAATTGTGCGCTCAGCCAAGTTGATATCAGCGATTGCCGTAGTACTTGAAAGACTAAGTACAAGCGCAGAGACAAGAGTAGTAGGCATTAAATTAGTCGGTATAAATTTGTGTAATGTTCTCATTGTGACTCCAAAGGCGACTTATGAACTGTGGTTTGCAGTTTATTTACGCCATTATTGAATTCAATGAACTTAAAATCGACGAATTAGAGAAATTCAGAATTGGAGCAACAATTGAAGCATTTATGAATTTCTCTAATTCATATTCAACCTCTCCCCACAACCATAGACTATGAGCAAATCACTACCTTATGGAGGATGTAGTGAACATTCGCGAATCAACAACGTTACTAGGACCTTACGATGTTGATATCAACGAGAAGCTCAAATGTATAAGATTTTAAAACAAGAGAAAACACTGCTCCTCGGTATTTTGACTGTTATATTTTTCAAGACTTTAGGCGAAAACATACTGACCTCAAGTCTCTCAACCCTCTCTTATGTCATCACTACCTCTGTACTCTTTTATGTCGCCATGACCGCCATTTTCGCGGTGGTTCGCCACTCAGATTCCTTAGCAATCAAGTTGGGAGACCCGTTTGGCACACTCATTCTTACACTGTCAGTCATCTCATTAGAAGTGATCATGATCTCCTCTGTCATGTTGACCGGAGATCCGAACCCCGTTCTTGCCCGAGATACGATGTTCGCAGTGATCATGGCGGTATTGAATGGTTTTGTCGGTATTACTTTATTAGTCGGTGGGATGAAGTATCACACTCAGTCGTATAATTTGGATGGTATTAAGGCGTATTTGGTTGCCATTATCCCTCTTGCGATGCTCTGCTTGATCTTGCCAAACTTTACCAGCAGTAGTGACAATGGAAACATGTCATTCAGCTTGATGGGCACACTGGTTCTTGCATCCATTGCGTTATATGGCGTATTTCTATTCGTACAAACACGTAGCCATACTCACTTCTTCATTGATGCCGACAATAAAAGTGAACACGACCACCACGGTCCTGTAAGCAGCAATCTATTTCACACTGTCATGCTCATTAGCTACTTGCTCATCGTGATACTTCTAGCAAAAGGGCTAGCTATTCCAATTAACGACAGTATTAGCGTTATGGGCGCTCCAGCAGCCCTTGGCGGCCTTATCGTTGCACTTATTATTCTCGCGCCAGAAGCCGTTGGTGCCGTGAAAGCTGCTCTGACAAACCAACTGCAGCGTGCTATCAACCTATTTTTTGGTTCGGTATTAGCAACGATTGCACTGACCGTACCGGCCGTTTTACTCATCTCTGGCGTAATGGACCAGCCCTTGAAGTTAGGCCTAGAACCCGCAGAAATGGTGTTGCTGGCCGCGACGCTTCTCATGACCAGCGTTAGCTTTAGTAGCGGCAGAACCAACTCACTGAATGGTGCCACCCACCTTGTTCTCTTCTTCGCTTATTTGATTTTGATGTTCGACTAACACCACGCACAACAGCCAGATCATTCGATCTGGTTGTCACGTCGTTTTATACCATTAAGGAAAAAGTATGAATGAGATATTAGCCGCCATTTGGGTGCAAGATTTTGACACGCTACTTGAGATCAACTCACTCCATATCTTGCTACTACTGCTCGCTGTTGTGTTATTTCTAGAGTCGAGTTTTGTGTTTTTGCCTCTCCCCGGAGACGGACTGGTATTGTTTGTAGGAGGACTGGTGGGATTAGGTGCTGTGGACTTTTATACCGCCCTGACAGCTCTCAGCGTATCGGCTTGTTTAGGCACGATTGTCGGTTATCTACAAGGACGCTGGTTAGAAGGTTCACGCTTCATGAACAAAATTGAAGTCGTACTGCCTGACGATTCATTACCTAGAGCAAGGCGCCTTCTCAATAAATTCGGGTTCCTATCGTTGTTCGTATCTCGCTTTATTCCATTCGTTCGTGTTTTAACCCCAATGCTTATGGGTATTGCACGCCTCAGCTTTATCCGCACAGTCATGATCAGCATGACCAGCTCTATCGTGTGGGTGTTAACGCTGCTTTATGCTGGAAAATCCATTATGCGACACCCATTTTTAGCCCAACACCAAGAGCTCATCACCAAATGGTTTCTCTTCACTAGCTTAACGTTGATGGCCATTGCTTTTATCACGCTGTTTGTCCGAATTATCCGTAAACGAAACCACGTTGTAGTGTAGCCCATTATTATGACCTTAATAACCATCCCATTACCTAACACGGAAGCCGAGCTGCTGTACTCCGAGTTAGTTGCAGAAATACAGTCTGGTACTAGTGATCGCATTATCAAACAAATAGAGAGTGCTAACCTAACCAACCTTCCGTTTGTTATTCGAAAGTTCACCAACGCACAGTGTGAACAGTTTTGGGCGTTGCTTTGTACTCAAAAACCTAATCTAGCTGCTGATTTTCTGGATTACCTAACAGAGCCAGAACGTGCACTCTTATTTTCAAACCTTCCTATCGACAGCGCGAAAGACATTCTTTTACATATGCGTTCAGACGTTCGCCGCTCTCTATTACGTAGCTTACCTAAACCACTTCACAAAGCCCTTGAATCCTCCCTGCCCGAAACTTGGGAAAACGAAGAAAAAGCCGCAATGTCTTTTCCTAATGGCTCCGTGGGACGTATTTGCAAGAATGAGATCATTAAATTGGAAAACTGGGCAACCATTTCAGACTTAGAGAACGTCTTGCGTGAAGGTGAGCAAAGCTCTGAACGAATTGAGTGGCGCTACATTTATTTACACGACAAACGCGGTAACTACTTAGGTACGGTGAAAACTAGAGAACTGTTTCTCGCTCAATCTTGGGATAGATTGCTCGATCATATTGATACAAGTGTCCCCACCGTACCTGCAGATTTTGATCTCCAATCATTAAAAAGTGTGCTCGACTCTACCTCACACTCTACCGTTCCTGTTATCAACGAACATGGCTTTCAAATTGGTATTGTTGGTCACACCCAATTAAACCAGGCGTTATATGAGAAATCCGAACAACAACAACGTGAAGCCAGCGGTATATTTGGTGGCGACGAGTTTCGTACTATGCCGCTATTACAACGTAATATCCGACGCCTCACATTTTTGCTGCCATCGGTCATCTTGAGCTATGCCGCGGTATCGATCATCGCTTCCTTTGAACATATTATCGAACAAGTTGCCGTATTAGCCGCAATTTTACCTTTAGTGGCTAACTTATCCGGTGCCGCGGGTAACCAATCTGTTGCCGTTTCTATTCGAGAATTATCAACAAAGCATATTTCCGCTAGAGACTGGTTATTTGTTGTCGCCAAAGAGTTCCCGATTGGTGCTATCAATGGTCTTGCTATTGGTCTGGTTATTGCTCTACTCATGTTGATTACCCATGGTCAGCAAAGTCATTTATTACCAGTGTTAGTCGCGGGGGCCTACACGATATCGTCCACTTGTGCAGTTATGATCGGTGGCGCGTTACCTCTAATTCTCAAGCGCGGAAACCTCGATCCGGCGATGTTATCTAGCCCACTGCTCACCACATTAACCGATGCGATTTCATTCTTTAGTGTTCTGTACCTTGCTCAGTTAATGCTTCTTTAACCTAGTTAGCTAGTCAGTCATTTAGTCATTAATTTGATTCGAGATTAAGCCAACACCTAATAATTTAACCACCATCCAATGACACAGAAACCCACAAAAACCTTAAGGGAACCGTATGCATTTAGAAACTTTATTCACCTATTTAACTCTCACCGTTCTCGGCTTGTTGCCGATGATGAACCCGCCTGCTGCTGCCACCGTGCTTCTTGGTTTAAGTAAGGGCCGAGACAAGAGTTATATCGTTTCACAAGCGAAAACCGTTGGGCTTTACCTATTCATCGCCATGTGCATCACCTTTTTTATTGGTGCTTCTGTTTTAGAGTTGTTTAGTATTTCAATTCCGAGCTTACGCTTGGGTGGCGGAATTATCATTTGTGCGATTGGTTTCAACATGCTGTTTCCAAAACCAGAAAGTATGGATGGCAGTGTCGGACAAGATTCTATTGCTTTAGTGCCCCTTACGATTCCATCACTGTGCGGCCCCGGAACAATGGCACTGATCATTAGCCTTGCCGCTGAAATTGCTTCTAGTGAAGAAGAGTTAGAAAAAATAAGTATTTATACAGGAGTGATTGGTGGTTTTGGTGTCGTGAGCTTAGTCGCCGCTTTTATTCTGAGCATGGCTTACCCGTTACTTAAAGCTCTGGGCCAAAATGGCATTAACGCGTTTACTCGAATAATGGGTTTTCTGCTTATCTGTATGGGTGTGCAGTTCTTTACTATCGGTATTACTGAGATCGTACAAGACATCGGCGCATTGCTGTAATTTTTCGTATCAAAACCCCGCACTTTAGATTGCTTATTGTGTGGGTTTTTCTGTTTAAATAAAGGCACCCAGTTTCCACTCCAACAGCTCACAATACTATCCCCCTCAGAATTCCCACTCTACTTCTAATCACTCGACTTGCTCTTCGTTCTTCTATGTAAGTGCTCCACTGATCCAGTAAACATTGAACCAGTATATATTGACGGACCAGTAAACATTGGCACATCTTCCCGAGTTTTCATCACAGAGATTCGATAGCAATGTATGAACGTTTTAAGGCGGTCACGCTGGTGGTTTTCTAGCTAAATAGTACTGTTTATACATTAATAACAGCACGTATCTTTCATCAAACTTGAGTACTAAATCGTTCACTTCCTCCAGGCTAATACGAATAAAAAAGCTGATACCAACATTATTGGTATCAGCTTAATCCTACGTACTTCTGGACGTTCTTTCTTATCCTAATGAAAGGTATTGAACATGTAGATGTTAACGATAGCTTACTCGATACAGCAAGGCATAAATCACAGGCAATACCACTAATGTTAGTAGTGTAGCAAACCCAAGTCCGAATATGATGGTCACCGCCATCGACTGGAAGAAGGCATCAAATACCAGCGGGATCATACCTAGCATGGTAGTAATTGCCGCCATGCACACAGGTCGTACACGACTCACACTCGCATCCACAATCGCACGGTTAAGGTTTGAACCTTGGTCGGTTTCGATATTGATTTGCTCCACCAACACAATACCATTCTTCACAATCATGCCTGATAAGCTCAATAGTCCTAGCAATGCCGTGAACGAGAACGGAATATTCATTAATAGTAAGCCCGCAGTCACACCAATTAATGCTAATGGTACGGTTAACCAAATCGCCAAAGGCTGACGAATGGTGTTAAACAACAAGACCGTAATCAAGAACATGATCAGATAGCCCATTGGCAATGAACCCATTAGGTTGTTGGTCGCCTTTTGCTGACTTTCATATTCACCGCCCCACTCAAAATGATAGCCCTGAGGGAGTTCAATCGCTTCGATTTTAGGAGCAACCAAACGGCGCAAAGATTCAGCCGTATCATCACCAAATGGCGTCACATCGGCCATAACGGAAATCACGCGTTTAAAGTTACGACGAACAATTAGAGAGTCTTCCGTCGTCAAATTAAAGTCGGAAACAACCTGTGTTATTGGGATATAACGGCTTTGGTCTTGGCTCCACACTTGTAACTCAGGTAATCTATCGATATCAAAACGTTCTTCATCTGGCGCGCGCATCACAATCGGCATGATATGACTACCATCTCTGAACAAGCCAATCTGCTCACCATTTAAATTGCGTAACAAGGTTCTATCAAGATCACTTTTGGTTATCCCAACTCGCCTTGCTGCTGCACCATCGAGTTGCGGTTCAAGCACTTGAGTTTTCTCTCGCCATGAGTGACGAACTGCAGTTGCTTTTGGCTCATTACGCATGATCTCATTCGCTTGAGCAGCAAGTTGTCTCAACACCTGTGGGTCCGCACCATAAAAGCGCGCTTCGACTTTAGCGGCGGGGGCTGGACCTAAGTCCATTAACTTAAACTTGAAATCAATATCTGGATGTAAACTTTCAAGCCTTGCTTTCATCTGGGGTAACATCGTTTCGATCGCGGCTAAGTCTTTCGCTTCAACAATCAATTGCCCGTAACTGCTATATGATTTTTCAGGTGCATAAGTCAGAATAAATCGCTGAGCACCCGCACCTACGACGGTTGTAACATTATGAACATCATTAAAGCCGCTCACGGTACGTTCAATTTGCTTTAAGCGTCGTTCTGTTTCACGAACGTCTGTGCCTTGTTGCAGCCATACATCCACATAGAAAATTGGCGTATTCGATGGCGGGAAAAAAGCTTGTTTTACAGAGCCAAACCCGATCACAGCAGAAATAAGTAAGACCAGAGTGATGACCATAGTCGCGACACGATTTTTTAGTGCGGTATTAAGAACCGTGCGATACAGGGTAAATATCAACCCTCGATAAGGATCGATATGCTCTGACTCACCTTTGGCTATTTCTTCTTTAAACATCAGTTCGCAGAAGAACGGCGTTAACGTGATAGCAAGCACCCAACTTAGTAATAAAGAAATCACTAATACTTGGAATAAAGACCCTAAGAAATCCCCCGTTGCATCGGCAGACAAGCCAATCGGGGCAAATGCAATGATACCAATCAGTGTTGCACCAAGCAGGGGCCACTGGGTCTGTTTAACCACAGATTCAATGGCTTTACGTTTGGTCAATCCACGCTTCAGACCGATTAAGACACCTTCAGTTATCACTATCGCATTATCAACCAGCATCCCGAGTGCAATGATCAAAGCACCAAGTGAAATGATTTGAATCTCAACGCCTAGAATACTCATTCCAATAAAGGTACCGAGGATAGTCAGTAATAAAATAACCCCCATTAAAATGCCAGAACGCAAGCCCATCGCAAATAACAGCACGACAATAACAATCAATACCGCTTCAACTAGGCTCATCACAAAGTCAGATACCGATTTATCAACCGCATCGCCTTGGTCGTACACCTTGTTTAATTCAATCCCCATTGGGCGAGCAAAATCGAGTTCAGACAATTTATTACTGACACGTTCACTCACATCAACCACATTGACGTTGTTCGCAAACGAGATCCCTAGAGAAATGGCTTGTTCACCATTGTTACGATACAAGGTATAAGCTTTATCCTGAAACTGACGGCTTACCTCTGCGATATCACCTAACTGGATCAGGTCATTGCTTCCCGGCGGGCTAAATTTAAATGATTTTAACGCTTCAATTTCATTAAACTCACCAGAGGAATGGATTCGGATCGATTGTCCATCAAGTAGTAAATCACCACCGTTAGACACCATATTCTGATTTTGAATCAAACGAGAAAGCCAAGCAGGATCAAGATTCAACGTATTAAGATCTTGCTGAGCAATCTCAATCACAATGTGTTCAGAGACTAGCCCAGCCAAGTTAACTTTCTTTACCCCTTTAATAGCAAGAAGCTCACGCTGAAGGTATTCACCGTAATTTTGCAGTTCGCGATAAGTGTATTCATTACTCGTAATGTTGTAGAGAATGCCATACACATCGCTAAAATCATCAATGACTTGCGATGGATTCACTCCCGGTGGCATTCTAGGTTGAATATCATTCACCTTGCGGCGCAATTCATCCCATACCTGAGGTTGTTGTTCTGCTTGTATGGTCTCTTTTAATATCACCGCAATCTGAGACAGCCCAGCACTGGTAAAAGATTCGACATCTTTGACATATTCGAGCTGAGAAATCGCACGCTCAAGCGGTAAGGTGACCTCCTCCTCAACTTGCATTGCAGAGGCACCAGGGTACGTGGTGTTAACCATGGCTTGTGGAATAGGGAATGCTGGAAATTCCAATTGCCCTAAACCACGAAAAGAAAGCACACCGCCCACCAATAAAATGGCAACGACGAGCCAGCTTATGACTTTGTTTTTGATTGCGTAATTAGTTAGGTTCATTATAAACCTCGCTCACGAACGATGGGCGTAACTCTCATGCCCTCTGACAATTGACTGACACCAGCACTCACCACATAGCTATTCTGAGAAAGATCTCCAGAAACAATCGCACCACGTGCCGACACTCCTTGAATGGTGATATCTAACGGAGAGACTAGCCCGTTCTGAAATACCCAGACTTGAGGTTGACCAATCACGTCATTGTCTAAAATGGCGCTAGCAGGAACGACAAAACGTTGAGCTCCTTGTTTATCGGCAATGATTTTATCGATATCAAGGTGCAGCGTTGCTCCCATACCTGGATACACAGTATGGTTATGTTTTGGCGCGGCTAGAGTAAAGGTCACTTCATAGCTTTGTGTACCTGCTGTTGCTTGCGTTTTATGCTGTTTATAAGTCACAGGGTAGGAAACCGACGAGCCATTAAAGGTCGCTAATGGCTGATAAGATGGGTCAATTCTCTTAGCATCCATCTGGCTAAGTACGTTCTCAGGTAACTGGATCGTGACATCAATCATTTCATGATCTTGTAAAAGGACGATACCTTGGTGAGCTTGCACTTGTTGATGGTTTTCAATGTGAGTTGTTGCAATTCGACCACTGTAAGGCGCAGTAATGACGGTATCTTTCAACCTGTCTTGTGCAAGCTGTAAAGCCCCCTGTGCAACTTGAAGACGAGCTTGAATGCCATCAAACTCCGCTTGAGCCAATAGATTCTTTTTCATCATTTGGGTCGCTCGATCTAATTCCCTTTTTACTAAATCAAACTCCGATTTTTTCAATGCGACTTCAGTTTTAAAATCTCGCTGATCAAGCCGAGCAATGACTTCGCCTTTGGTCACTTTTTGCGATGGCTTTAAGTTAAATTCCACCACTTCACCACCCACCCTGAAGGCAAGTTCAACTTCCTTAGACGCAGAAACTTGGGCAGGGAAACGGCGTATATCTTGATGACCCACGGTTTGAACTTCAGTCAAACGAACAGGGCGAGGAGTGTCACCTATCAGTGGTGAGTCTTCGGTCGAACACCCCGTCGACATAAGTAAAACAGAAAAAGAAAGAAGTATGCGTGAAGGACGAATACGAGGCATGGATATCTCCAAAGTAGCTTAAATATTTGACGCTACTTTGGAGTAAACTGAAGGCAAACACGATGAATTAGAGAAATTCAAATTAGCGGAAATCACCTTAAGGTAAAACTTTTAATTTTAACCATTTCCATTTGCGCGAACCGCTGAACTTTTGGCTGGGTACATAATGCTGTCTTTGATTCCATCTTTAAATTCATAGCTAAAGTCTGGGAATGGGTAGTTATTGTTATCTAGCCACTGATTTACCGTTTCGGTCGCTTTCTCTTTGAGTTCATCATCAATAGGGTTAAGTGCCTGCGTCAGTTGGTATTGATTAGAGAATGCCAACTGGGCACCTACCGCTTCAACTTGCTGCATTACCGAAAACATCACATCTTCTTGCACAGCAAGAAACTCTTCATGGTCTTTGCATATAATATAAGCGAGTATATCGATGTGTATCGCAAACTCACCAACACCCACAAACCTTGCTCTAACTGGATCTTCATCGAGTCTAGGATGTTGTAATAACAGCCGCCTAATACCAACAACCAGAAGTTTGAGTTGGTCTTGAGTTAGCTCTGACCGCAACCTCAAGCGGTGGCTCATTCGACGCTTATCACGACGCTCTAAATTATCAATTTCCATGTTGGCAAACTCGGAATTAGGAATAGTAATTAATGAACGTTCTAGCGTTCTAATTCTCGTAGACCGTAACCCTATGCTCTCAATCGTCCCTAGATTGTCGCCATAACGACAAAGTTCTCCAATTTTAATTCCACCATCAGCATACAAAGTCAGTCCATTAATCACGTTTTCCAGTACAGGACGAATGGCGAGTGCTACCGCCAAACCACCAACGCCTAAACCGGTAACAATTGGGGAGATTGAAAAGCCCATAAAATCGACCACATAAATGCCCAAGATGGCAATCGTGAGGCCACCAAAAATACGCGCGAGTACCGTAATTAAAGAGGAGTCAACATACTTACCTTCGTGTTTATTAAATACATACAGCTCAGCAAAGTAATTGAAGATGGTCATGATCAACCACGCAACGAAGAAAAACTGGCCAATCAAAAAAGAGGTAGACAAAAACTGGTAGATACCTCCAGTGATCCATATTCCGTCATCAATCACTTTTCGGGTAATAAACAGGATAAAGACGACCCCAACCAAAGATAACTGGCGGCCAACTTGCCATTTCAGTCCATTTCGATACCAATGTAAGTTCCAACGTTCGCCAAGCGAGAAGCTTAACTTAATCATAAATCGACATAACAAAAAGACGCCCACTAAAGCGAACCACTGCCAAAGAGGAATCGATGCGTATAAGGTATTAAAGCTTTCTGGTAAAGATTTGATCAATGATATTGAAAATAGCGGGCCTGGGAGAATTAAAAACTCATGGTACAAATCAACGTCATGTTCACTTTTCTTCGTAGACGCTGAGATCAGGCGATACCATTTCGATAAGCTATTAATGGAAGTGGTCGTAAATAGATATTGGCCAACCTTCTCACCATTCGTCTGCCTAGCAATCAAAATGTCTGTATTAGCGAGACGCCATTGGTAACCAGTGTCACCCGCTGGTGATGCCATTTCTGAAGGATGTAATTGAACATCTTGGCCTAACCTATTTAGAATTTCGTGCAGCAAAATGATTCTTTCCATCACAACCACGGTTCGACTGCGATTGGGAAGGTTTGACAGATCCATGGTACGCGTTACTTGGGCATAAGCATGTTGGGCTTCAGGTAAATCGAGCTGCTCAAGCTGCCAATAATGGATCACGTGCTCAGAATACTTAATAAAACCAGACAGAGTGCTATTGGGCGTTGAGGTATCCACAAAACCGGGCTTGTCTTGCCCGTGAGCGAATGAACTAAACCAAACAATTTGGATTGAAAAGAAAAGTGTTAAAAGTCGAGCGACCATAATTGACCTTTGATTTAGTAGAGATACCCTCTCAGAGAGCATACGATTCTTACCATCAATATGATTAGTAAGAATAAAAAGTGGAATAACTCAAGAATGGTTCACTATCAGTTCGAGCAATAATGAATTTCTCTAATTCATGGGATTTGTGAAGTAGTTATGCGATAAATAATCATCAATAATCGATGGAGATAAACCATGAAATACTTCCCACTTATTACCGTTATTCTTGGTTACTTAATTTTCATGTCATTTCTAACGTTACGAATATCATCATAAATATATTTTATCTTTAGCTATCGCATAGCAAATTACATCACTATGTGATTACACTTCCCTTTGCGATTAATTTTCTCTATAAAGATCATTTCCTTTAACCCATCCCTCCTATCAAAGACAAAAAACCACACATAACAATTATATAAGAAGACAAACCAAAATAGATGTATTTAAAGGGAACTTTTCCATAAAGAATCAATGGTTGAGCAGTTATACTTTCCATATATGGTTATACCTATTATTTAACATTTTCATTAAACGTTACGCTTAGCTAGTAATCAATTGAACTATCATTTTTTAGTTACTGGTTATTAGCTATAACATATTATTCATTAAGTAACTGTACACTTCAAATTTAAGGTAAATACAGTCACTTAACAAAGGGTAATATTGTGGATTAAAAGCTCATGTTGTAACTGATACCAGTATGGTGATCATTGTTTTCATCGTAACGATATGTCGCTTCAACAAACTGATTTGGCGCTAATTTGAAACCTAAATTGGTTTCAATAGATAAATCACGGTAACTCTCTTTACCGCCGACTTTCTGTTTTTGATCATTAAAGCTATAAGTGTATTCTGGTGTCACATCAAGCCAAACGACACTAGTGAATGCGTAGGTCATGGTCAGTGCTGCATTAGCTAAATAACTTGTGTTTGTCGATAAATCATTGGTATTAAAGCCTAGCCCCATTGATGGATAAAGGCTGAAGTTAGAGTCAATAGAGGTTGTTTTTATGGCATTAAAAAACACCGTATGTGAGTTTTTGCTTGTATCCTTGTAATCGGTATCCCATAGGTAATCCAACTGAAGAGCGGCATCGCTATCACTATTCGCTAATGTCGCAATAAAATTATGTTGGTAGAAATCATTAGAACCAATGTATTCAAACATGGTTGAACCATTGTTTAGATCCTGGCTTGCAGCAATGCCAGCTGTAAAACCATCACTATCATAACCTAGGTTCGCATAAGAGTAAGTCGACACTAGGTTTGAAAAGTCGATATTCTGGTTTGCATTCGCAACAGCTGAAAAAGTTAAAGGTAAAATAGCAGAGATAGTTAATACAATTTTTTTCATAATGTGTTCCTTAATATTTAATGTCGAGTAAATTGTACCTAACCAGCTATTGTTTACGACGAATTACAGAAATTCAAAATAGAGCTCACTACTATTTTAATTTTTTAAAACCACTCCAAAGAGTCACCAATAGGTAATCTAAGAGCATATTGGGTACATTAGACGAAAGATGATGAATAATTACTTTGGCACAAAAAAGGCTCCAATATAGGAGCCATAAACTTTCAATTAGCTATAAACGGCGGGCTATTCACTATGAATAGGATTACCGCCTTCATCTAACAAAGGAGTTTGGGGCTTATAATGCTCAGAAGACAAACCGATCCTTTCCGGTATTGCTGTACCGATCACTAATGAAGACCAAGTGCCCACAATAATCCCAGCGAACAATGCAAACGCAAACCCACTTAATGTACCGCCTGCGATAAGGCCAATACTGCTTACCGTCAATAACGTGGTTCCAGACGTTACTAGAGTCCTAAACAATGACGATCGTATCGCTTGATCCGTAGATTCACTGGTACTCTGATTCGGTCTACGGGTTAGGTACTCACGAATTCGGTCTCCGATCACAATAGAGTCATTGAGCGAGTAACCGACCACAGCAAGCAATGCAGCAAGAGCGGTGAGATTAAATTCAATCGAAAACACCACAAACAATGCTAGAACCACCAGTACATCATGCAGTAGAGCAACAATCGCGCCCAGAGCTAATCGCCATTCAAAACGCACAGTTAAGTAAAACATAATGGCGATAGACGCAACAATCAGGGCTAAACCACCTTGCTCAAATAATTGCTCACCCACCTGCGCGCCAACAACTGAGCTCGACACTAGATTAAGCGGATGGCCTAGCTCCAACTCTACAGCTCTTAACCACTGCAACAACTCCAATTCACCCGTTCCGCCAATAGGAAACTGTAACTGCCAAGTTTGGTAGGTAACATCGGGCACTAGATTGGGTAATTCATCAAATACCGTATTCAAAGCTGATTGCATCGCTTCCAAGCTCACCGGGACATCAGCATTGACGACATGAGAGATACCACCGGTAAACTCAAGCCCAAGTGTAAACCCTTTGGTCGATATCAGGACAATTGATATAAACATCAACCCAAGTGAAACCAATAAACCGTTCCACCTTACTTTTGACCACTGAATATCAGCGACTCGTTGGTTAAGCTTTGTCATTGTCATGCCCCCAAAGTTTTGTCATCCACATTTGGCTATAGAGTAATCCCGTAAACATACTGGTTAAAAGTCCAATCCCTAGCGTTATTGCAAAGCCCTTCACGGCACCATAACCAATCGCAAACAGAATAATCGCAGTGATCAACGACGTAAGGTTTGCGTCAATAATCGTACTTCTGGCCTCTTTATAACCTCTCGGTATCGCACTCGCTAGCGATCTTCCTGAACGCATTTCTTCTTTGATTCGTTCAAACACTAGAACGTTAGTATCAACCGCCATGCCCATGGTGAGTACAAGGCCCGCAATACCCGGCAAAGTAAGCGTTGCTCCCGGTATCAATGATAAGAAACCCACAATCATGACAATGTTGGTGATAAGCGCGGCACAAGCTATAACACCGAACTTTCGGTACAAAACCAGCATCGACACAAATGTCAGAGCTAAACCTACCATCACCGCGAGCAAACCCTTTTGGATATTTTCTTCACCTAGGCTTGGACCAATCACTTGCTCATCAATAATGGTCACAGGTACGGTCAATGACCCAGAGCGTAGAATTAGCGCAAGGTCTTGTGCATCGGAAATTTGCCCGATACCCGTTATTCTAAAACGACTTCCTAATTGGCTTTGGATCGTAGCAATGTTGATCACTTCATGGCGTTGAACAAGTTGGTTGTTATGATCTTGATGATATTCGCTGTATAAGGTCGCCATAGGCTTACCGATGTTACTACGTGAGAAGTCAAACATTTTGCTGCCTCCCGCACTGCTCAACACTAGGTTCACTTCAGGTTGTCCAAACTCACCAACCGATGCGGATGCACCAATAATGTACTCTCCCGTTAACACCGGTTGCCTAGACAAGCGTACAGATTCCCCATCACGCGTAGTATGAGTCTGTGCAGCTTGGCTTGAATCAACAACCGTATGAAAAGAGATCGTCGCCGTCGCACCAATAACACGCTTCGCAACTTGAGGATCTTGAACGCCCGGGAGCTCTATCAATATACGGTCAGCCCCCTGACGCTGGGTGACGGCCTCAGTGATACCTAAACTTTCAATACGCTGGCGCATAATATTTAGGGTTTGCTGCATAGCGAGGCTTGCCTGCTCTTCTTTAATGCTTTCATCAAGCGTAAAACGTAATACGTTGCCGTTTACACTGATTTTCCATTCAGAAAACTGTGAACGCATGTGGTCGGTTACGCTTTGAATACTGTTTGAATCACGACTACTTAAATTAGTAATAATGATCGAGAATCCATTGTTATCTATGTCAGCAATTCGACTGCGAACCCCTTCTGCATGAGCCACGTGGCGAGCATTAGTCGATGTCGCTTCTACCAAACTTCTCACGCTATCATCTATTTCAACTTGCAGCATGAACTGCACGCCACCACGAAGATCTAATCCAAGGTTAATGGGTGTTAGCCCTACTTGGCTAAATAGCTGAGGTGCTGCACTGACGAATGAAAAATGAGAATGAGCTAACGGAAACGCCAATGACAATACCTGTTGTGCTTCTCGCTGTTCTTTTTTACTTTCAAAGATTAATGTAGTTTCGTCTTGTTGGTTCTCAACACCTAACGGAGTTATCTGACTTTTAACTAATGTGCTTAGCAAAGGCTCAATGGGTAATGAGCTATCAGCGTGATTAAGAACCAATGCAGGCTTTTCGCCAAAAAAGCTCGGTATGGCGCTAATCAATAAGAGAATTAGCAGGAAATAGGCAAATATTTTTTTCATGTTATCTACCCTATAAATACACATACTTCACGAGATAAAAGCTACCTTCTGGGGCTTGTAACCAGTTAGTAGCGTTCACATCACCAGGTCGGTACTTCGATATTTTGATCAGTAAGCTGCCATCGAGTTCTCGATGAAAATTCATGTTGTCGATATTGGTAATCAATTGCTGACCACCATCTGCTACCTCGTCACTTTGCCCATCCATGATAACAATCGACCACAAATCGCTTTCGGCTTCTTCCTTTGTAATTCGATACGTCAGAGATTGGTTATTACTGATTTGTTTGACATCACTCGTCGCTTCAATTTGAGGTTCACTGTCATAAATGAGCTTGGCGATTGCAGACACGTCCTCCAACATTGAGCTCGAAGACCATGCAAAACTTGAGAAAAAGCCGCTTACAAGAAGAGAGAATAACAAAAGATATTTATTGATATTTTTCATTGGGTTGACAACTGTTGATTGATGCTACTTAGATTCTTTTTTGAACCTATCTCCTTTGCTGCATTAGGTTTCCTTTCCTAGAAAACCATGAATGCAGTGATCATAAATAACCAACAGTGTCCTGAATATGGTTTACAGAAATTCAAATATGACTTGAGAGATTCACATTTGAATTTCTCTAATTCTTTGAGTCTTTAAGTGAAGTTAAGCAAACTCAATTCAAACGACATTGAGTTAAAAATCAACGTCTAATGCCAACTCAACATTTTCATTTTGGCTGATTATTTAAATCCCGAGGAATCGATAGCATGAAATTCAATATTATTTATCTCAATGATCGACGCTATAAGATCTACGATATCGGAGAGGGCCAAAGTGTGATGTTTATTTTCCACAGAGAGAAAAGCATGGCCGATTTAGAAGATATTGTAAGATTGAAGCTAAAAAAGCATCAACGAGTGATCATTGTCGATCTCAGTGATGATTTCCCTAGTGATATTTCAAAAGTGACTGAGGCAAATTGCCAAGCATTGATTGAAGATCTTCACCTACTTGCAGATATTTACTGGCTTGACGACGTAGCAGTAGAAAGCGATTACATTAACAAACCAATGATCGCAACGTTGTCGACCCTGTTAGGTAACAGGTGCGTTGCTTTGACTACGTTATAATTGTCTCAAGGGGGAGGCTTGTCATGTTAGCCATGCGAGAGCAGCACGGGTTACAACAAACGGTTCTTATACTGTTCTGGCGTTTGGTTCGCGTAACGTTTGAACATGGTGATAAAAGGGCTTGCTTGGTTGTAACCCAATGTGAGAGCGACTTCCTTGACCGATTGCCCGTTTCTTAACAAATCCATTGAGTATAGGTAGCGCACTCGCAGTCGCCACTCGGTAAAGCTCATTCCAAGCTCCGTCTGGCAGTGGCGAGAAAGAGTTCTTTCCGTGGTGTGGACACGTTCAGCCCAGTCTTTCAGTGTCACTTCATCGGTTGGGTTTTCTTCAACAGAAGCCAATATTGGTGCTAGGTACTTATTGTCGGTTGAAGGCAAGAAGTGGTGTTCAACCTCACGCTGCGCAAGTTGGTCAAGCAGTACCTGAACGAGCCTTTGATCTTGCTCTGTTTCCGCAACATTTATTCCACGCTCGCGAAAGTCATCGATGATCGAAGACACAATGGGCGTGATCTTTATAAGACTGGTTTTTTCTGGCAGGTGTTGCGTGAGTTCTGGCGCGATATTTAGCGAGCAGTAGTCCAGAGGCTTACGGTTATAACTGCAATGCATCACCCCGGCTGGTACCCAAATCGCCAAATGCGGTGGTGCTAGAAATCGGGTGCTTTCCGCTTCCATCTCTAATATACCACCACTGATCAATTGAACCTGTCCCCATGAGTGGCTATGAACTCGGGTCTCAGTGTTCGAAAGAAACGCTTCAAAATTCATAAATACGTTGGATGGTGCCTTGTCAATTGATAAGGATGGGTGAAGGTTTCTGGAGTGTTTTTTCAAACTTGTCTTCCTATCGCGCCTGATGTCTTTCTAAAGATACTTGTAAGTATAACGACCTGTCAAACTAGCCGCATCAACTCATTTGCGACGGAATTCACATGCATTATCTCTTACCATTTTTTACAGTCTGTATCTGGGGCGCCAATGCAATCGTCAACAAGCTTGCTGCAAGCACCATAGAACCTAGCGCGATGAGTTTCTACCGCTGGTTTTTTGCGATGTTAATTCTCACGCCTTTCTGTATTCGCCCTGTGATGAAACAGTGGGCCGTCATTAAGCCAAACCTATCGAAGTTAGCGTTCCTCGGCTTTTTGGGCATGGTGTTGAACCAATCTCTAGGCTACTACGCAGGCTTAACCACAACCGCTTCCAACATGGCATTAATCACATCTTTAGTCCCATTGATCAGCGTGTTTCTAAGCGTTCCTTTGTTGCACAAGTCGATTTCTAGTTTGAGTATTGTTGGTGGTGTATTGTCACTGTCAGGCTTAGCACTGATGTTAGGCAAAGGCGATCCTCTGTTCTTCATCCATCAAGAATTGACCCAAGGCGATGGCTATATGCTGATTGCAGCCTTTGTTTATGCTTCTTACTGTGTGCTATTGAAACGCTGGAAAATGCCAATCAGTAGCTGGGTGGTGATTTACATGCAGGGGCTTTTTGCTGTCGCAATGCTAGCGCCACTTTGGCTTACCAGCGAACAGCTTTTACCACCGCAACAAGCGATCCCATTAATAGCTTACGCCGCGGTGGCCGCTTCGATTTTAGCACCTTGGATGTGGGTGAAAGCGATTGATACCATTGGTGCGGACTCAAGTGCGATGTTCATGAACTTGATGCCCGTTATCGCAATTGTATTAGCTTCCACTTGGCTAGGCGAAGAGATTAATCAGTTCCACATTATTGGTGGTGTAATGGTGATTTCGGGTGTCATCCTTGCACAAATCAAAAGAAAACCAAGGCTTGAGGCTCCTCTCCCTCAGCAAAGCTAAACGGATGGGACAACGCTCATATTAGGGCAAACACTCAAACTCACTTTTTCACAGTGCCTACTCCTAAAGTAGGCACTGTTGTTTTATTTACAAGTCTTTCAAATGCTTTTAATAAGCGTTCATTGTGGTTGCAACATGTTAACGAGTCAGGCTTAATGCATTGAGTACCGTTTAAGTTGTAAAAGGAATTACAATGACTCAACCAACGATCCCAGTGATCATCTCGTCCCTGCTTGCTTTATCATCTGCTTCAAGCTTTGCTGCCACTGTTCCTGCTGATACACCATTAGCTGAGGAACAACATTTTGTACGTGGCAACGGTGCAGAGCCCAATACACTAGACCCTAGCTTCGTAAATTCAGGCATGCCCGGTGACATTATCGTCAATGATATGTTTGAAGGCTTTGTGATTGAGAACAGTGACGGGCAAATCATCCCAGGGCAAGCCAAAGAGTGGTCTATCAGCAAAGACGGTAAAACCGTGACGTTTGTATTGAAAGAGAACCTCAAGTGGTCGAATGGCGAGCCAGTCACAGCGTCTGATTTTGTCTTTGGTTGGCAGCGCGCTGTGTCTCCTGAAACGGGTAACAACACGGGTTTTGTTTTTTCAACGGCTAACATCGTGAACGCTAGAGAGATTCTATCAGGAGACAAAGATCCCTCTGAGCTTGGTATCAAAGCATTAGATCAGCGCACGGTTGAAATTTCACTTTCAAAACCTACGCCCTACTTTATGAGTTTAATGAGCATCAAGACCTGCTTCCCTTTGCCTGCTAAGTTGGTTCAAGAGAAAGGTGACCAATGGACTCGCGCAGAAAATATCGCAACCAACGGTGCTTACACTTTGAGTAAATGGGTACCCAACGAATACGTTGAGGTCGAGAGGAACCCAAATTATTGGGATGACACATCGACAGTCATCAACAAGGTGACCTATTTAGGCTTATCATCTCAAAATGCCGAGCTTATCCGTTACCAAGCTGGTGAGATCGATATGACCAATCGCGTTCAGCTTGAGTACTACCAGAAATTAATCCAAAAAAGCCCTGAACAGATCAAAGCGCAAGCTCTATTGGGCTCATATGTTTATTCATTCAATACGCGTCAAGCGCCCTTTGATGACGTCAGAGTTCGTCAAGCACTCAGCATGGCCGTCAATCGTGAGACTCTGGTCGAGAAAGTTACAGGTCAAGGTGAGCCTGAAGCCTACAGCGTGACGCCGAATAATATTCCTGACTACACAGCGCCTTTATCCGAATTCAACTCTTTGGACAGCGCTCAGCGTTTAACAAAAGCCAAAACGCTACTGGAAGCAGCTGGATATAACGAGAACAACCCACTTAAATTCACACTGACATACAACACCAGTGAGAACCACAAGAAAATAGCTATTGCGATTGCATCAATGTGGAAACCACTTGGCGTAAAAGTTGAGTTAGAGAACATGGAATGGAAAGCGTATGTTGCAGCGAAAGGGGCTGGTGATTATCAGATTGCGCGCTCATGGGCGTTTGGTGACTACCCAGAACCTTCTGCATTGCTAGAAGCCTTCACTTGTGACCACACTGCAAATGAGAGTGGTTACTGTAACACCGATTATGATGAGCTCTTACAGCAAGCAAGTAAAACGGAAGAACAATCTAAACGCTTCGCTCTATACCAGCACGCAGAGTCGATACTTAACGAATCAGCAGCAGTTATGCCTTTATATCATTACAATCACACTCGATTAGTGCGAAATACACTAAAAGGTTTCCCTAATAATAATCCGAAAGGAAATATCTACGCGAAGGATCTATACTTTATCCAAGAGTAAAAGTGAGCTGAATAACAAATATTTTTAACTACCACTTTAGTAGTAAAGAGGCTAGAATAATTTAACTAAACCAGATAAACAGCGGTTAGTTGGCTAAAACAAAATAAGGTACCGTAATGAGTACCACACGGCTTAGAAACACCTAGCATTACGCTAGGTGTTTTTTTGCAATCAACCTTTCGAGTAACTTACTCGATAAAGTACACCTCTGTTGATGCAACACCTTTAAACACCAATATTCACCAACTTATCACCTGTTCGAAAAAATAGTCTTAATCGTGAGATTATCCGCTTTAATTTATGTCATCTTAAGTATATTGTTATTAGCAAGTAACAAGCATGTTATGCAGCACGATAATAATGAAGGAAAATAAATGAGCAGTAGCAATAGCCGACAAGATGGTAAACGAGACGTTACTCTGCGTTTTTTAGCTGAACCCGGGGATGTGAACTTTGGTGGTAAAGTTCATGGTGGTGCAGCAATGAAGTGGATCGATTTAGCAGCCTACGCTTGTTCTGCTGGATGGAGTGGTAAATATTGTATTACCGCTTACGCAGGGGGGATTCGATTCGTAGCTCCGATCCATGTTGGCAACCTTGTAGAGGTAAGTGCGAAAGTCATCTATACCGGTTCATCTTCTATGCACATCGCTATCGACGTTCAAGCCAGCGACCCTAAAGAGCTCAACAATCGCCTAACGACTCACTGTATCGTTATTATGGTTGCTGTTGATGAAAACGGTAACCCGACAAAAGTGCCGGAGTGGACGCCAGAAACGCCAGAAGACATAGAATTAAGAGATTCAGCTATTCGTCTAATGAACATGCGAAAACAGATCGGCGAAGAGATGGAAGCGCACGTGAAATACCTTAAGTAAAGCCCACCAACCGCTCTACCCTACAAAACCTTATTACTATGCCAAGTACCTGCTTGGCATTTGCTTATCTAACCCCTTAGTTCTGTGTATCTATACAAGGCATGCCTATGAAAGCGTGATAGCCAGTCAAAGGTTGAAATGAATCGAAGCTGTATCTCGGATTTATTTTGACTGTAATAAAGTCGTCATTTTGCTCTGTTTAAATACCGCCAATCATAATGGATGTATTTGAATTTCCCGGAGCCACTCTTGAGCGTCACACGCCCCACTCTTAGCGAATCTACACTGAACAATTTAAAGGCTGTTGAGTACCAATGGGTTAGAACTTTGTACGTCGAAGGCTACGACAGCAATGAAATCAACCACTACATCCAAACTTGTTTTGGCGGTGACCAGACGTTTGCGGATCTATTTCGCCGTGTGGCACTCGATCAAGAAAGCATCTATGTGCTGTTGCAGCATCTTGGTTGTGCTCCTTCTAGTAGAGAATTCTAATCCCAACATCTGATTCTCTCTTACCTTTGAATCGAAACATGCTTTCAAGCAAATTAATAACCGGCAGTGATGATTACTCGCGATACATCAACAGTGGCCTGCCGTTATAGACATTTCCTGTGTAATCTGGCTAATCGTTGCATACAAATCATTGAAGTATCACGCATTGGAATATTAGCAACATATCAATAGTACAACAGCCAATTATACTGAGAGTCTGATTTGTGAGACTAGTTCATTTCTACAAGTAACCAAAATGAAGTAGTCGGTATTTAGGAGAGAAGTAACTCGAAACTTTGGGCTTTAAAGTAGATATGAGCACGATAGTTGACGAGTAACGCTGACACAAAAAACAAAAAGTAGCAGGCATAAAAAAACCCAAGTAAATACCTGGGTTAGAGTTACAAAAACCACTAATCATTAATAGCGTAAGGAACCTGATTAGTAGCCAGCTATGCGTAACCTGAGGGTTATTTTTATTACTGATCGGCGGCCAAACCAAATGATGTAATAAAAATGCCAATATAGAGCGACCTAACGGTCGCTCTTTTTCTTTCTTATAGGGTATAGCTTATCCTTTTACACCACCTGCCGTCAAACCGCCAACTAACCAACGTTGAGCAAGTAAGAACACGATAGTAATCGGAAGTGCTGATAGTACAGCCGCTGCCGCAAAGTCACCCCATAAGTAGTTCTGAGGGTATAGGTATTGCTGCATACCTACTGCTAGTGTGTAAGAGTTCACATCTGTAAGTAGGATAGACGCTACTGGCACTTCACCAACTGTCGCGATGAAAGATAGGATAAACACAACCGCTAGGATTGGCACAGACAATGGCAGTAGAACCAGTCTGAATGCTTGCCAAGGCGTTGCACCATCCAGTGCTGCCGCCTCTTCCAAAGAGTTATCAATCGTCTCAAAGTAGCCTTTAATAGTCCAAACGTGCAGTGCAATACCACCCAGGTAAGAGAAGATCAGACCGCCATGCGTGTTCAAGCCTAAGAACGGGATGTATTGACCAAGTTTATCGAACAGCGCGTAGATAGCCACTAGAGCAAGTACCGCTGGAAACATTTGGAAAATCATCATCGCTTTCAAGATAGTTTCTTTACCTTTGAAGCGCATACGAGCAAATGCGTAAGCCGATGTTGTAGACAACGCCACAATCAAAATAGACGTAACACCCGCTACTTTAACCGAGTTCCATAACCAAGTTAGAACAGGGAATGGAGGTGGCGTTACCGAGCCATCTGCGTTCGTTACTGAAATTCCCAATGCTAGCTTCCAGTGCTCCAGTGATGGATTGTCTGGAATCAAGCTACCGGTTGCGAAGTTACCTTCACGGAATGAGATCGCGATAATCATCAGTAGTGGGAAGATAATCATTGCCAAAAAGCACCACAACACTGCATGCGTAGCCCACACTCGGTATTTAAGGCCTTTACCTTGTACCATAGCCATTGTCGTGCTCCTTAATCTTGAGACAGTTTAGTGAAACGAAGGTTTAGTAACGCTAGTGCACCAACCAATAGGAAGATAAGCGTTGCGATAGCACTTGCTAGACCGAAGTCTTGACCGCCGCCGCCTTCGAATGCAATTCGGTACGTGTAGCTTACAAGCAAGTCTGTGTAACCCGCTGGTTCAGAAGTACCAATCATGTTCGGGCCACCGTTCGTCAATAGTTGAATCATTACGAAGTTGTTGAAGTTAAAGGCAAACGCTGCAATCAATAGCGGTGTAAGCGGTTTAATCATCAATGGGAACGTAATGCGCTTAAAGTTATCAAGAAAGTTCGCACCATCGATTGCTGACGCTTCGTATAAATCATCAGGAATCGCTTTAAGCAGGCCCATACACAGAATCATCATGTAAGGGAAACCTAGCCATGTGTTAACCATCAACACCATGGTTTTCGCAAGAATCGGGTCTGAGAACCAGTTTGGGCTTAAGCCGAAGATATTCTCGAGCACCATGTTGATCTCACCAAAGCTTTGGTTGAATAGACCCTTAAAGATAAGAATCGAGATGAATGCTGGTACGGCGTAAGGCAGAATCAGTAGAACACGATAGATAGAACGACCTTTCAGCTCTTCCCACTGTACGATGTTTGCAAGCACAAGGCCGATAACCAGTGTGAACGCGACAGTACATACCGAGAAGATAACCGTCCAAATAAAGATGCTGATAAACGGTTCTTTAATGCCGTCATCTTTCCATACACGCTCAAAGTTATGCGTACCAATACTAACCACGAAACCTGGAGAGATGGTATTACCCGTAAACTCACCGTTTGCATCAACAGGCTGGTAGAAACCCACATCCATGTTTGGCTTGAGAACTTCACCCGTTTCATTGTTGATTAACGTTTCTTCATCGTCTTGTAGCGTGTAAAGCGGAGCAACAGAAGCAAACTTACGTAAGCCACTCATGCGAATGTCACCACCGTCCGGTAGATTGAAATCAACACCACTGATCGCTGCTCGGTTTTGGATGATCGCTTTGATCTTCTCTTTTTCACCTTGCGCAGACTCGATGACAGATAGGTCCATCTCTGTTGCTGTCATATTGTCTAGAGAAAATACGTCAGTTGCTAACAGTTGGTCGCCATCTTTTACTACGATCTGGTGACCGTCATCTGTCTTGTACAAAGTAAATGGGTAGCTCTCACCGCTTTGGAAAGAACGGTCTAAAAGAACGGTTTGAGTACGCTCTAGAGAAAGCTGGTTTTTCGCGCTGTAGTTAGTAAACGCAAGCCCTACGGTGTATGCCAATGGGAAAAGAATGAACAAGATCATTCCGGCAATACCTGGGTAAATATAACGGTGGGCGTAAGTTTTTTTACTACCAAAAATGTAAAGTGCCAAAGCCGTTAAGATCACTGTAAGCAGCGCAAAAGCGAGCTCACCGCGAGAATACATTAGAATTGTAGCGTAGCCGTTTATTAAGCCAACGCTACCAAGCAACCCCCATTTGATGAAGACGCTTTTACTGCCTGGAAGGCTTGATGGTGCTGGGATAGCATCTGTACCTTGAACTGACTGCATAGAGGAACCTGCTAGCGATATAGATAAAAAATAGAAAAGTAAGGAGAGGTTACCCCCTCCTTAAAAGGTAGTGCCTGGGTGTTACTTAACCATACGACCTTCAGCAGCTTTTAGTGCTTGGTCTACTGATTGACGGCCGTCAACTACGTTGCCGATCGCTTCTTCCATGCTGTACCAGAATGTTGTGAACTGAGGGATGTTAGGCATGATTTCACCGTTCATCGCGTTGTCCATTGTTGCTGCAATACGAGTATCGCTGTCTAGTTGACGTTGGAAAGAGTTAAGAGCAACAGCGCCTAGTGGCTTGTCGTCGTTCAGGCTCTTCATACCTTCATCTGTTAGTAAGTAGTTTTCCATGAACTCAACAGCTAGGTCGCGGTTTGGAGACGCAGTGCTGATACCACCCGCCCATACACCAACGAAAGGTTTAGACGCTTTGCCGTTGAACTTAGGTAAAGTTGTTACACCGTAATCTACGCCGGCTTTCTTGATGTTTTCCCAACCCCAAGGACCATTAATTGTCATTGCAACGTTACCCGCAACAAATTCAGACTCAGCAACTGAGTAATCCATGTCTGCAGAGATAACTTTGTCTTGTACCATCTTCTCGATGAAACCTAGAGACTTCTGAACACCGTCAGTCGCTACGCCCGCATCTTTAATGTCGTAACCTTCTGCAGTTTGTTTGAATGCGTAACCGCCGTCAGCTGCAAGTAGAGGCCATGTGAAGTAAGCGCCGCCACGTAGAGGCCACATGATCGCTTTTTTGCCATCTTTTTTAAGTTCAGCATCAAGTGCTGGGATTTCTTCCCAAGACTTAGGCGGGTTAGGAACAAGCGCTTTGTTATAAATTAGAGAAACTGACTCAACCGCTACAGGGTATGCGATTGTTTTACCTTCGTATGAAACAGCGTCCCATGCGAAGTCTACGATACCTTCTTTAGTTTCTTTAGAAGGTTTGATATCAACAAGAAGTCCCGCTTCTGCATAGCCGCCAAAACGGTCATGTGCGTAGAAGATCATATCTGGGCCATCGCCAGCTGCTGCTACTTGAGGGAATTTCTCTTCTAGCTTGTCAGGGAAAGCGACGGTTACTTTAACACCAGTATCTTCTTCGAAGCGTTTACCTACTTCAGCCATGCCTTCATAAGCTTTGTCACCACCTACCCAGATTGTTAGTTGTCCTTCTTCGATAGCAGCATTTGCACCAAAAGAACCCAGAGCAACTATTGTACCTAGAGCTACAGCGCTTAGAGCGTTTTTCATGTGAATATCCTTTTTATATTTATACGTAGGGCACATCTACCAAGACGAGCCAGTTTTCGGAGGTTATGATCTGAGAAAACAGACCCTAGCTCATCATCCTAGCCACTACGCCCTAGCTATTATGGCTTAAATTCGTGATCGCCATCCGGTCAGATTAGAGACTGCAATCACAAAACGCATAGTCATCGTGATCAACATCACCGTTATGTGGTGGATTTATTTGAACTGGATCGCCAATTATTAATAACCCTGTATATCTACTCCTCCCCTCCTACTCCCCCTAGTTAATTTTCCATTAGGAGGATGTACCCTTACGCCATTTCACCGAAACTGCATTCATCCAAGAGTGGATAGTAAGAACCCTTTACCAGCAAGTGTTATGCGTTGACGCATTATTCATTTAGTTGGCTTCACTGCCCGCTGGTGTCTTATTATTAGCATCGAGCTAAATCTGTGATTGAATCACGGGGGAGGTTTAGCTGGATGTGGGGGAAATGGGCATCAGTTTGGCTATGACGGGTGGGCTTGGTTAAAGAAGCCAAGTCTCACCCACTTTTTTCTTACTCACTCAATACTTACCAATTCCTACAGTTACTGCTGACCCAAAAATTTCTTATAATGATAAGCAGTAAAACTTAAAATTTGATCGATCGAGGACAAGCTAGATGGCGAGTGTCACGTTAAAAAACGTTTATAAATCATATGGTGATGTACAGATTTCTAAGGACGTAACCTTAGACATCAACGAAGGTGAATTCGTAGTATTCGTAGGACCATCAGGTTGTGGTAAATCGACGCTATTACGTTGTATCGCAGGTCTAGAAGACATTACGTCTGGTGATTTGTACATTGGCGACCAGCGCATGAATGACGTTGAACCGTCAAAGCGTGGTGTGGGTATGGTATTCCAATCATACGCGCTTTACCCTCACCTTAACCTATACGACAACATGTCTTTCGGTCTGAAGCTAGCAAACGCAAATAAAGCTGAGATCGACAAACGCGTTGAACATGCTGCAGAAATCCTTCAGCTTGGTCACCTTCTTGAGCGCCAACCTAAAGCGCTTTCTGGTGGTCAGCGTCAACGTGTTGCGATTGGTCGTACTCTGGTTTCTCAACCAAACGTATTCCTACTTGATGAGCCTCTATCAAACCTAGATGCTGCACTACGTGTTCAAATGCGTTCGCAAATCACCAAGCTACAGCGTCAACTGGGTTGTACCATGATCTACGTTACCCACGACCAAGTGGAAGCGATGACAATGGCGGATAAGATCGTTGTTCTTGATGGTGGTTATGTATCTCAAGTCGGTAAGCCGCTTGACCTTTACCACTACCCTCAAAACCGTTTCGTTGCTGGCTTTATTGGTTCACCGAAGATGAACTTCATGTCGGTACACATTGAGCAAGCTGAAGCAGAGCGCGTATTGGTACAGCTTTCTAACGGTATGACTTTCTGGATTCCTGTTGACGGGACGACGGTTAATGCTGGCGATCGTATGTCGCTGGGTATTCGCCCTGAACACTTGATGTCTGCTGAAGCAGGTGACGCGACAATTGAAGCTGAAGTGATGATGGTTGAGAAGCTAGGTAACGAAACTCAGGTTTACCTAAACCTTGAAAGTGCCGATGCTGACGTTATCTATCGCCAGCCAGACACGTTAACAATCGAATCTGGTGACAAGTTGGCGATTGGTATTCCAGCGCACCGTTGTCACCTATTCCACAGCGATGGCCGCGCATGTCGTCGTTTGTACAAAGAGTATGGCACAGACTAATCGCTTAGCCTTTTAGGATATAACTTGCCCATATCGAATCCCTCTTACTCAGTAAGGGGGATTTTTTATGTGTTGGAGACAATTTTACTTACATTGAATCGTTCGTGAATCAACCATTTTTCTTGAGCTAGCTGCAATAAAAAAGGCCTAGCAACTGCTAGACCTTTATCTGTTAGTCAGGCAATAAACCCAACCGCTAATATCACTTCTTTCAGACAAAAGACCTGCCTAAATCAACTTAATGGATTGGCGTATCACTTGTTTTGTTGAACTGGCCAAAATGCTTTTCTAACACTTCTGGTGTTAGTTTGCCTTCCGCTTCTAGTCGCTTGAACTCAGCAACAATTGCTTTTTGCTCTTCAAGTGATGGCAGTTTCACCTCAGGCTCATCGCCCATCTCTTGAGTCATCTGCTCTAGTTCTTTTTCAAAATCGCTCATGATACTTACCTAAATATTAAACCTAACCAGATTTTACTCATTTACGCTCTATGATGCTAGAGCGATTAAGTGCAAAGCCCGAAACCAGATCAAGCTAAGGCCAGTTAGAAGAAAACAAGCCCCTAAATAAAAAGAGCTGGATTCACGATTAAATGAATCCAGCTCTTCGTCTGTGTCCCTTTCTAAGCCATGCTACAGCTTAAAGAGATTAAAGCTTAAATGAACCAACCATCTTATCTAGGCGAGAAGAAAGGTCTCGAAGCTCTTGGCTCGCCTCTGCAAGTTGCTCAGCCGTGCCCGTTGTCACTTCATTAATCGCGTTGATCTCTTCAATGTTCTGGTTGATGGTGTGAACAACGGTTGATTGCTCTTCCGTTGCCGTTGCCACTTGTGTGTTACGGTCAGTGATATCAACGATACGATCTGAAATACCCCCCAGCACGTCTACCGCTTCATCCGATGCTGATACACCTTCAAGGGTAATCACTTTACCTGCACTCATTGCCGTTACCGCATCTTTCGCATCGCTTTGTAGTTGGTTGATCATCTTCTGAATCTCTTCCGTTGAATCTGCTGTGCGACTTGCGAGGTTACGAACTTCATCAGCTACAACCGCAAAACCACGACCTTGCTCACCGGCTCGGGCTGCTTCAATCGCTGCGTTCAATGCGAGTAAGTTAGTTTGCTCTGAAATATCACGAATAACACCCAGAATAGAACCGATGTCTTGAGTTGTAGAAGCCAGTTGCTCTACTACCTGACCCGTGCTTTCAATATCTTGCGCCAAACGACTGATCGCGTCTTTTGCTTTGTTCACCACAGAACGGCCTACTTCCGTATTACCTGAAGCTTGAGTTGCCGTTTCTGCTGCGGTTGCCGCGTTCGATGCAATCTCGCTGATTGTCATACCCATTTGGTTGATTGCAGCAACTACTTGAAGCGTTTGGTCACGCTGTTCTTGGCTGTTGTCGTGAGTAATATGCGCTTTATTAGAAACACTCTCTGCTGCCACTTGAAGCGCCTGGCTTGTCGAACACACCTCTTTCATCGACTCGTGAATCTTTTCAATGAATCCGTTGAAGCCCTTTGAAAGCTGTGCAATTTCATCGTTGCCTTTCACTTCGATACGCTGTGCTAGATCGCCATCACCTTCGCCAAGGTCACCGAAACGCTTAGCCAATAGCTTAATCGGCTGGGTGATGCTATTTGCTAGCACTACGCCCATTAGGATAAAGACTAACGCCACAACCGCAGTCATGATCAGCATCTTTTGCGCTGTCTCATCTAGCTCTGCAAATACTTCATTAGTTGGAACAACACCAATAACAAACCAGTCCATTGAGGACACATACAAGCTCGCTACAAACAGCTCTTGGCCTTGGCTTTCAGTAGTAATTAGGTTAAAGCCTGACTTGTTCAGTAACTGGCTTGCTTGAGGGCCGTAAAGTTGTTGAAGTGAAGAATCGCTGCGTGAGCGTTCACGGTGAATTTGAACATCACCTTGGCTATCGGTTAAGAATACGAAGCCTGTATTTTCAATCTTAAAACCATTGAGTAGGTTAACCATGTCATCCATCGACTTTGATAGACCTGACATCGCCAAACCAGAAGGCTGTTGGTAGTTAGCAAACATCTTCACTTCGCCATTAGCTTCTTGGAACATGCTCACCATGGTTGGCTGACCAGATTGAGTAAAGCCAAAGAACCAACCATCTTGTTGTTGGTTTAGCTGACGCAAGAATCCGTTTTGGTTCCAGTAATATGCAGTTTGACGGTTCGCCACTGAGGCATCATTCAACTGATATTGGTTGCGAACATTGTTCAGCTGTTTAACCAGTTTATTTTCTAGTGCCGGATCGCGATCCGTCGATTGGATAGCATCAGAAATAAATTCATTTGAAGCAATTTGCTCCGCCGCTAGTAATAGCTGAGAGACTTCTCGGTCAATTTCACCATTGATTCGCTCCAGCATTCCTGGAAGTTCAATATCGATCAATCGATGACTTAGTACATCTCTTGCTTGCTGTTGCGCCATCGCGCCGACAATAACTGTTGATGCAAGAACCGCGAAGGTAATTCCAAGTACAACTTTTTGCTTGATACTCAGAGAGTTAGTTTTAAACATATTGGGACCTTTAAAAAGAATAGCTCGTTATCGGTATACCCTGAACAGGACTTTTTAGTGCACGCCAACAGCAATGCACAATCTGAGTGATGTATCGGCCACAACCAATAAAACTAGAGACTTTTCTCTCAAAAAATTGCAAATATGATGTAACAACTAAATTATTTAACCTTGGAGTATCATCCATCAGGAAATATGATTATTTAGCTTTATTCAAATTCATTATGCGTGACGCCATATTTACCTAGCTAACCCTTCCAGAATGAATGTATTTAGCTTGTCTTGATTGATGATATCAATACGGCGATAACCTATTTCAATCATGCCTTCCTTCGCTAGCAACTGGAGCGAACGGCTCAGTGTCTGACGGGTACATCGAGATAGATGGGCAAGTTTGTCTTGGGTATACAAGATTGGATTTAACTCATTAGGAGCCCCATTCAAACGGCTTACCAATAGAAGTAATTTAGCTACGCGATAGTCATTTTTGAGAAGCACAGATTCTGTCGTCCACTCCATCAAGAGCCGGAATCGAAAACTGATTTCTCGAATCGCAATCTTATAAAGTTGAGGGTTACGGTCAGCGATAGCTCTCATTTTTTTGACCGGAATGGCGACGACAATCGCATCAGATGAAGAGTAAAAATTGAGATTCGTCGGTTGGTCTTCAAAACACCCTATCCATGTCAGCCAACTGCTCGGACCTAGCATGGCAATGCACGCCTCATCGCCACTTTCACTGTAACTCATCAGTTCAATGTGTCCCTTAACGACAAGTCGCATGGTATCGACAGCGGTATAGGCGGAATTGAGCAATGTTGGAACCTTATAGGTTTCTATTTTTGCGGCTCCAACTATTTCCTCAATAGCCTTCGGGTCTAACTGATTTAGCGTGGGATCATTTCTTAACACCGTCTCCAGCATCGAATGTTGTTCTTCACTACTCATCGTAGGCACGAAACTAGAATGTAAGATTTTACACATTGTTCTCAACTCGCTCCTGATAGCTTGTTAATTAATTGTTACAGAAAAATTAACAATTAATCAAATATAAGTATTAGGAAACACCACAAGGTCGTGAAAAGAGGATTAAAAAATGCAAATGCCATGCGTAAATACATTGAGTCGTTGGCTCTTTAAAGGCTCTGTAGCAACAGTTTTAATTACCTGCGCTAGCTGGAGTTCTGTCTCAGCAGCCAATGATAAATTTGAAGGGATCCCAGGAGAAAGAACGTGCTTCTTCCGTTATGGTCCCGTCTCTGCTGACCCGTATATCAACGTTGCCTACCCCGATGCAGCAGTTAAGTATTGGGGATCAGCTTTTACTGTACCTGATGGTGCCAAGCTCAGGTTAGAAGGGCAATTCCCACATTCTCGCTACATGTCGTTCATTAGCTATGATGACCGTGGAAGGCCGGTGCAATCTTTACCCGACTATATGATAAAACCCAGCCACAGCAGCGTGAACCCTTTCAGAGAAGGCAGCCAGCGCGACAGCGTTCTTAGAAGCTATCAAGTCAATATTCTCGACTCTCAACCAAAAACTGATTACACCGCAGGCCAAATACGTGACGGTGCTGAAATGGATGAACTGCACACGCCGAAATCTTCAGCTAATCAGCAAGTGATCATTTACCGTATCTACGCAAAAGACGAAAACAGTGATGGCACAGGGAATACAGCATTACCTCAGCCAGTCGTCACTCTAGCCTCAGGAAAGGAACTTCGCGGGCAAGAAGCGTGTGATTCTCTGCAAAGTACACAACCGTTAAAAGCTCAATTAAATGCATTGGGGATCCCTGTAGAGAAATATCGAGAACTGGTGTCACAACCCAACAAGCCAGCAGGCTTCCCCGCGACCAACCCATCGACTTGGCACATTCAACTCGACCGAGAAAGCTTGTTAGGTATTTACACTGGGAAAGTCAATCCTGAAGCTCGCCGTAGCACGGGTGGCTTCTACCCCAATCTTGATAACAATTACATTAGAACCGTCGTCAATCGCAAACATGGCCCTGTATTTGTCCTCAGAGCGAAAGCACCTGTGACGCCAAAAACTTTCCATGGCGTTAAAAAGATGACCAAAGGTGACCTTCGTTATTGGTCGGTCTGCTCGAATAAAGGCTTCGCTGTAACCAAAGTCAACGACTGCCTTTACGATGAAGCTATTCCGGTGGACAAAGACGGGTATTACACTGTCGCCGTGAGTCGCGCCGCCGACAGGCCACGTAACGCTTTTGCCCAATGTGGTGTAGGTTGGTTACCAATGGCAGACGATGGTGATGGCATTATTGATGAAGATGCATCGATTGTTCAAATCCGTCACATGCTCGCAGCGCCGGAGTTTAGCCACGCCATCCAAAACATCCAGCAAGACAAAGATATCGCCCCGGTGATGGGGGAATACTACCCAAGAACTTTCTACACGACGACCAACAACTTCGAGCTGATGATCCCTTGCTCGGGATAGTCCTTTCCAGCTGAATAACCAATTAATAAAACTATGAAATGGCAGGTTCCCCGCCTGCCATCTATGACCGAATACCATCTATTTTCTGAGGTTGCCATGCTACTTAAACTACTATCATTGTTGTCGCTCATGTCTTTTCTTATACCGGCACAAGCAGCGCAAACAGAAGAACTCAAACCAGAACTAAAACCAGAGCAAGGACAAGAACAAATAGAAGACCTAGACGATCCTACCGCGCTGAGCTCGTTTCTGGGAATACGAACAGGGACCAACGGATATGGTGCCATCGCGCAATTTGGATTCAACAGCCCCGACAGTGTATTGGGTCACAACAGCTTCATTCAATTTAAAGACGATTTTGAAACCGTACATCTACGCCATTTTTCTATCTATAAACAAAGTGGAACAGGGTTGTTTGTCGATATGCAGCGCAACAACGCCAATGCGATTCCCGTTAACCGAGCTTCTGTTGGCGCCATCCAGATAATCCCTATCTCAGATAACCTTAGGATCAACCCAGCCCTTTTATACGGCGAAACCTGGACAGACGATAAGAAAGCTCAAAAAACACTATTTCCAGATACGTCGATCGTGACCTTGTATACCTTTATTCGCTGGCAAGTCGCCGACAACTGGTTCGTCAATTTGGTACCTCAATATACCTACAGCGTAAATGGACGAAAGATTCGCTTGTTTGAACTCGTCACCCAAGTTGGCCACAACATTACTAAGGAAACGAGCATGGCGATAAATACCGATGAAGACGACAACTTTTGGTTAACACTAAAGCACGCCTTTTAAGTCTGACTATGGTAAAACCGTTGGGCTTAACTGTACTTTGGCTAAACACTTGTAAATCATTCCATTTTTGGAAAAATAAATTACGTAGATGTACTGGAACTTTTTCCTATTAATAAGTGACCAATACTCAAAATAAGAATCAAATGGCCCCCAGAGAGTCCAAAAATGCATAAAAATAACTTCGAAATCCTTCAAAACTACCTAGAGTCTCAAATCATTGGTCAGCAAGAGCTCGTAAAACAATTGATGATCGCCTTACTGGCAGATGGTCATATCCTTGTTGAAGGGCCTCCGGGGTTGGCAAAAACCCGCGCAGTAAAGTCGCTGGCTGACTGTGTCGAGGGAGATTTTCACCGTATTCAATTTACCCCTGACCTATTGCCTGCCGACCTAACTGGTACCGATATTTTCCGTCCAGAAACCGGAGAGTTCACTTTCCAATCGGGCCCGATTTTTAACTCGCTTATTCTAGCGGATGAGATCAACCGTGCTCCGGCGAAAGTGCAAGCCGCAATGCTAGAAGCTATGGCTGAGAAGCAGGTGACCGCTGGTCGAAAAACCTATGCTCTGCCTGATCTTTTTTTGGTGATGGCAACGCAAAACCCGATTGAGCAAGAAGGCACTTACCCGCTGCCGGAAGCTCAATTAGACCGTTTCTTGCTGCATTTAGAAGTGGCTTATCCAGACATGGAAAGTGAGCTGGAGATCTTGCGCCTAAACAGAGGCGAAGCGCAAGGCAATCAACCTGTTCAACCAGAGCCTATTTCTCAACAAACTATCTTCGAAGCTCGCCAAGAAGTGCTCAGCATTCACATGGCAGACACCATTGAGCAGTACATAATCAGACTGGTAATGGCGACTCGCCAACCTAAACAATACAGCGACCAACTTGATCAATGGTTAGACATGGGTGTTAGCCCGCGTGCAACCATCGCGTTAGACCGTTGTGCCCGCGCTCACGCTTGGCTTGCTGGCCGCGACTATGTTACTCCACAAGATGTTCAAGCGATGGCATTCCCTGTATTGCGCCACCGCCTGCTTCGTAGCTACCACGCACAAGCTGAAGGGGTCACTGCAAACCAAGTGATCGCACACCTTATATCACTGGTTGGTAGCGCATAGGGATAAGCGCATGAATAATCAATTACCCAACCATAGTGACGGTGTCACGTTAAATCTAGACGAACTGCTGCAATACAAAGCGCAGTCTGTTCGCTGGTTGCCTCCAGCCAAGAGCCTGTGGTCGCAACTAAACGGTCAACACGAGAGCAATCGTAAAGGTCGCGGGATGAATTTCTCTGAGGTTCGTCAATATCAGGCGGGCGACGACATCCGCAGCATTGATTGGCGCGTCACGGCGAGAACAGGCAAGGCGCATACCAAACTGTTTTCTGAAGAAAGAGAACAGCCTGTGATTTTGTTCTTAGATCTGTCGAGCAGTATGATTTTCGGCTCAACCTTGTTACTTAAATCGGTTCAACTCGCGCACTTTGCCAGCCAACTTTGCTGGTTAACCGTCGCTCAAAAAGACCGTATTGGCGCAGTGATAGATACTGGCCAAGAGATCATTGAGATTAAACCCAGTGCTAGCAACCATGCTCCGCTACGTATTTTACAAAAAGTCATAGGAATCAATAACGCAGCGCTGACCAACCCAGGCAATAACAGCGACACAACCTTCGAGCATGGGCTGAAATCTCTTCACCAGCTTTGCCCGAAAGGAAGCGATATCATTATGCTCAGTGATTTCGTCCGTTATAACGAAAGTAATTACTCACTTATCAATCAAATACGTCGACATAATCGAGTTCGCTTGGTTCATTTTTACGATCCATTAGAACAAGGTGTTACTGCATTCAAAGGTTCAAAACAGATCACCGATGGCAATAAAACCCAATGGTTTAATTTCTCCTCCAATAAAGAGAAGCAAAAACTCAACCACGCTTTTTCACTAAAGAAGCAGCAGCTACAACAGTTGGGCTTATCTCTCGCGATACCCTATAGCTCGCTGTCGAGTGCACAACCATTGATGAGTCAGATATCAGGATCTCAGTCATGAAGCAGCCCTTAGATTTAAGCCCGGCTATTGCGCCAGACGCACCGACATGGTGGCCTCTAGCATGGGGTTGGTGGGCCGTAATTATCACAGCCATTATCCTTATTGCCTTGGTGTTTTTTATTCTCAAACGCAGAAAAAGCAATCAACAGGCGAAGCAAGAAGCGCTGTCTTACTTCTGTAATAGTCAGTCCTCAAATCGCTTATCTCCGAGCGAAGCACAACGCATCCTTCGTCAGGCAGCATTGAGCTATTTCCCACGTGAGAAAGTAGCAGGCCTAGCGGGTGATGATTGGTTGAAGTTCTTAGACGCACAACTAAAAAAGCCGTTGTTTGTAGAAAAGCAATCCCAGTGGCAACAGTCGCTTTATCAAGATCCAACTTCAATGAATGACGATCAGCGCAAGCTTCAGCAGCAATTGGTTGATGACTGCGAAACATGGCTTCGTAAAGCCCTTCCTCCAAAGCGAGGTAACCATGACTGATCTTTTAAACACGAGCATTCTAAATATTGAATTCGTTTGGTGGTGGATGTTTTTTCTCGCACCACTGCCGTTTCTCGTTTACTTGTTCTCTCCTAAGGCAGAATCGAACAATGCCCTAAGGCTTCCATTTCTGCCCGAGGACAGCAATACCAAAACGCCGAGCAGTCGCTTACCCAAGGCCTTGTCGGTCATCATCTGGCTTTTATTGGTAACGGCCATGGCACGCCCAGTTTGGTACGGTGAACCGGTTGAGTTTCAGCCGAAACACCGTGATTTGATGTTGGTTGTCGACCTCTCCTACTCGATGAGCCAAGAAGACATGCAATTCAATGGCGAATACATCGATCGCTTATCTGCGGTGAAACATGTATTGAGTGACTTTATTGAACGCCGCAAAGGCGACCGAGTCGGATTGGTGCTATTTGCTGATCACGCCTACTTGCAGACGCCACTGACGTTAGATAGAGACACGCTTTCACAACAGCTCAATCAAGCGGTGTTAAAGCTTATCGGTACTCAAACTGCGATCGGTGATGGTATCGGCCTTGCCACCAAAACCTTCGTCGACAGCGATGCCCCTCAGCGTGTAATGATTCTACTCAGTGACGGCAGCAATACCGCGGGCGTATTAGATCCACTTGAAGCCGCGGATATTGCTAAGAAATACAACGCGACGATTTACACCGTAGGTGTCGGTGCGGGTGAAATGATGGTCAAAGAGTTCTTCATGACTCGTAAGGTCAATACCGCTCAAGACTTGGATGAGCGTACTCTAATGGAAATCGCCAAACGCACTGGTGGTCAGTACTTCCGAGCGCGTGACAGCAAAGAGCTGGCAACGATTTACGACACCATCAACCAATTAGAACCCGTGACGAACGCCACTAAGATCTGGCGACCACAACAAGAGTGGTTTGTCTGGCCACTGTCGGCGGCAATGTTCTTCGCATTTATGCTGTTAGCCATTAGGAGAAACAATGTCTAACTTTACTTTTATCTACCCATATTGGTTCTTAGCGCTTGCCATGCTGCCCGCAATTTGGTGGCTCAGCAAGAGACAATCTAAACAAGAATTACTGGCCTCTCATATCGCTCGCTACTTGGCACCAGAATCAAGCAAGCCATCGAAAAACCGTAGTACTTACTTTGGTATTTGGTGGATAGTCGGTGTCATCGCACTAGCCGGTCCCAGCTTTGAAAACAATGAACAGCCAAGCTTTGAAAAAACACAGGCGCGAGTTGTGATCATGGATATGTCGATGTCTATGTATGCCACTGACATTAAACCAAACCGTTTAACACAGGCGCGATACAAGGCTCTGGATCTGCTTTCGTTATGGAAAGAAGGCCTAACTGGAATGGTGGCATACGCCGGAGATGCTTACACCATTAGTCCTTTGACGTCAGACATCAATACCATCAAGAACCTCGTACCCAACCTATCACCAGATATCATGCCCTTCCAAGGCGGCAATGCAGCATCGGCAGTTAAGCTTGCGATTGAGATGATGACTCGCGCTCATATCTACCAAGGCGATCTGGTACTGATTGCTGATGATATTGATGGTCAAGAGAAGAAAGATATCGACTCGCTACTCTCTGGTAGTAATTGGACGTTGTCAGTCTTGGCTGTAGGCACGGAAAGCGGCGCGCCGATCTCGTTACCTACAGGTTCGATGTTACAAACCGACGCAGGACAAACCGTGGTTGCGAAAACCAACGTAGACAATATGCGCGACCTGACTCGTCGCTCTGGAGGCACATTCACTGAGGTACAATTTGATAACTCAGACGTTGAACACATCGCAAGTTATCTCGACCGAATTGCTACAACATCAGAAGTGACTAAAACCGATAACTCGCTCAATACCAGAGTGAACAATGGTTTCTGGTTATTGCCATTTTTGTTACTTCCTGTCCTTGGGCTATTTCGAAAAGGGGTTATTTGGTGTGGCCTAGCTGTGCTTGTATCGTTCAGCCAGCCGAATACTGCGTTTGCGAATCCTTGGAAAACCGATGATCAGGTGGGTTATCAATTATATCAAGATGAGAACTTCCAGCAGGCAGCTGAACAATTCAAACAACAAGAGTGGAAAGGCATCTCACAATACAAAGCGGGTGACTTCGAAGCTGCAGAACAAACACTACAAGGTTTGACTGACGAAAATGCTCGCTACAACCTCGCCAATGCACAAGCAAAGCAAGGCAAGTACGACCAAGCAATTGAAGAGTATCAACGTATTCTCGAAAGCAACCCTGAACATACTTATGCTAAGAAGAACTTAGAGGTCGTCGAACAAGCCCAGAAGCAACAGCAACAGCAACAGCAACAGCAACAGCAAGGCGATTCTGAATCCAAAGACCAGAAAGACCAAAAACAGCAAGGTCAGCAAGGTCAGCAAGGTCAGCAAGGTCAGCAAGGTCAGCAAGGTCAGCAAGGTCAGCAAAATGATTCTTCGCAAAGCTCGCAGGATCAACAACAAAGCTCTGCTGACAATGGCAAGTCGCAAAGTCAAAGCGGCAGCCAAGATCAAAGTGAAAACCAAGATCAGAATACTGACCAAAGCCAAGCTGATAACCGCTCTGATTCCAAGATGGATGAAGAAAACGACAAGCAAGCTGTGCAACAAAACAAAGCGGATCAAGCAGGTAGGCCGTCACAGGACAAAGATGACTCTGCATCTCAGACTGCTCAAGAGGCTGCTAAGGAAGACAGTGATAACAACACTCAACAAGCTGCAGCACAAGTATCAGGTCAACCTATGTCGAGCGATCCTGATATGCGAAAGCTTGAGCAAGTCGAGAGTGCACGAGACCCAAGCCAGCTGCTTAAAGCGCAAATGATTTTACAAGCACGACAAAAAAGTGCTCCTAACAACCAGAACAAAAAGTGGTAACCATGCGATTTCTTAACAAGCCATTTTTATCCATACTCCTAACGCTGGCGTTAGGAGCTTTCTCGTCCTTTTCTGCATTGGCGGCTACTGCCGTAGCGAGCGTTTCACAAAACAGTGTCACCAAAGACCAAGTATTTCTACTTAGAGTCGCGACTGATGAAAAGGTCTCTTCTGATGCTTTAGATCTAAAGGCGCTCCAACAGGACTTCTATGTTGGCACACCAAGTTTTGGGTCGTCGATGCGAATCGTCAATGGCAGCCGTTCGGTGTCAAGTGAATGGAACGTCAGCCTTGCGCCACTGCGTTTGGGGAAGGTTCAGATTCCTAGCTTCGATATTGAAGGGGCAAAAACCAAGCCAATCACCATCAATGTTGCCGTTAATAAAGCTGCACCTACTCAACATGATATGGCTGAGTTCCAGCTTAATCTGAGTAAAGACTCGCTGTACCCACAAGAAGTCGCTGAGCTGGATGTAAAACTGATAATTAAAGCTGACCCAAGAAGACTGCAAGATCCTAAAATAGCGCCACCGAGCTCGCAGAGCTTAGATGTGGAACCTATTGGTGAATCGAAGCAATTTCAAGATGTCCTCAATGGACAAGAAGTCACAGTTGTTCAGCAATCTTTCCATATATCGTCACAGCAAGCAGGACAATTTCAGCTTCAAGGGCCAAAGTTAACCGGTGCTGTTGTTTACTCAACCAACAACTCCAGCACAACGCGTCTGTTCCAACTGAACACGCCTGTTGAAACCTTAGATGTCACAGTGAATCCAGTACCAAAAGGCTACCAAGGTGAGTGGTTACCAACATCAAACTTTAAGCTGATACAACAATGGTCAGACAGCCAAGGTAATGAACTGACGGATGGCAATGCTTTAGGTGGCGACAAGCAGAAGATTGAAATGGAAGCGGGTGATTCTCTAACTCGAACCATTACTATGACAGCCAGTAACTTGACCCAACATCAGTTACCAAAACTGAACATCACCTACCCTAAAACGGTGCGTGTTTATGAAGAAAAACCGCAATTTGGCACCACCCAATCCGGTGATGCTGTCGTTGTCTATAAGCAGGTACTAATCCCTAAGGAATCAGGAAGCATCTCTCTTCCTGATGTTTCTCAAGCTTGGTTTAACACAGACTCACAATCACAAGAAACCAGTAAAGCGCTTGGGCTAGAGTTAGCGGTAAAAGCAAGTGACCGTGCGACGTCTAGCACACCACCGGTTACAGCACCACCAGCCCAACAAGTAAGCCCAACGGTTGTGACTGTTGATAGTCCGGGGTTCTGGCCTTATCTCGCCGCGCTATTCGCAGCCTTGTGGTTGATTAGCTCAGTGATGACTTTCTACTTCTGGTCACGCCGCGATGTAACGACAAAACCAACACACACTGTTGAACGTCAATCAGATACAGCAGAAGCGCTTATTGAAGCTCTAAAAACGAAAGATGGTGTGATGACAAGAACCTTGTTTGAACAGTGGAAAGCTGAAAACCCAGATTTGAGCGATGAGACGTTAGACGTCGTTGAAGCCGAGCTAAGTAAGCTAAACCAGAGTCTCTATGGTGAAGCTAGCTCGACAAAACCATCATGGGCTCCTTCTAAAGTAATCAAAGCGGTTAAGAAGCCAAAGCGAGTTTCTAGCAAAACGCGTAAAAGCTCACTAGAAACGCTTTAATTAACTAGCAAAACTCTAAAATAACAAAGCCGTGACGACCACCTTGTGAGCATCACGGCTTCATTCGTTCTAAGATAGGAAGAAAAAGTACTGTGCTAAGAAATTGAAACCGCGACCTTTTTTCGCTTCAATGCTGAAACGATTCTATTTCGCCCTGAGTCTTTGGCTTGATACAGGGCTTTATCTGCCTTGCCATAAAGCAGGTCAAAATCGAACTGGTGCTGATCAGAGGTTATCGACGCATAACCGACAGACGCGGTTAAATATGGGCTAGTGCTACTTTCACAATGGAGGATCTTCGCCTCTTCAATACATTTCCTGATCGACTCTGCTCGCAGCTTAGTCTCAGAGTGATTGGTGCCGATCATCAACAACATAAACTCTTCTCCGCCTATACGGCAGAACGTTTCCTTATCGCTATGAACATGAGCATTAAGTATCTTACCTATGGTCCGCAGTGCCGCGTCCCCTTCAGTATGGCCATAGACGCTGTTGTACAAACCGAAGTGATCAAGGTCGACAAGAATCAGTCCAAACGTGACTTCATCCTCTGTGGCAAATGCCCCTTGATCATCACAATTGAGATCATCTAAAACCTGAGACAACATACGACGGTTTCCAAGACGCGTCAGCGGGTCTAGTTTAGAAATGATATCCAATTGCTCATTAGCCAACTCTAGCTCTTGAGTGCGTTTGCTGACCTCTTGTTCAAGCGTTTCATTGAGCTTTTTGAGCTCCTCTTGAGCCATGGTTCTTTGCAATACCTCAGCAAGGCTAGAGGCAAATATACGAATCACTTCGCGCAATTGAGAAGTTAAAGGGCTGCGTGTTAGCAAGTTATCAGCGGCAATAAACGCAATCGGCTCACCCGTATTAGTGGTGAGCATCGTCATTGCGGTCCAACCGACTCCGACAATATTGAAATCGTGATAAATAGGGACCGACTCTTCAAATGCAACTTGGTTAGGACAAGCACGAGCCGCAGCGACAATGTCACGTTCCACTAGCTCAGAGCGATAATAGGATTCATCAACAATGTCACCTTTAATATCTGTACCCCATGTACCTTGCATGTAGCTACAGTTCTTATCGGTAAGAAAAACCGCCAATCGGTCAATACCTAAGTGCTGAATAGCAAAACTTACTGCAGACTTACACACCTCACTGACACTATCGCAGCGAGACAACTCAACCATGCTCGAGTGCAGCATACGTATGTTCTGTTCTTGGCGTTTACGAATGTAGATTTGAGAAAGCAGAGAGCCGAACGATTCAAGCATCTGCTTTTGGTAATTGGTAATTGGCGAACGGTGAATGTAGTTGTCCATGGCGATCCAGCCGACAGGTTTATCCCCTTCTCGTAAGATCAACATACCATTCCAACCCTGTCCAACCACTTTGCCTTCAGTGTATAGAGGCGCTTGTTCAATAATAACCAAGTTGGTGTGGCTGTCAGACAGAGCCTCTATATACTCCGCTTCAAGCTGATGTAAGTCGTATTGAGTATGATGCTCGCTATTAGTTTTTCCCAGTTCATCAGTGCCGTAAGTTCCACTAAAACACCGCTTTTTCATATCAAGCAACATAAAGATCGCACGATCAAAGCCTAAGCGGTCACGTACAGCTTCTACTGACGCTTTATAGAGTACGTCTAAAGATTCTGGATTCGATAGCTCTAACGCTACCTGATGTACTAACTTCATGTTCTCGACAAACAATTCGCGAAGCTTAATTTCATCTAGGTACTGCGCCTCTCGGGTATCCCGATGCTTAATCTCGATAGCAGCGTTCTTTTCTGCACGAACGCATTGCCAGCGGGCTGCGGCGAGTTGGAGAACATCAAGATCTTGATCGAAAGTTTGGTTTATCTGTTCAGCACTGCAATTTTGAACAATTAAATAAGTTCTGCAGGCAGGCGCGTTGTCGAGCATCATGATGAATGACTCTCCACCGAGCACCTTCATATGCTCCCACTTACAAGTATTGATAGCCATAGGCAACATCCCGTCCGCGGTATCGAACTGGGCAACCCAAGGCCAAAATGTGGAAGGATAACTCGATAATGAGGTTAATTCGCCGTAAGAGAACAGCGCTAACGAATCGCTCTCCGGCGTCGGCTCCGCAAATATTCCAATCCCTTGAGGAGCGAGTACCTTAACCAGATAGTCAAAAAGAGATTCAGCCAATAAACGATGGTCGCGCGCAGCAGATATTTGTTTTGCAAAGGCTTTAACAGGCACAGCTTCCGTCCATTGGCTATTGAGAATGAAGCAAAAATACCGAAGCATTGATATGCAATCAATGTAACTAAAAATGAGATGTTAAGCGGGTCGCAATTTCACTTTTAACATTATCACAAGCATGAGAAGAACGACAAAAATGGGATTTTCTGCCCAAAATTTCATCGACATTGTGACTTTTTTAAGAACATAAAAAAGCCCCACATTAGAGTGGGGCAAAACTTCCATCGCTTATAGTTATAGTGATAATTCTGTAAGTAAAATCGATTATCTAACCTGCGTTTCAGTGAGCGCGCTGGTTTGCTAAAAGGACAAAAACAGCACTTAAATAATCAATTAACCAAAGTCACCATTTACGTAACCTTTAGTGCGATCATCTTTTGGCTCGCTGAAGATAACACTCGTTTCGTTGTGCTCGACTAGCTCTCCCATTAGGAAGAAAGCAGTACGGTCTGAAATACGACGCGCTTGCTGCATTGAGTGCGTTACGATAACGATAGTGAAGTCTTTCTTCAGGTCTTCCATCAACTCTTCAATCTTGTGTGTCGCGATTGGGTCTAGAGCCGATGTAGGTTCATCCATCAGGATTACATCCGGTTCCATTGCAATTGTACGAGCGATACATAGACGCTGTTGCTGACCACCAGATAAGCCAAATGCGTGTGCTTTAAGACGATCTTTTACTTCATCCCAAAGTGCTGCACTGCGCAGTGAGCTTTCTACTACTTCATCAATGTGCTTCTTGTCTTTGATGCCTTGAGCACGTAAGCCATAAGCTACGTTCTCGTAGATGCTCATTGGGAATGGGTTTGGCTTTTGGAATACCATGCCTACACGAATACGTAGGTCAGCCACATCAATATTGCCGTAGATGTTTGTGCCATCCATATCCAGCTTACCTTTAATAGTAACGCCTTCAATTAGGTCATTCATACGGTTCAAGCAACGTAGTAGCGTTGACTTACCACAACCTGATGGGCCAATCAGTGCCGTAACCTGACGAGTTGGAATTGGCAGATTGATAGATTTAAGCGCTTGATTGTCGCCGTAAAACAGATCTAGGTTCTCAATATCAAATTTGTTCATGTTCGTAATCTCTAAATTCTTAAATTCGTGTCTAACTTGACGCTTTCTTTATCACGGGGGCTCTCTTTATTATTGAGCCGGCTAATGAGCTTAGTAAGTTGCCGTGTTGAAGCGTCTCGCAATCAGTTTTGTAACCATGTTGATCAAGAGAACCAATACGATTAGGACTGTCGCCGTGCCGTAGGCTTGGTTCCACTCATCGATAGTAAATAGCTCTGTTGTCAGCTTATATAGGTGAACCGTTAGTGTACGGCCAGAATCGAATACCGACTCAGGAACACGTGCCACCATACCTGCTGTTAAAAATACAGGTGCTGATTCGCCAATTACACGACCAATACTCAGAATGACCGAAGTTAAGATACCTGGCATTGCGCTTGGTAAGATCAAGCGCCAGATAGTGTAGATTTTTGAAGCGCCAAGGCCGTATGAGCCTTCACGATAAGTTTGTGGTACTGCCATCAATGCTTCTTCTGTAGTACGAATAATTACAGGAAGAATCAGGATACTTAGCGTTAATGCACCCGACAAAATCGAGAAGCCGAGACCCAGAATCGAAACAAAGAAGGTCATACCGAACAGACCAAAGATAATCGATGGGATACCCGCTAGCGACTCAGTACAGAATCGAATCACTTTCACCAATCGACTACCTACTTTCGCATATTCAGTTAGGTATATCGCCGTCATGATGCCTAGTGGTGCGGCTACCGCAATCGATGCAATTACCATGTAGATCGTGGCGATGATCATTGGGAAAATACCACGCTCTTCACCAGTACGAGTGTAATCGTCAGTGATGAAGTTCCAATCTACGTATTGCAGACCGTTCGATAAGATGTACCAAATAATCCAGAATAAGAAACCAACGGTTACAGCCGCAGCTGCCCAGATAAAACCTTTTAGGATGTTATCTTTGGTTTGACGTGCTTGTTTTAGTTTTACGCGATCCATATTACTTATCCTCGCCTACTTCGCTTTTTCACGGTTAAGATAAAGTAGAGCACCATTTAACATCATGATGAACACTAGAAGTACAACGCCTGTTGCGTACAGCGCGTTAGCGTGAACGCCACTTGCGTAAGACATTTCAATTGCAATGTTTGCTGTTAGCGTACGAGCAGAATCCAAAATACCTTCTGGCATTGCTGGCGCATTACCCATAACCATGATGATTGCCATCGTTTCGCCAAGTGCGCGACCGATACCCAAAATCACACCAGTCATAATGCCTGAACGTGCAGCAGGAACGAGTAGCTTAAAAATCGTGTAGATTTTCGAAGCACCCAGTGCAAGTGAACCTTCTTTGTATGTACGAGGTACAGCACGAATCGAAGTTTCAGAAACCGTGATAACGGTAGGAAGAATCATGATCCCCAGAACAATGATACCCGCCAGGATAGTATTACCGGCTGGTACTTGGAAAATGTTCTGAATCATTGGAACGATAATTACTAGACCGAAGAAGCCGTAAACTACCGACGGGATACCCGCTAGAAGCTCAACTGCTGGTCGAATAATATCTGCAAGACGCTTGGGAGCAATCTCAGCAATAAAAATAGCGGTTAATACACCTACCGGTACACCAACAACTACAGCGCCAAGTGTCGAAACAATCGATGCAACAATCATGGTTGCAACACCGAATAGAGCTGGAGGTAACCAATCAACACCCAGAACGATGCCAGAAACACCGGCCTCTTGGAATGCAGGAATACTCTCTGCAACGATAAAGTAAGCGATAACGGCTAGCGATACGATGCCGATCACAGCACTCGATAAGAACAAGCCGTGGAAGATTCTTTCTCTCCAGTCGATGCGCTTCTTAGCACGCAGACTTGGCTTATTGATTTGAGTCGCTTCAGTATTCATAAGCTTTTCACTATTTGCGATGGTCATATATAAAATCTCAAACTTTGTGGCTCAAAAAGAGCTCGAAATAAACAAAGTTGAAAGAAAAGGCTCAGCCTAAAGCAGGCTGAGCAATAATTAAGATTGAGTCAGTTAAGATTAGTTAACTGTGATGTAGCCTTTCTTACCAGCGATAGCTTGAGCTTCGTCTGCAACCATCCAGTCTAGGAATTGTTGAGTTTCAGCTGTTGGAGCGCCTGCTTTGTAAAGAACTAGGAAAGGACGAGCAACTTTGTAAGAGCCGTTCTTAACGTTATCAACTGATGCTTCTGCGCCGTCGATAGTTAGAGCTTGAACTGTGTTGTCTACAGTACCAAGAGAGATAAAGCCGATAGCGTATGGGTTGCTTGCTACAGAAACTTTAAGTGCGCCGTTACCGTTTGCAACTTGTGCACGCTGAGAGATAGCCGATACTTTCTTATCGCCGATCTTCTTCTTAAGCTTCATGATGTCTTCGAATGCACCACGTGTACCAGATGCAGTATCACGAGTGATTGCTACGATTGGCTTGTCTGCACCACCAACATCTTTCCAGTTAGTGATGTCGCCTTTGTAGATTGAAGTGATTTGCTCAGCTGTAAGAGCAGATACTTCGTTATTTGGGTTAACAACAACTGCGATACCGTCACGAGCGATAACGAGCTCTTTCAGGTCAGCTGTTTTCTCTTCTTCTTTAAGGTCACGAGAAGAGATACCAAGATCAGCACTTCCATTTTTTGCTGCTTTGATGCCTGCAGAAGAACCTGGTGCTTGAATTTCGATGAACACTGGTTCGCCTTTATTCATGTAGGTTTCTGCAAAAACTTCAACCAGTGGAGAAGCACTGTTAGAGCCAACTACAGAGATAGTTTCTTTAGCTGAAGCTGTATTCACTGTTAGAGCGCCTAGTAGTGCGATTGCACCGATAACTGTCTTTTTCATCACAAATTTCCTTTAGTGGCGTTATTGCCGTAATGTTGTTTTGCTTGAACGGTGCCCACTTTAGAATCTGAATGTGACAGTTGTGTTTCACTTAATTGAAGCCTATATGACAACTACAATTTATTTTCTTATTCCCCCCTACCAAATAGCCTTGAAGTAATCAATTGGCCTCACTCATAGGCACCGAATATTCATTCCAACCTATTTAAGCCAAACCACTCAATATCTCGCCATCCCTTTTATTACCTAATACCACACAAGGTTCTGTGTCAAATAACCCTACCTTAAAAATGGCTAAAGCCTTGTTTGTGCAATAAATATTCAAAATTTATCAAATATCCATCTCATATATCAAAATCGAATCTATTACTGATTGAATTGTCATTCTCAGAAGTTAGAATCACCTGCTAATTACAATAATAACAATTGCTTCTGCTCATTTATTTATTCAAAGAGGGACATTACATGCGCCAACTTCTCAGTGGCTTATCAATCAAAATACAAATTCTCATTCCAGTACTCTTTTCTGTCGTATTACTTTTGACGGGTGTCATTATCGGTGGTGACAAACTGGAAAATGCTTTTAAAGATGTATCAACAGCAACAGACCAATTAATCTTACATAAAGAAGAACTCAGTGAAATCGTCGACAACAGCTACGGCATGCGTATCAAAGCGATCTACAGCTTGTTTAATCCTGACGACGTTAAAACACTGGTCGAAACGCTAAATCAAAAACGCGACCAAAATACTCGCCTACTGAATTCACTTGATACCGTACCAGGCATGCAAGATGAAGTAGCCGCAATGCGCAAAGCGATGAATCACTACGTCGACTTTTCTCGCACCACTATGCTTCCTCTATTAAGAGCTAAACACGGCAACACAGTTCTCACTTCTGACTTTGACAACCGCTACCAGATCGCAATCGACCAATACCGTCACGCGGGTAATGAAATGGTGCAAGCGATCAACATTCTGTCTAAGAAGCTGAACCTGCTTGCGACTCAAGAAGTCGACATCAATGGACAGCAACACACCAGCACACTGGATACGGCGACCATTGCCCTGCTAGCGATTCTTTCTATCGCATTAGTCATCAGTTGGACGCTTGCTGGCATCATTGTTAAGCCAATCAGCAATATTCAAGCAACCATGCGCGAAGTAGCAAAAGGTAACCTGCTGGTTAAAGCCGAAGAGTATGGCGACAACGAAATCTCGCGCCTTGCGCAAGATGTAAACAAATCCGTTGACCAATTGCGCGACACGGTAAGTTCGCTGTCTCGAATAAGTATCGAAGTGGCTTCTGCGTCGACAGAGTTAGCGGCTGTAATGACACAATCAAGCGTTAACTCAGATCAAGAGAAGCAAGAAGTGGAGCAAGTTGCTTCCGCCGTGAACCAACTTGAGAGTACAGCAGCACACGTCAACGAGAACGCAGTACAAGCCGATTCAGCGTCTAAGCAAGCTGACGAGATGGCGACACACAGCATGAGCTTGTTTAATGAGAGCAACCAAGCAAACGAGCAAATGGCGATTCAGCTGAGTGAAGCAGCAAACGTTGTAGGCACGCTAAAAGAGCACTCAGAGCAGATTGGTAAGGTGATTGAAGTAATTCAAAGCATCTCTGAACAAACGAACCTTCTTGCGCTTAATGCAGCAATTGAAGCGGCTCGTGCTGGTGAAAGTGGCCGTGGTTTCGCAGTTGTAGCCGATGAAGTTCGAATGCTGGCGGCACGAACCCAAGATTCAACCAAAGAGATCCAAGCGATCATCGAAGGCTTGCAGGTTCAATCAGGCAACGCTAATGAGAGCATGAGCAGTTCACTGTCGATGTTAGAGCACAACCAAACGCTCTCGGGCGAGGTAAGTGCAGCCCTTTCAGGTATTGCTAACTCAGTAACCGACATGACTGAAATCAACACCCAGGTTGCCTCTGCTGCAGAAGAGCAAAGCCAAGTCACTGCAGACATTAACCGTAATATCTCAAACATCTACAGCCTAGTAAGCCAAAACGTAACCGGCATTACCCAAGCGGCAGCAGCAAGCCACGAGCTATCTAACCTAGCTGAACAACAGAAGCAGCAGTTGGATTACTTTAAGGTGTAGGGTTTAATGTACGAAGTTCAAGGCAACAGATTCAAGCTGTATGCTCTTTAGAACTTGCCTATAAACAAAAAAAACCAGCCATGATGGCTGGTTTTTCGCTTTTAGACACTACTGATCAAATTCAGCCGCTTTGATCCTTTCAATCGCTTCTACCCTTCTCAGCTGTTCTGGTAGGAAGTGTTCAGTCCGAAGTTGCGCAATCGTCTCTTGTTGCTCGGTTTCTGAGAGGGCTGAGTCGTTCAAAACATCATTTCGTTCTGCGAAGTAGACCTCTAAGGAGCCTTCAAAGGCCGCTCTTTTTTTATCAAGAGCTTCAAGTCTTTGGGTTGCTTCTTCACCAACAAGTTCGCTTCTCTTTAAGTATTTACCCTGTTCATCGAGACCTTCTGAACTGGATAGCTGTGGGAGTAATACCTGATTTTGATGACTGACTTGAACGTAATCTGGCTGCTCAGATAGATAAGACTCAAGCCTTTGTTGATATTCCGACTCGTCTAGCCCTTCTTGCTTCAGAAGTAACTTTTCTAAAGCGATTTCCCTCATTCTGTTGTCATGGGTAAATAGAATACTTACCTCGCTCTCACTGAAGAATTGAGATTGGAGATCGAGCAACGCTTGATTCAGTGCGCGTAAGTCCTCAGCGGATATTGATGTGGTGTCGAATTGCACGTCCAACGACGTTAGTGCCGACTTATACTCAAGATATTTGGCAAACAGTGCTTCATCAACCAAGGCAGTTGATGATTGCTCGTAGTGCTGTGCCACATTGTCGCGAATATCTTCAAGTGTTAGTTCGGTATTACCGGACACGAAATATTCCATCATGTCTTTTGCTGATGCGTTATCGATGTCGGTGTCTTGTTGAGAGGCAACCTTCAATGAGGAGACGCGTTGTTCGTTGTCATTATGTGTATTGGGTTCTTCCTTTTTTAGATATAAAAAGACCGCCGCTGTGCTCATCAGGGCTATCGTGGTTATCGACAAAATGGCGGTCTTTTTCATTATACTTTCCTTGTTTTCTTATTAAACGGTGTCCAGCCTACAAACCAGCCAACTTCAATCGATTGGCATGCTGGCGATATAACGTCACAGGATCGGTCTCAAACAAGTGGTGAATACCCAATAAACCGTTAATCTCGTCTAGGTGGTTCATTTTGTAATCATCACCAATCACTTTGCCCAAATGCGCGCTGCATGCTCCCACTAACCCATCATTAGGTTCGTTAAAGGCTAAACCAAGGATTGTCATCGCTCCGTCGGTAGGATCAAGAAGGTTGGTAAAAGTGGAAGATCCTGTCCATGAATAGTAATAAACACCGTTGTTTGCTTGCCATTCACCATCACCACACGCAGACGTCGGAACGCCTTCAGGGTAAAACTGATTGAATGCAAGCGAACCTTCAGTGGTCAACGCTTCAAGGGAAGCAAGGCCATCTTGATCAAGATCCGTTCCGCCAGATAATAGGTTGATAAGCGTAGTCAATCCGCCAGCCAACTTAACCGCAATACCTTCCGCGGTTGAACCTTCTGATACGGTTCCACGCACGAGGTCAGCGACTCTAGATCCTTTATGAACACCGCCAATACTTGTCACCGAAGCAACCAGATCAGGACGAACCGATGCAACATAACGCGCCGTAGGCCCGCCATGACTGTGACCGACCAGATTCACTTTACTTGCCCCTGTTGCGGCTAACAGTGTTTCAACTTGGGCTAGCAATTGCTCGCCACGCACTTCAGAGCTGTTGGTCGCTGATACTTGCGCTACATAGACGCTGGCACCATCTTTGGTTAGGGATTCAGGTACGCCATAGAAATAGTCGACACCCGCTAATGTATCGAAACCAAACAAACCATGTACCAACATAATGGGGTATTTCGTTTCCGTGTATCCACTGACTTCTAATGCCGATGCGCTCGTTCCGGCATAGACACCAAAACTGGATAGACAGGCTATCGTCCAAATTAATATCTTTTTCAATGCTCTTTCCTTAAACAGATTAGACCTCTGATGAGTAAAGAGAACCGTAGTTGATGATTTTATAAAACTAAAAAGAGTGACTCGATATTTGTGATATTGAGCTTGAATTAAACAGTTGTGATGAACATTACTCAACCAAAGTCACAATAAACGAAAAAACAAGTAAGCAATTGATTAATAATAATTAAGTGAGATAACTATTAACAGTAAATGTTAATAAAGTAGGTATGGACTCTCGTCCAGAGAAAAATTAAAGAACGCAAAACCGTTGAAAGTTGGATCTATGTAACACTTATTATACGTGCTTCATATGAGTTATTGACGCAACAATGAGTAATATTCAATACATTATCTAAATGATATTTATTCTTATTATTAATAATAAAGTAATTAACCTTACTTACTTTGCTAAATGAGTACTCTAAAATGAAGAAAATGATCTTGGTATTTACGTTGACAATGCCTCTAATTGCATCAGCTATCGCAGATACATCAATGCCTCTAGATGCAACAATTCCTGACGAAGTAGCACAAGGGCAGATGCTTGATACACGATCATATATCAGATGCTGGTACCGAACCGACATATCGAATGACTCAGTTGCAACTGATTGGAAATGGGCAAGAAACGAAGATGGCAATTACTACACTATCGATGGATATTGGTGGTCGCCCTCATCGTATAAAAACATGTTCTTTAGTGGAACACCACAATCAGAAATAGAACAACGTTGCGAAGAGACACTAGACATCCAGCATGATGCCGCCGACATCACTTATTTTGCAGCAGACAGTCGGTTCTCCTACAACCACTCGATATGGACTAATGACGAAGAACTCCAAGATAATAAAATTAATCGAATCATCACATTTGGGGATAGCCTTTCTGATACTGGAAACTTATTCAACGGTTCTCAATGGGTTCTTCCCAATGCTAACTCATGGTTCTTAGGTCACTTCTCAAATGGCTTAGTCTGGACTGAGTACCTGGCTAGAGAAAAAAACATACCTCTGTATAACTGGGCAGTTGGTGGGGCTGCTGGCACAAATCAGTATGGAGTCCTCAAAGGTGTTTATGACCAAGTCACGTCGTACCTGAAATACATGGAAGCCGCAAAGAATTACCGTCCAGAAAACTCATTATTTACTTTAGAGTTCGGCCTTAACGACTTTATGAATTACGAACGGTCGGTAGCTGATGTAAAAGCTGATTTCAGCAGCGCTCTAATTCGTTTAATAGGAAGTGGGGCTCAAAACATTTTGCTCTTCACCCTCCCTAACGCCACAAAAGCTCCACAATTTAAATACTCAACAGAAGACGAGATTTCTATTGTTCATAACAAAATAATTGAGTTTAACCTCTTCATCAAAGAGCAAGCTGAGTATTACCAAACTAGGGGGGTCAATGTCGTACTTTTCAATGCTCATGATCTGTTTAACCACATTACTGAAAACCCGCAGCAGCATGGATTTCAGAACGCTACGGATGCATGTTTAGATATTCAACGCCATTCAGCTTCCGATTACTTATATCGCCACAGTTTGACTAATGATTGCGCGACCTATGGCTCAGACCGCTATGTGTTTTGGGGGGTGACGCACCCAACTACCGCAATCCATAAATATCTAGCGGATAATATTCTCATGTCTTCATTTTCGACCTTCGACTTTGAATAGATGCAAAGATAAGAGTCCTTTCAAGCTTTTCAGAAGTTAAAAGAGCATAGGGCAAGATAAAGAGAGACGAGAAATAGACAAAGTACAGATACAAAAAAACCGCCATCATCGGCGGTTTTTAGTTGCATCAACCTTTCAAAGCCAAGCTTTTAGGTCACGCGAGTTGATTACTCGTCGTCCACTTTTGGTGCGACTTTCTTCTTAGGGATAAACACGGTATCACCCACGGCCACATTCTGGTGGAAGCTCTTATCACGCTTGACTGGTTTCTTCGGCGTTTTCTTCGCTTGAGTGTGAGCCTTCTTCTTCGCAGGACCGCCTTTAGTAAAAGCAGGTTTACGAGGCTTAATACCTTTGAACTTACCTTTAAGGCCTTCAAGAACAGAGAAAGTAAGATCTTGTTGAAGGTAAAGCTCAACACGCTTGAAGCTATCCCAATCTTTTGGACCAACTAAAGAAATAGCATCGCCTTTGTTACCTGCACGGCCAGTACGACCAACACGGTGAACGTACTCTTCGGTGTGCTTCGGCATATCAAAGTTGATTACGTGGCTTACGTTTGGAATATCGATACCACGTGAAGCAACATCTGTTGTTACTAGAATCTTGTAAACCGCACGCTCAAACTGACTCATGATCGCATTACGCTGCGTTTGGTTTAAGTTACCGCTCAGTGCAACTGCTTTAAGCTTCTTCTCGTTAAGCTTGTCGGTTAGACGATCAGTATCAGCACGAGTTGCTGTGAAGATCATTACCTGACGGTATTCAGCTTCTTCCAGAACGCGGTCTAAAATCGCTTCTTTGTGATCTAAGTGATCACAAAGGTAGAATTTCTGTGTGATATCAAGGTGCTGCTCGTTAGAAACACCCACCGAAATGCGCTTAGGTGCGTCTAGCATTTCATTTGCAATACCATTCACTTCGGCGTGATCCAGGGTTGCAGAAAACATTAGAGTCTGACGACGACGGTGCTTAGCCGCGTTTGCAATACGACGCAGTTCTGGAGCAAAGCCAAGATCAAGCATGCGGTCCGCTTCATCAAGGATCAGCGTTTCAACACCATCTAAGAACAAAGAGCGGTGCTCTAGGTGATCAGCAAGACGGCCTGGAGTCGCTACGATAAAACGAGGGTACTTACGCAGTGCTTTAACTTGGTCGTTAAAGTTTTCACCACCCAAGATAAGCGCCGCTTCGTAAGACAGGCCACCAAGCATACTACGTAGTTCACCGTAAACTTGCTTTGCTAGCTCACGAGTAGGAGCCAAAATTACACCACGAGGATCTTTAGCAGAAAACGCTTTTGTTTTTAATGCTTTATGTATCATCGGCAACACAAACGCCAATGTTTTTCCTGATCCCGTTTTTGATGAAGCCAATAGATCCTTACCAGCAATAGCAACAGGGATCGCTTTTGATTGGATCTCTGTCGCCTTCTTGAAGTCGTAATGTTTTAAGTTCTTCAGTAAGCGGTTATCTAAGCCTAAATCTTTAAAGTGCAAAGGACTCTCCAGTCATGATGGTATTGAATAAAATTAATTTAACGTGACATGATACCGCGAAAGTACTTTATAAGGATAGAGATCACAGTAAATTTATCCCTTAATCTATCTTCAGCTAGAACATTGTATGCATTACGAGTAAAGGAGCATCTACCTAAAACCACATCAAAGCCGCATCCATATTTCACATCTCATAAATGAGACAGAACGTGATGCTCAGCTAATTACCTCAAAAATTTAGCAATTTCTTTGGTTATTGTTTTTGCGCTTAAAAAATTAGTCGCTACAATCATTAATGAAGCGACTATATGATAAAGAATGTATAGCGCATCTTTTGATGATAAATAAGCAAGGAGTTCTTATGAATAAGACGTTAATCGCAGCTGCGGCCTCAGTTTTCATTTTAGCCGGTTGTTCTTCAGAGCCAGAAGAAGCTGCAGTGTCAGAAATGGATCAACTAACTAACCAAGTTGCTCAACTTACAAGCGAAGTTGAAGCGCTTAAGAGTGACAAAGCAGCAGCAGAAATGAAGGCTCAAGAAGCATCTGAAGCCGCTATGGCAGCAAAAGAAGAAGCAGATCGTGCTAACGACCGCATCGACAATATTGCAGAGTCTTACACTAAGTAATTTAACTATAAGCGCAATTAAGCTGTAGATTTCAAAAGACGTATATACATTGCAGTAAATTGATAACACCACCTCTTCACAGAGGTGGTGTTTTGTTTTCAAGGTCAATAAACCAAAGTTCAACAGATGAATGGGAAGAACAACCCTGGGTGCTCACACTATTCTAAATTTATAAATAGCTTATTTAGTTAGAAATCATTGGCGGAGCAATTTCAACTGGCACGCCATTTTGAGCAAAGATAACCGCTTTGGCTTTTGAGTTAGGCAAGTCAGCATCTTCAAGCCACCATTCTAACTCGACAGGTATTTGTAAGGATTTCTTAGAGCCATCGCTTCGCGTCAATGGTTCATGCGCTTCAACAAACACGCTTCTATCTGGCTCTAATGACACCTTGATCGGCTCATTAATAATAGTGACCTGCTCGCCACGGCTCACTTGCTCAAAAAGCCACTCAATATCTTTAGGCTCCATGCGAATACACCCAGAGCTTACGCGTAAGCCTATTCCAAAATCTTTATTGGTACCGTGTATCAAATAGTCGCCTGCGCCATAAGCAAGCCTTAGAGCATACTCACCAAGTGGATTTTCAGGCCCTGCAGGAACGACCTTAGGCAACTCAATTCCCTTCTCTAAATACTCTTTGCGGATCGACTTCGGGGGCGTCCAAGTCGGATTTGGTCTTTTTTGGCTTATCTTGGTGATCATTTCCGGCGTATCACGTCCGACTCGTCCGATACCGACAGGGAACACATGCACCTGATTTTTCTCGGGATCAAAGTAATACAACCTTAACTCCGCAAGATTAATAACAATACCTTTTCGTGGGGTATCTGGCAGGATCAAACGGCTAGGAATACTTAGTATATATCCTTCCGGAGGTAGAAAAGGGTCTACCCCTTTGTTTGCCGCCATTAAAGAGAGAAAGCCAATATCGTATTGTTTAGCAATAATAGCTAACGTTTCACCTGATGCTACTTCATGCTGCTGTATTCTACCCACAATGCGGCTTTCTGCAGGAGGGAGCTCAAAAGTTGCCGCAGAGACCCACGACGACACCATCCCACCGGCAATCAAAGTTACTTTCGCTGCAAGCAACGCTACTTTACGTAATTGTGTTTTCATCGAGTGCAAAGGCGTCGAGTTAGCGCAATACGACATACAAATCCTTGGTTTGTCTTTTTATCAAAGTTTAGATTATCGCTGTTCAAACGTCTCTACAACGGTTAGTTGTAGCTAAATTCACGTTGGTTTACACAATTAAAAGTACCTTTTAGTACTGTTGCATATCCATATGGACACGCAAAATCGATTGCCTTTACGCTTTCAACATATTTGGTTATCAATATTAATAAAACTATAATGGCAAACCTATTTTGTGACTAAAGTCTCATGGAGCCTCGTTTTAACTCGCTAATATTGCCTCAACAAAACGAATTCAATTCAACAGAATCGGTAATTGATTAAATCCTGTTCCTATAATTACCGTTTAAACTTTGGAGAACGACCATGGCTACACCTCATATTAACGCTCAAGCTGGTGATTTCGCAGAAACAGTACTTATGCCAGGCGACCCGCTTCGCGCAAAATACATTGCAGAAACATTCCTTGATGACGTGAAGCAAGTTTGTGACGTTCGCAACATGTTTGGCTACACAGGCACTTACAAAGGTAAGAAAGTTTCTGTAATGGGCCACGGTATGGGTATCCCATCATGCTGCATCTACGTACACGAGCTAATCGCTGAGTACGGTGTAAAGAACGTTATTCGTGTAGGTAGCTGTGGCGCAGTACGTGACGACGTTAAACTAATGGACGTTGTTATCGGTATGGGTGCATCTACTGACTCAAAAGTAAACCGCATTCGTTTCAACAACCACGACTTCGCGGCTATCGCTGATTTCGGTCTTCTAGAAGAAGCGGTAAACCAAGCACGTGCACAAGAAGTTCCAGTTAAAGTTGGTAACGTATTCTCTGCAGACCTTTTCTACACTCCAGAAGCTGACCTTTTCGAAAAAATGGAAAAGCTAGGCATCCTAGGTGTTGATATGGAAGCGGCTGGTATCTACGGTGTTGCTGCGGATCTTGGTGCTAAAGCACTGACTATCCTAACAGTATCAGATCACATCATCCGTGGTGAGAAACTAAGCTCTGAAGAGCGTCAGAAGTCTTTCAACGACATGATGAAAGTTGCTCTAGAGACTGCAATCAACATCTAACGATTTGATAAAAGATACATTGAAAAGCGTTACCCCGCAGCCAGGCTCGCTTGGCTGCTCAAATAATCCCGAGGGGGAGATCGTGTCTAACGACAAGCTGCCAAAAGATGCGGATGGTTTGCAACTCAACTTTTGTAAAACATTGGCGTGTGACAACTTTGGCTTGAGCGATGCAAAACGGTATGTTTTGCAACACGCGAACCCTAAGCGTCCAGCGATGGTTTGTCGTGAATGTGGAGCTTTCCCCCCCTTACTTAACAACCGTGAAGTGTTAAGCGAACTTCATCGCCTAAGACAACTTCACAGCGATGGGCTCCCAGCTTGTCGTAATGATGATTGCGATAACTTCGGCTTATCGGTTCATACACACAAACATCTTTATCATGCCTTCGGCTACAGTGGCGACAGGCAGCGCTACAGATGCAAAGATTGCCAATCAACCTTCGTTGATAAATGGTCTGGATCCAATAAAAAACTTCAGTTTCAAGAGAACCTCATGGGTCTATTGTTCATGGGTTATTCCGTGCGTGAAATCTGTAGAAAATTAGAGATCAACCCAAAGACTTTCTATGATCATGTTGACCATATCGCCAGCCGTTGCCGTCGTAAATTAGCGATGATCGATGCTCGATGGGTTAACCATGCGAAAGATTACGAATTCGCTTCTCACTACCAACGTCTACAACCACAAAGCAACAACGGTGTGGTTTGGATAGCGACGGGTGAGGCGCATTCTGGTTATATCCTTTGCCAACACGTTAACTACTCTCAAAATGAAGAACCGTCAGGGAATGTGGACCATAATCCTTATGATGATGTTGCGCGCTTTGTATCCAAAGAACACTCTTCAGAAGCTAATCTCGAACTACCTCAGCCCTCTGACAAGCTAAAAGAACGCATTGAACAGCAATACCAAGTAATTCTAGCAAGAGGTAATGTTGAGGACCCTATGGGCAACCTCACTACATTTAGCTACCCTTCGAAAGGCGCACTAATTCGGCCGCCTTATACCTCATATGCTCACTTCCTACATGTGCTTGATATGTGTAATGAAGACAAACATGTCGCCATCTATATGCCACAAGATCCATTACTAAGATCTGCCGCTTTAAGCGTATGTTTGCCGCGCATCCAGAGTCAAAACATTGACCTTATGTATGTAGAGGAAGATTCAGGCTGGCAAGACGATCAAAGTTTCGAAAAGATCGACATCGTTCACATGAGTTGGTGGCGCGATCGTTGGGCTATCGCGAATCAAGGTGATAATCAGAAAGGTATTTGCTACCTAACAGGTAACAATCCAGAACCAAAACAGTGGTTTAACACGGCTTCTATTCAGCAAACTAAGTTCTATCAACAACGCTTTCAGCTGCTATTTGATAGCTTCATTAATGAACCTAGACGTAAGCTTCGTCCTGGGGGCATTCTTCCATTACTCGACATATTTAGAGCTTGGCACAATCTGTGCTACCAAGATAAGCAAGGGCTCACAGCAGCGCAGCGCTTAGGTGTAGCAGAGCAGCCATTGACCCTAAAGCAACTACTTTCATAAAAACGGACATCTAGATAATTATTCGGGAACTCTTTGATTTTAAAGCGACAACATGAGGTAACACCCATAATTGGAAAAGATCGATGTTCCTTTGACGCTCTGGGAAAGATAATTGGTGCTTATCTCAAATCACACTCTTATAATGATTGTGTTATCAATATGTTCGATAATTATGGATCTAAGTCTTGGACAAAAATCAGTACCTTCTTGAAACAGAACTAGAACAACTCAAAACTCGTGCCGACTCTGAGCCCTCAGTGATCCTAGAGGTTGCTCAACAGTGCCTAGTCAGATCAGAGCAAGTTCTGTTTGAAGAGGGGGCTATCCAGTCATTGATGTTAATGGCAAGGTGCTGTTGGAACCTGATGGATTACCAAAAAGGTTTGAAATACATCAAAGAAGCCTACAAGCGTCAAAGCCAACTAGATACCGACCTTTTTCTTCCCGAAATTCTCCACTTACACGCGCTCCAGTTCTGGGGGCAAGCCAAGTATTACTCCGCTCAACAGTTCTGGATCAATGCCTTAGAACAATCTGCACTGGTTGATGAAGTCGAGATTCAAATTGAATGTCTCATTGGTCTGGGCAACATTTGGCGAATGACTCACGAATATAAGCTTGCACGTTCTACCCACCAGCTTGCCGTTAAAGTGGCTAACAACAGCCGCATTGGTTGGTTAGAAGGCAAGGCAAGAATACTGCTCGCCTGGGATTACTACCTGCTTAACAACTACGTTGAAATGTTGTCGGTGCTCGATGGTGCGGAAGAAGCATTAAAAGACCATAAAGATAACACCTGGCATGCTGAAGTATGGGACTTTCGAGGTCTTGCACTACTGGGCCTTGAGCGTTTAGATGATGCCGAGCGCGCTACAGCCAAAGCGCACAATCTAGCGGTAGAGCACAACCTTGTCTGGATGAAAGCGCACTCTTACATCAGTCGAGCTCGATTAAAGCTCCTGAGAAAAAAACCAGAGCAAGCAGCTGAGTTACTGAGGCTCGCTGAACAATCCGCAAATGAATTCGATAATGGTGAGTTGCTTAGCCAAATTTGTTACCAGCAATCCTTGGTAGCAGAAGAAAACCAAGATTTCAAAGCTGCGTTAGTCGCCTTTAAAAAATACCGTCAATATTCTATCGGTATGCTTAAAGAGCAAACTAATCGTGTCGGTTTGGACAAAGCACGCAGTTCAAAACGCCAGCTTGAACAGAGAGCACGAAAGCTGATTAATCGTATTCGTGGCCAGCATGAGTACGATCCTGAAAAGCACCTCTCTTATGTCGTATCTGAAACCTTTTGGTGGGAGAAGCTGGTCCTATTTAAAACAGAACTTAAGCGTTCGAACCACAGCATCATTATGTTCCATCATGTCGATACCGATTACTTAGATGTCTGTACCGAGATTGCTCATACCTTGTGTAATCAAAACGACTTCATCGCTAGGCTGAGTTCAGAGCGTGTTGCTATGATGCTTTCAGAGAAAGGCGAAGCCGCAGAACAAACCTTCCAAACTCTCAGCACCATGCTAGAAATATATCCATGGCATAGAAAAGGATTAAAAGGTTCGAGACCTACCGTCAGCCTCAATGATATTTTGACGTTCCCGTTCACTCTTGAACAATTAGAAGAAGACGATGCTGAGGTAATAGAATAATGGAAACCCTATTACGCAAAATCACAGATGCTGGTTTAGACCCTTCATCGGTATCGGGCGAAGAAGCGATCATATTCTGGAACCACATTCGCCAGCACGTTTCGACCACGCAAACTGAGCAAGCGCACTGCTATATCATCAGCTCTGAGTACCGTGCCGAGTTACAACAAAATCAAACCAGTATCGAAGAACTCAGGCTGGCACTCGACCTACTCCACCTTCCTGTAGATATCGAAGACATTCTCACAGTAAAGACCAGCCTAAGCGACCGCTTAGTCGAAATTGGTGATTACACATCGGCACTGAATGAATTCGTCAGCTCATCGACAATTGCGGTTGAACACGGTCATATCGATGAATATGTATTGGCTATCTTAGGTATGGGGAACCTGTGTGATGCCTATGGTGATCACAACAGAGCTCTTCGCTATTACCAAAAAATCAGCAGCATAGACCACGCGATTAGCAGTCGCTCACTTCGCCTCAAATTCAAGCTACATATGGTAGCAAGCCTACTTCTGCTCAACCGCATTACCGCGGCCAGCGATTTACTGAATGAGTGCGAAGAATTAAGTATTCTAGTGAGTGACAAGTTGCTCACAGCTCAAATATTGCTCTACCAAGCGAAAGTGCTTCGTGCTAAGAAAAAATACCATGAAGCCTTACGTTGCCTATCAAAAGTTCAATACCCAGCCAACAGCACTCAAGCAAGCTGGCTCGCAACCATGACCCGTCTCGAGTTAGCACATTGCCTAAGTGCAACCGGAAAGCAAGACTATGCGAGCATGATTTTGTCGAGCACGGACAAACGTGTAAAAGCCTACTCATCGCCAGTGCTTGCAAAGCGATTCTACGATTCGCTGAGTGATGTATGTATGAATCAAGGACGTTTTCAAGAAGCCCTGAGCTATGAGAAAAAAGGTTACCGAATTGAAACCGATCTGATGAAGAAGATCCCGATCAGTGAGCTGGGGGCGAGTCAATTACGCCGCCTGTCACGTTTTGAGTTACAGCTTAAACTCATCCTTTCTGAACAAGAAAACAGAGAACTGAAAGAGACGACTGAACAACACAAGAATGCAGTTGCTCAGCTACAGCAAGATGTTTTCACCGACCCACTGACAGGGTTACACAACCGTCGCTGGTTAGATGTGAAATTAAAGGATATGTTGCTGCATGAAACCTCTTTCGCACTGATGGTTATTGATATCGACCACTTTAAATCTATCAACGATGAACTGAGCCACTTAGTGGGTGATAAAGCGATTGTCAGCGTCTCTCAAGAACTTAGAGCGTACTTTAAGTTCAGAGGAGCTTCATGTGTCAGGTTTGGTGGAGAAGAGTTCTTGGTCATCCTAGAGAACAGCGATCTCGCTAAGGCAGAAATGCACTCTGAAAATTATCGAGAACGCATCTTCCAATTCGGATGGCATGAAATACTCGGAGAGCGAGGTTTAACCGTGAGTATCGGTATCACTTTACATCGTGAGGGAGAGAATACTCAACGAACCTTCTACCGCGCTGATAAAGCACTATATCGAGCCAAAGCCAATGGTCGCAACCAAGTGTGCACAGAGTGACATGTAGTTCTGTAGTTAAGGCCTGCACCTTATTGATAGAAGAACAGAGAAATTCCAGCAAGGGCGGTAAGCGTCCCGATGACACTTTGCTTTGACACCTTCTCCCCTTTCAGCGCATAAATTACCAAAATAAAGACCGGGCTGGTCGCTATCAACGTTTGCGCAATCGCAGGGTTAGCATTTTTCAACGCTACTTGTTGAAGCCATAGAGCGAGAAACGTCCCGACAAAGATTGCCCCTAATAACCACAGTTTATCGAGCTTGGTCATTTCCCATAAATCTCTTTTTATCGATGAATACGGCTTCTTTTCAACGAAAGGGATAATCAGCATCACGGCAAACACGCCAATCGTCAGGCGAATCAGTGCACCTAACAATGGTGGAATGTCACCCGCCACTAACGCGTAGTGAGAAATAACCACACCAGATGCCTGACAGACACTCGCCACAAGCCCATAACCAATACCACCCCACTGCGCTTTGTCATTCGATTCACCGCTCGCCGATTTTGATGGCTGGAAGACAACGAAGGTCACCGCCAGTGTTGTAATCACGACGCCGAGCCAGCTTTGCACTGTCAATACAGCGCCAAGGAACATTAATGCCAACACACCAGAAAGAGGCGGGGCTAAAGACTCAAGTAACAACGTCTTATTGGCACCGATTCTTTTCAACGCCGCAAAATAGGCGCTATCTCCAATCGCAATGCCAATCACACCTGAAATTGCCAATATCAGAAAATGGTTAGTACTCAGTTCAAACTCCGGCATCGGGATAAAAGGCATGACCAGCAACATCATCCCTGACGCCACTACACCCTTAACAATGTTCAATTGCATCGCAGAGAAGCGATGTCCAAATTGCCCATAGATCCATGTCGCACACGCCCACACAATTGCAGCGCCAATGGCCGCCAATTCACCTATATACATCCGTATTTGTCCCTAGTGGTTATGCCCGTCATTTAGAATCGTAACTGTCATCATTTCATCTGAAATACCAACCAGAAAGCCGAAATAGCCTCTTCAAACGCGATCGGATTTTATAAGATTTATCAATGCTTTTATTCGCATTAGAAGCGACAACACATTATTTTCAACTCGGTAAATCATTTTTATAACAATTACTTGGATGATAGCGTAGTATATTTATAACTAATATCTAACATTACAAGGATCTGTTATGTTTTTAGACTACTTTGCACTCGGTCTACTGATTTTCGTAGCATTAGTCATCTTTTACGGCATCATCGTTATTCACGATATTCCCTATGAAATTGCGAAAGAACGTAACCACCCTCATCAAGATGCTATTCACGTCTCAGGCTGGGTTAGCCTATTCACCTTACACGCTATTTGGCCCTTCCTTTGGATCTGGGCAACGCTGTGGCGTAAAGATCGTGGTTGGGGCTTCGCTAAACTCGAAGAAGAGCAGCACGACATTCACCACCGTGTTGACACCTTAATCGACCAAGTTAGCACCCTTCAGCAAGAAATCGCGCAACTCAAGCAAGCCGATTCCGTTAAAGCGGAGCAAAATAAAGATCAGAATAACGCTCAAGATCAGGAGGTTAAGTAATGGATTTACTGCTGATAATGACCTATGCGGCACTTTGTATCACCATCTTCAAGGTGTTCAATATCCCGCTTAATAAATGGACGGTTCCAACTGCGGTACTTGGCGGCGTCATCATCATAGGTACATTGATCCTTTTGATGAACTATAACCACCCTTTCACACAGATCGGTAACCAAGTTTACTCAACAACGCCTGTTGTTTCCGGTGTTCGAGGCAAAGTAATTGAAGTGCCTGTGGAAGCGAATAAACCTCTAAAAAAAGGCGATATTCTTTTCAAAATCGATCCTATTCCGTTCGAGGCTGAGGTCGCAAGATTAGAGGCGAAAGTAAAAGAAGCAAGCCAGGGTGCGCTAGGAATGGAATCTGATGTCGCTGAAGCAGAAGCAGCGAGAATCAAAGCGATTGCTGAGAGGGATAAAGCCCAACGTGAATTCTCTCGTTACAAACGCGGCTACGACAGTGGCGCCTTTACTGAGCAACAATTGGATACTCGCAGACAAGCTTATAAAGCATCAGAAGCTGCCGTTAAAGTGGCAGATGCGACCTTAGAAAGAACAAAAATTGCTTTGGATTCTGAGATAGGTGGTGAGAACACTGCGGTGTTAAGCCTATTAGCGGAATTGCGTAAAGCTCAGTTTGACTTAGAACAGACTGTGGTTCGCGCGCCAACAGATGGTTACGTGACGCAACTAGCCCTTCGCCCAGGTGTCATGGCCGTGCCACTTCCACTGGCGCCAGTAATGACGTTTGTTCACACCGAAGCTCAGTTCTACACCGCAGCCTTTAGACAGAACTCATTGCAGCGTCTACAACCAGGGTTCGAAGCTGAGTTTTTATTCAGAGCTCTGCCTGGCAAAGTATTTAAAGGCCGTATTGATGAAGTATTGCCAGCGATTGGTGAGAGCCAATTCCAAGCTCGAGGTGCTTTACTAGGTACGGATGCTCTGCGTACCAGTGGTCGCGTGTTTGTTAAGTTAACCATCACTGATGACCTATCTGAATACCATCTACCTATGGGTACTGCGGTTGAAGTTTCCGTTTATTCAGACAGCTTCACCCACGTATCTATCATGCGTAAGGTGCTTATTCGTATGAAGAGTTGGCAGAACTATCTATACCTAGATCACTAAGTTACCGTCAGCTAAACCAAAAAATTAGCGATGCTTAGCCCTAAAATAGAACTAACACATTGTTAATATGAATGAAAAAGCCAGACCCGCTCTGGCTTTTTTGTTGTTTGATTAACCGTAAATTTGCGTATTTTTCATCATATCTAGGTGTTCAGATGGAATTTTAGACATCTAGACACTTACCTTCCCTTATGGAAGGGTTCTACTGTATAATGCGCGCCTTATTTTTTATATTTGCCCAAAAAACGTTCTCATTGAGACGCATATTAATAATGGCGAATATTCGTTCTTTATCATGTTTTATCTTTCAGTATTCGAGGTTATCTATGAACTTTTCAGCTAAAACAGTCGTCGTTATCGCCATTGGCGCGGCACTGTACGGCATTGGTGGTTTACCTATGTTTGGTGTCCCAGTGTTTGCGAACACGACATTGAAACCAGCAATGGCAGTTCTAGCACTGTTTTCTGTTTTGTTCGGCCCAATTGTAGGCTTCTTGGTCGGCTTCATTGGCCACTGGGTAACAGACTTATTCGCAGGCTGGGGCGTATGGCTAACTTGGGTATTGGGCTCAGGTATCGTGGGCATGGTTATTGGTCTATTTCCTATGATGACTAAAAACCGTCTTCAACAAGGCGAACTGCCAATGAAAGATTTTGCGCTATTTGTCGTACTGGCTCTCGCAGGTAATGTTGTCGGCTACGGCTGTTCTGCATTCCTAGATACCATCTTATACGCAGAACCGTTTACTAAAGTCTTCACTCAACTGTCTATCATCGCAGCGGGTAATACCGTTCTGATCGCTGTTGTTGGCTTCCTGATCCTAAAATCAGTCGCTAAGCGTAACAAACAAAGCCGCAACCTGACTGAGGCATAAGCGATAATGACTATAGCATTTTCGAACTTCTCTTTTAGATATGAGTCGCTGGATAAACCGACGCTAAAAAATATCAATCTAAGGATAGAGAAAGGAGAGAAAATCGTCATTATTGGACCAAGTGGTAGTGGTAAATCTACCCTAGGTCAGTGTCTTAACGGTCTAATCCCTCACGCGATTAAGGGTGAGGTCACCGGCTCTTTAGAGATCAACGGCAAGAACATCTCTGAGTTTTCAATGCACGACTATACCGAGCAAGTCGGCACGGTATTGCAAGATACTGACAGCCAATTTGTCGGCTTAAGTATCGGCGAAGATATCGCATTCGCATTGGAAAACCAGTTAATGTCGAACATCGATATGTATCCTCTCGTTAAGTCGACTGCAAAAATGGTCGACTTGGCGGATATGCTTGATCGCTCTCCACACGACCTTTCTGGTGGTCAAAAACAACGAGTATCGTTAGCGGGTATCTTAGTTGATGACGTTGATATCTTGCTGTTTGATGAGCCTCTGGCCAGCCTTGACCCTAAGACGGGCAAGGCAACGATTGAGATCATCGACCAACTGCATAAAGAAACCAACAAAACTATCGTGATTATCGAACACCGCCTTGAGGATGTTCTACATCGCGATATTGATCGTGTGATCTTAATGGAACACGGCGAAATCGTTGCAGACATGACACCCGATGAAATCTTGGCTTCTGAACTGCTTGAGACACACGGTATTCGTGAACCGCTTTATCTATCAGCCCTTAAAGCAGCCAAAGCACCTTTAACAAGCGAACACAAGCTGTCCAACCTCAAAGCTTTAGATTACAAAAGGTTCCGTCCTGCGGTTCAAGCTTGGTTTGCTGAACGCCCTACTCCCGTTGCTGAAAAGCAGTATCAACCTTTGCTCGAAGTGCATGGCCTGACTTACTCTTACGACGGTGAAAAAAACGCACTCGAAGATGTCAGCTTTAAGATTGGCAAGGGTGAGTTTGTTTCAATATTGGGTAAGAACGGTTCAGGTAAATCGACCATCACCAAGATTATCATGGGTGTGATTGACGCGGATTCAGGCTCTTCGTACCTGAACGGCGAAGACTTATCTGAACTTTCTATCTTCGAAAGAAGTCAGAAAGTCGGTGTGGTAATGCAGAACCCAAACCATATGATCTCGCATCATATGATTTTCGATGAGGTTGCATTTGGCCTTCGTAATCGTGGCGTTACAGAAGACGAAATCAAAGGCAAAGTAGAAAACGTTCTTGAGCTTTGTGGCTTGAGCAAGTTTCGCCATTGGCCAATCGAAGCACTGAGCTACGGTCAGAAAAAACGTGTAACCATCGCGTCTATCTTAGTGCTGGAGCCTGAGCTTCTTATCTTGGATGAACCGACTGCAGGTCAAGATTACCGTAACTACACATCGATGCTGGCGTTCATTCAAAAACTCAACCGCGACCTAGGCATCACCGTTGTGATTATCTCACACGACATGCACCTCGTTCTCGAGTACACCACACGTTCAATCGTGATTGCAGACAGTAAGCTGATTGCCAATGCCGCGATGACGGAAGTATTCAGTCAGCCTTCGCTGTTAGAACGCGCAAATCTTTGTACCACCAGCATTTATGAACTCGCGACCATGATGAAAATCGACGACACCAATGCATTTATGCAGTACTTCATCGACTACGAGAGAAGCGCTCAATGAATGCATCAAAAGTAAAATTCGGCATCAATTACATCGATACCAAATCGCCGCTGCACGCTCTAAATGGCATCACCAAGTTTGCGCTGTTTTTAGCTTGGGTAACCGTTGTCCTTACAACGTTCGATCTCAGACTCATCGTTGTTTTGATCCTGACGGGCTTATACCTATTAAAGCTGACTCAAGTTCCAGTACGTGTTTACAAGCCGCTATTGATTGGTACTGCAAGTGTTCTGAGCCTAAATGCCTTATTTATGTATTTACTGGCTCCACAACAGGGTCCTGAACTCATTGGCAGTGAAACGTTATTGTTGACGCTTCCTGGTAATTACTCATTGAGCCAAGAGACACTGTTTTACTTGGTGACCGTTACGCTCAAATACATGAGCATGTTCCCGATAGCGTTGATTTTTGTCTTCACAACGCACCCAACTGAGTTTGCAGCGAGCCTCAACCGTATCGGTGTTCCTTACAAAATAGCTTATGCGGTGAGTCTAACCCTGCGTTACTTGCCAGAAGTTAAAAAAGACTTCATCAATATCATGCATGCACAGCAAGCTCGTGGTGTAGATCTCTCAAAGAAAGCGCCTCTAATTACTCGAATCAAAAATGTAGCTAAGGTTCTAGGCCCGCTCATTTTCTCTAGTTTGGACCGCGCAGACGAGATCTCTAACGCAATGACATTACGAGGTTTTGGTCGACACAAAGCACGCACTTGGTATAGCTATGCACCTTTGAAACGTATCGATTTTGTTTGTTTAAGTGTCATCGCTTTTATCGTGGTGTTAGCCATTGCGAAACGCATTCTAGAGCCGCAGTTATTTTGGTATCCGTTCTAGTCATCTGAATTAGCAAAGATAAACAAAGACTTTAAATAACACACCGCTCAATAGGGCGGTGTTTTTGTTTATGCCAAAATCTGATTGATAATTGAACCAATGACACAATACTGACTATATTTAACGATAAATTGACCAGTTATTTACCCTTGGAGTTTGAGATTTAATTCAGAAACTCTTAATATACTGTGTTTACAGAATGTTACACTCAATAGAGATTTGTAATGGCTCGAATTACTCAAGTACAGAAACTAGAAAACCAAAAACACTACGATGAAATCGTACTAAACCTTTTTCTGGCTGAAGGACATGAAGCACTAACTTATGCAAGGATTGCTCAAGAAATTGGCATTAGTTTAACGACGCTTCAGGGCTATTATTCATCGACACGCGCTATCCGCTCAGTGCTTCACAAGCACATGTTATCGATTGTTATCCATAGCTTAGACTTCTCGTCAGAAGCGGCGTTTGTTCAATCTTGGCAAGATGCTTTAGATGATGAACAATTCCGCTACGTTATCAAACTCATGTTTTTCCATGCATCTCAGGTTAAAAGCCCTGAAGAGTTCGACCTCAGCTCAAATGGTGAATTTCGTGAGAAGATGTTTGAGAGCTTTGGAACAGACTCCATTAGGATTATTGAAACCGTGGTAGGACGCTCTATGCTCTACCTTACGAACTTCAAGCAGCACTAAACCAAATGCTCTGAAGTAGAAAAAGGGAACCATAAGGTTCCCTTTTTTGTATTTCGACTACGTGAATTATATTACGAATTCAGCTTATAGAATACCGTCGATAGCGGCGGTAAACGCAACTCAATCGATGTATCCAGACCTTCGCTTTCTAGTGATTCGATCTCAGCAGTCTGCTTCACTTCAAAACCACTACCGGCGTAGTCAGTCGAGTCAGTATTCAACAATAGTGAGTACTTACCTTGTACTGGTACACCTAAACGGAAGTGCTCGTTAGGAACTGGCGTAAAGTTAGATACCACCAATATACGCTCACCAGATTCACTGATACGTTCATGCGCTAGAATACTCGCTTCTGCGGAATCTTGAAGACGCCATTCAAATCCTTTCGGATCAAAATCAAGATCGTGCATTGCAGCTTCAGAGCGATACAGGTTATTCAGGTCTTTCGTTAAACGCTGAACACCTTGATGACGTTCGTAATCCAGCAAGAACCATTGCAGTTGGTCATCATGGTTCCATTCGGCCGTCTGACCAAATTCTGCACCCATGAAATTCAGCTTCTTACCCGGCTGCGCATACATGTAACCCATATAAGCACGCAGGTTAGCGGTTTGCTGCCATTCATCACCCGGCATCTTGTTGTGGATAGAGCCCTTACCGTAAACCACCTCATCATGAGACAGAGACAATACATAGTTCTCACTGTGTGCGTAAACCAGTGGGAAAGTAATCGTATCGTGGTGATATTTACGGTTAATTGGGTCTTCTTGAATGTAAGACAAACTATCGTGCATCCACCCCATGTTCCACTTAAAGCCGAAGCCTAAGCCGCCCATAAAGGTTGGTGCAGAAACGCCAGGAAAAGCGGTCGATTCTTCCGCAATGGTCATTGCATTCGGGAAGTGTTTGTACACTTCTTCGTTCATCCATTTAAGCGTTGCAATAGCGTCATAGTTTTCGTTGCCGCCGTCTGCGTTCGGAATCCATTGATCATGGCTGCGCGAGTAATCGAGGTACAGCATCGAAGCTACTGCATCAACACGGATGCCATCGATGTGGAATTGCTCGAACCAGTACAGTGCATTAGAAACTAAGAAGCGACGAACATGTTCACGACCTAAGTCATAGATGTACGAGTTCCAGTCTTGGTGCCAACCACGACGTGGGTCTGGATCATGGAATAACGGCGTACCATCAAAATTAGCTAAACCGTGATCGTCACTTGGGAAGTGAGCTGGAACCCAGTCAAGCACAACGCCAAGGCCCGCTTGGTGACATTGGTCTACAAAGTATTTGAAGTCATCCGGTGAACCGAAACGGCTGGTTGGTGCGAAAAGGCCAACAGGCTGGTAGCCCCATGAACCATAGAATGGGTGCTCTGAAACAGGCATCAATTCAACGTGCGTATAGCCAAGATCCGTTAGATATGGAATCAGTTCTGCCGCTAGCTCACGGTAATTTAGGAATTCGCCTTCAGCATTACGCTTCCATGAACCGGCATGCAGCTCATAGAACGAAAGCGCTTCTTTACGCTTTTGCGTCACTGGACGATTCTGCCACTTAGCATCTTGCCACTCGTAACGAGCGTGATCGTAAGTCACAGAAGAAAATGATGGGTATTGCTCAGAGTAGAAACCCCATGGGTCAGCTTTATGCGGTAAGCCTTCGCCATCAGGTCCTTTTAATTCAAACTTGTATTGAGCGCCCTCTTCCAGTTCAGGAATGAATAGGCCCCACATACCATAATCGAGACGCTGCATTGGGTGGCGACGACCATCCCAAGAGTTGAAGTTACCTACCAAGCTTGCCGCTGTTGCGTGCGGAGCATATACCAAGAAACGAGTACCTGAAATCGTCTGTCCATCACGCTCTAACGTAATAAACTGAGCCCCCATGTGATGGTACATATCCTTAGGTGTGTGAAGATCTTCATAGCTCGCGTACAAATCATGATACTGGTATGGATCATCAATGATCTGCTCTACTCCAGCCCAATCAACTGCAAGCTTATAGTGAGTGAAACGTAAGTCTCTCTCTTGCTTAAGAATGAAACCACTTTCACCCTCTCGCGCTAACTCAATACGAGGTTCCTTTCCAACTATCAATTCGACTTTATCTGCCCCAGGAATCCAGACACGTAATGCACCTTGCTCAGAAGGTAAGTATGGCCCTAAAAACGCAAATGGGTCTGTGAAACAAGCCTGTGATAGTTGGGTATATATTTGTTTTTGCTTTGAAATCGAACTTAGTTCCAAAACGTTTCTCCCTAACCAAACATCCAAAAAACATAATACAAAAATGCCCGCTATTAGTGCGGGCAATATAACGACGGTTTATTCTACCAGATGAGCATTCATTATTGAGTGACCGAGGTTGTAGTTTCGTACGGCGTAAGCAAAAAACCACCTAATTTCAAGTCACTCAACGTCATTACTTACCTGCTTTTTCTCGAACGTCAGTCAGCTTAGAAGCGATACGATTAACGCCTTCGTGAGCAAAGATTTCGTCCAAGTTCATTGATAGTTTACGACGCCAGTTAGGGTACTCATCGACCGTGCCAGGAATGTTTACCGGCTTATCCATCTCTAACCAATCTTCCAGCTGAACACTCAGTAGTGTTGAACCACCAGCTGCTACGTGCAGTTGAAGAGCTTCAGCAAGGTAAGAATCCATCGGCACTTGGCTTGCATCGCGGCCAACACCTTCAGGTAGGAAACCGTGCCATGCTACTGAATCTAAGATACCTTGCTTACACTCAAGACGGTCATCGAACAGAGTTTCTAGTTGTGCTGCGTCTGGGTATAAACCAATCTCTTGACCCATCTTCAAGTCATCACAGTGCCAGAAGCCACGTAATGTTGGCATATCGTGCGTACACAGTGCCGCCATTGATTGTGATGCGTAGTGTTTCGGAGATATGAAACCACCATCTTCTTCTGATGTTTCGAAGAAAAACACCTTGTAAGAGTGCACGCCAGCATCTGCTAAGATGTCTACGATCTCATCTGGCACCGTACCTAAATCTTCACCGATAACGCTACATTGGTAACGGTGAGATTCAAGCGCAAGAATCGACAGCATATCTTGCACTGGGTAGTAGATGTAAGCGCCTTTGGTTGCGTTTTCACCCTTTGGAATCCACCACAAACGCAGTAGACCTAAAACGTGGTCAATACGCAGTGCACCACAGTGCTTCATGTTCGCACGAAGTAGCTTGATATAAGCGTCGTAGCTTGTTTCTTGAAGCACTTCTGGGTTCAGTGGTGGTAAGCCCCAGTTTTGGCCTAGCGGACCAAGAATATCAGGTGGAGCACCAATGCTCGCATCCATAACTAAGTTGCCTTCGTCAGCCCAAGTTTCGCTGCCTGAATCTGCAACACCTACCGCTAAGTCACGGTACAGACCAACTGCCATGCCCTTCTCTTCTGCAAGAGACTGTGCATCGTTGATCTGGCAATCTGCTAGCCACTGTAGGTACATGTACAGATGAACGTTTTCTAGGTTCTCTTTGATGTACTTCTGTGTCGCTGGGCTGTCGAATGTACGGTACTTCTCAGGGAATACAGGCCATCCCCACATGCCAGAATCTTCAGCGTGTAGTTCACCATGTAGAGCATCAAACGCGGCTTGATGCATTAGGCTGTCGCCACCCTCTTCTACGAAGGCTAAGAACGCTTGAGCACGGTCGCTGTTCTTGTCTAGATGACGAGTCTTAAATTCTGCGAATAACAGAGGCAAGATACTCATCTTAAGTTCAGACACTTCGGTGTAGTTTACCCAGTGTGCTTCACGCGCTTTTTGTAGACGTTGTTGGAACTCTGCGCTGCCTACCGTTTGTTGTGCTTCTGCACTTAGTGCGAATTCAGGTACTGAACTCACATCAATGTATAGGATGTTCAACCAGCGACGAGAAGACGGGCTGTATGGGCTCGCGCCTTCAGGGTTCGCAGGAAACAATGAGTGGATTGGGTTTAGACCAACGAAATCCCCACCGCGAGAAGCGATATCAGCAACAAGCTGTTTTAGGTCACCGAAATCACCAATACCCCAGTTGTGCTGAGTTCTTAGTGTGTAAAGTTGAACACTTGGTCCCCACAGCTTTTTGCCTTGCTCGATTGGTGACTGCTTGAAACACGCTTTTGGCGTAATAATCAGTGTCATCTCGTAAGGCTTCTTACGGCGCTTACGGCTCACAATTAGCTTGTGATAACCCCATGCCAAATCACTTGGCAATGCAAACACTAAAGGGCCACCCTCGGCACGCTCGTCACGAACGACTTGAGATTGAAGATAGCCTTCAAGTACCTCTCCTTGCTCGGTTTCTAAGCGCCAGCTGAACTCACTTTCACGAGCACTCACACCTAGATTAAGCGCCACTTCTACTGGCTCACCGTCACGCAAGACAAGAACTGGGTCTAGTACATCTTTTTTGTGTTTTCTTTCTGCTGACTTAAGCAGTGCATCATCGCTGCTTGTATCGTAGCCCAACGAAGCCAATAGAGACGTAATCGTCTCGTCTGATACTTGTGCTTCATCGCCCCACGCACTAACGTAACTGTCGGCAATGTTTGCCATTTCTGCGACTTGTTTTAATACGGTCTGTTCTTTCATCGCTCTCTCCGAAAACGTTCTGACGCTTTCTATTTTGTAGGGTTGTTATCTAATTTGTTACTAATCAATTAGCTTGTGACAATCAGTTTGTAAGCATTGCTACCGGATAAGCCATCTGTTTGCTCACAAGCTAATTGAGCCAAGGCAGAAACTGCCTTGGCTACTTTTGGAACTATTAACGGTTAACCGCTTCAAGTTTCCAGATGTTGTTCACGTAGTCGCGGATAGAGCGGTCTGATGTGAACTTACCAACCAATGCTGTGTTAAGAATCGCTTTCTTAGCCCAACCTGCTTGGTCTTTGTATTGCGTGCCCATGTCTTCGTGCGCTTTCACGTAAGATGCGAAGTCAGCAAGACATAGGTATGGGTCACCACCGTCTAGCAGGCTATCAAACGTTGCACGTAGAAGACCTGGTTGACCTGGAGTGAACTCATCGCCAGTCAATAGATCTAGAGATGCTTTCAGTAGTGGATCTGCATTGTAGTAGTCGTATGGGTTGTAGCCCTGAGCTTTCAGTGCTTGAACGCCATCAACGTCTAGGCCGAAGATGTAGATGTTCTCATCGCCAACTTCTTCACGAATCTCAACGTTCGCGCCATCCATCGTACCGATAGTTAGAGCGCCGTTTAGAGCCATCTTCATGTTGCCCGTACCTGATGCTTCTTTACCAGCCAGTGAGATTTGCTGAGAAACGTCTGCTGCAGGGATGATGATTTCAGCCATGCTTACACGGTAGTCAGGGATGAATACCACTTTAAGCTTGTTGCCGATGCGAGGATCGTTGTTGATCTTCTCTGCAATCTTGTTAACTGCGAAGATGATCTCTTTCGCTAGGTGGTAACCCGGTGCTGCTTTCGCTGCGAAGAAACATACGCGAGGCTCACACTCGAAACCAGGTTCGTTAAGAATACGGTGGTACAGAGATAGAATGTGTAGCAAATCTAGGTGCTGACGCTTGTATTCGTGAAGACGCTTGATTTGAACGTCGAAAATAGCGTTAGTATCTAGCTCGATACCCATGTTCTCTTGAACCCAATCAGCAAGACGCTGTTTGTTTTCTTTCTTAACAGCCATGAATTCTTTTTGGAATTTCGCGTCTGTTGCAAACTTAGCGATGCCTTCTAGCTGCTCAAGTTTTGCAGGCCACTCAGTACCGATCTTGCCAGTAATTAGTGTAGATAGACCTGGGTTACAGAACTTCAACCAACGACGTGGCGTGATGCCGTTTGTTACGTTAGTCAGTTTACCTGGGAAGATTTCGTTGAACTCTGGGAACAAGTCTTTCTTAACCAGTTGAGAGTGAAGTGCAGCTACGCCGTTTACTTTGTAAGAACCAATCACACATAGGTTTGCCATGCGAACCATGCGGTGGAAACCCTCTTGGATGATAGAAAGCTTCGCTTGCTTCTCACCGTCACCAGGCCACATCTTGCGAACTTCTTGCATGAAGCGGTGGTTGATTTCAAAGATGATTTCCATGTGACGTGGAAGAAGACGATTGATCAAAGATTCAGACCAAGTTTCTAGCGCTTCTGGAAGTAATGTGTGGTTCGTGTAAGCGAACGTGTGAGCACTGATTTCCCATGCTTGATCCCAAGATAGACCTTTCTCGTCAATCAGGATGCGCATTAGCTCAGGAATCGCAATCGTTGGGTGCGTATCGTTAAGCTGAATCGTTTCTTGCTTAGGCAGATCTTCTAGAGCAAAACCTGCTGCTTCGTGGCGACGTAGAATATCGCGAACCGATGCTGCTGAGTGGAAGTACTGCTGCATTAGACGCAGTGTTTTACCTTTCTCGTGGTTGTCATTCGGGTAAAGAACCTTAGTAATGTTACCTGCATCGATTAGCGAGTGTTGCGCTTCGAAGTAATCACCGTTATTGAAGCTTGCTAGTGAGAATGGTGCGATTGCCTGACATTCCCAAAGACGCAGCGGGTAAACCGTGCTTGACTCGTAACCTACGATTGGTAGATCCCAAGGCATTGCTTTTACTTCCATACCTGGAACCCAAGTACGTACTTCTTTACCGTCGATGAATTCAACTTCTACATGACCGTAAAAACCAATGTGTTGTGCTAGTTCTGGACGAGCAACTTCCCATGGGTAACCTTCAACACCGCGCCATGCGTCTGGTGCTTCTTGTTGGCGACCGTCTTGGAAAGACTGTTTGAATAGACCGTATTCGTAGTGAAGACCGTAACCTACTGTTGGGTATTCTTGAGCGGCACAAGAATCCATGAAACAAGCAGCTAAACGACCAAGACCACCATTACCTAGTGATGGGTCGCGTTCTTCTTCTAGAAGGTCAGTTAGGTTTTGACCTAGTTCTTCCATTGCATGAGTGATTTGCTCATACAGGCCCATGCTGATTAGGTTGTTACCTGTCAGACGGCCAATCAAGAATTCTAGCGAAAGGTAGTTAACACTCTTCGCGTTTTTGATTTTTTCATCGTTTTCTGTTTCTAACAGATCGAATGTCGTTAGCTCAGCAAGAGCACGACCCATTGCTAAATACCATGAACGGCTGTCAGCGGTTTCTACTGTTGTTGCGTAGGTTGCAGATAGATGTTTCTTAACACTCTCTTGGAATGACACTTTATCGAAAGTTTTTTGCTGAGTTGGTTTCATTTCAGAAATCTCGCTTTTAATAGTTCTAATTCATCTGTGACATATCGTGCATGGTCACCATAAACTAAACATCCTCCCGCTAACGCGACTAACTAGGAGTAGATGGGAGGGCGTAGGGGGCGTACCGACTTAGGGTTAGTGATCTGACTCTCATGTTCTGACTTCGAACAAAAACTTGAAGTGACTAAGATCACAAGCTCCCGTTCGATAACTTAACTTCAATTAATGTGACTTTTATTTAACCAGATTAAAGTCATTGTCAAATCTGAGTTTCAGATCACGAAAATAATTTCCAGCTCTCATCTTTTGCATAGATCCCCGTGTAGGGAGGAACGAAGTCACATTCACAAACCAACCCACAACGTGAGCAAAGTCTCAAATAAAGGGCGTAGACACCCAAAAACATGCAGGAGCGCAAGGTTTCTGAGGAGGATCATAGTCGGTAACGTTTTGCTTCACGTAATATGAGTAAAGACTTAAGTAATTAGGCTAATGTCATTGGAATGCACTCAACAATAGATTGGGATATTCCAGAACATAGCCACGGAATAGGTGTAAAACTTCGATATGTGGATCCCTTCGAAACTGACTCGTCCCGGCCGCTTACATAATGCAATCCTACGACCTAGGGTTCTCGATCTGCTTCACAATGCAGATTGCTATAAGCTTGTGTTGTTCCGCTCTCCAGCGGGCTACGGTAAAACCACCATGGCTGCACAATGGCTGGTAGATAAACCCAATGTGGGTTGGTACAGCATTGATGATAGTGACAACGATGCCTTCCGCTTTATCAACTACCTACTTCAATCACTTAATAAAGCGACTCAAAATGCCTGTCCGAATGCCCAAAAACTGGCAGAAAAACGACAGTTTTCATCGCTGCATTCTTTATTGAGTGAAGTGTTCGCCGAGATGTCGGAATTCCATCACGAATGTTTTCTGGTGTTGGATGACTATCACTTGGTCAACAATGACGACATCCACGAAGCCATGCGCTTCTTCCTCAAACACATGCCCGACAACCTAACGTTGGTTGCTACCAGTCGAGGTACCCCACCACTTGGTACAGCAAACCTGCGCGTTCGTGACTTAATGATCGAATTAGGTAATGACTCGTTGGCGTTTGATACCGAAGAAACCACACGCTTTTTCAACCAACGCGTAGCTGACGGCATTGATGACACCACTGCAGACAGTATTTGTAGTTATGTAGAGGGTTGGCCTTCTGCATTGCAACTTATCGCGCTACAGGCACAACACCAAAAACGCACCCTGGCACAGTCCGCAGAGTCTTTCTCTCACTTTAACCACGCCCATCTTTGGGACTATTTGGTTGAAGAAGTATTCGACCTGCTAGACAAAGAAACCCGACAGTTCTTGATGCAATGTTCTGTGCTTGATCACTTCAACGATGAGCTTGTGTGTGCACTTACACAGCGTGAAGATGCGTTAGGTATGATCGAGTCACTCAACCGTTTTGGTTTGTTCATCTACCCGCTTGAAGGTGAAAAGAACTGGTATCGCTTCCATAACTTGTTTGGTGAATTCCTCGCACATGAGCGTCAAGCTCGAATTCCTCAACAGGAAGCTGAACTGCATCGAAGTGCTGCAAAAGCGTGGATCAAGCAAAACACTCCACACCAAGCTCTGCGTCACGCACAGCGCGCTGAAGATCCAGAACTGATCATTCAAATCCTGACTGAGCACGGTTGGCCGATGTTCAACCAAGGTGAGCTTTCATCTTTAGAGATGGCGATCAAGCAACTGACTACTGATCAACTCTACAGCGAGCCAAAGCTTTCAATGCTGCGCGCATGGTTGGCACAAAGTCAGCACCGCTATGACCAAGTGGGTACTTTGTTGGAAGAGGCTGAGACTCAATATCAAGCTCGAAACATTGAACTCGATACTCAACAGCAAGGCCAATACAACGCCTTACGTGCACAAGTTGCCATTAACAGCAATGAGCCTGAGAAAGCATTGGAATTGGCTGAGCTTTCGTTGAGCCAACTGAACACCACCGTTTATCGTAGCCGCATTGTCGCAACCTCAGTTGTGGGCGAAGTGAATCACGTAATGGGTAACCTAAGCCGTGCGCTACCGATGATGCAACAAACCGAAAAACTGGCACGTCAGTATCAGGTTTACCATCAGGCTCTATGGGCGATTCTGCAACAAAGCGAAATCTTGATTGCTCAAGGTTATGTTCAAGCTGCATTTGAACTGCAAGACAGTGCATTCAAATTGATTGAAGAACATCAGCTTCAATACGTACCTCTGCACGAATTCTTATTGCGTGTCCGCGCTCAGATCTTCTGGTGTTGGAACCGATTGGATGAAGCGGAAGAGTGCTGCTACAAAGGCTTAGATATCCTTGGCCACCACTCTCCGAGTAAACATCTGCACAGCTATTCTATGCTGGCTCGTATTTCACTAAGTCGCGGCGAGATTGATAAAGCGTCGAAATTTATTGACCAAATCCAACACCTTCTGCGTCAATCGACTTACCACGTAGATTGGACAGCGAATGCGTCACTTTCTCTGATCTTATTCTGGCAAGTGAAAGGCGATAAAGATGCAATCCGTGACTGGCTAAGCGTTGCTGTAAGACCGGAGTCTGCTAGCAACCACTTCTGTCAGCTTCAGTGGCGAAACATCGTGCGTGCTCACATTATTCTTGAGCAATATGAAGAGGCTGAAGAGGCATTAGCATTCTTAAAGAGCGAAGCACAGCGCTCACACTTGATTACCGATACGAATAGAAACTTGATCGTCGAGGCTGTTTTACGCACGCAAATCAACGATGAAGACAGCGCACGTGTATTACTTGAAGAAGCCCTACACATGACCAACCAAACAGGCATGGTCGGTAACTTCTTGGTCGATGGTGGCACTATCGGACATATCTTAGATAAGTTGAGCAACAAGCCAGGCCTAGGTGATTTAGAACGTCACCGAGCACAACAAATCATGAAGGATATCTCGACCACTCAGCGCAGCCGCTCAGTTCACTTTGATGAAGACTTTGTTGAAAACTTGGTTAATCACCCGAACATTCCTGAGCTTGTGCGCACTAGCCCACTCACCCAGCGTGAATGGCAAGTACTTGGTCTGATCTATTCAGGGTTCAGTAATGAGCAGATCGCTCAAGAACTCGATGTAGCAGGTACCACGATCAAGACTCACATCCGTAACCTTTACCAAAAGCTCAACATTGCTAACCGTAAAGAAGCGATCAGCACAGCGGAGAACTTGCTGCAGTTGATGGGGTACTAAAACAGGTTCACGATTCGAGATTGATTCGAGATTGATTCGAGATTGATTCGAGATTGATTCGAGAAAGCATAAGCTAGTCACCGATGGTGGCTGGCTTTTTTTTCGCTTGGAAAATGAGGGATAACCGATAAAAACTAGAGATAACCAAACGACAGGCAAAAAAATAGCCAACCGCAATAATCGCGATTGGCTCTATATATTTGTGAACAAATCATAAGTTCACTAACAACGTCAGTTGGCTAGGTGACCCTCGGCTTAAGAAGGGTCAATGTACATAATGCAGTTAGCGTGCCAACTTTTATTCGACGTTTTATAAGCCCTGCATCGCATAAAAACCATGAATTTGTCATGCGAATTGCAAAGTGCATTTGCATAATGCAACCAAGATGCAATATCGATAAGAGATCAGTTTCATCTCTACTGTTAATGACAAATTACTAAGTGGTTGTATTTTAAATGTTAGGCAAATGTTCACTTCAACTTATTACCTTACAGTTAAGAGAGTAATAAAAGCCCTTCCCCAATGGCATATTCATACTTTTTTTACACTAAAGTTTGTATACTGCACAAAATCACCCTCAACTCTATGAAGCAATGAACTACTTAAGTACTTTTTTCAAAGGCATGGCGATGGGCGCAGCAGACGTTGTTCCTGGCGTGTCGGGCGGAACCATCGCATTCATCACTGGTATCTACGATACGCTGCTAGAAAGCATTCGAAGAATTAACCCTAGCGTACTTGGCTTATGGAAACGTGAAGGCTTCAAAGCCGCGTTTAATCACATCAATGGTTTCTTCCTAATTTCACTGTTCGCAGGCGTATTCACGAGCATTGCGACATTTGCAAAACTGATTTCTTGGTTGTTGGTCACCCACCCCGTTCCACTGTGGTCTTTCTTCTTTGGCCTGATATTGGTGTCGGTTTTCCATATTCTTAAGCAAGTAGAAAAGCGCGATATGATTCGATTCGTGTTTTTACTGCTTGGCGTTGCTTTCGCTTACAGCATTACCGTGCTTAAGCCGCTGCAAATGGAACCAACCAGCATCAATGTTCTGATTGCAGGTGCGATTGCGATCTGCGCGATGATTTTACCGGGTATTTCAGGCAGCTTTATCCTGCTTCTAATTGGCATGTATGGCCCAGTACTTGGCGCCGTTAAATCGTTTCAAATCGATGTGCTTGCCCTATTCCTTGGCGGCTGTGTGATTGGTCTACTGACTTTCTCACATGTACTGTCTTGGCTATTGCGTTCATTCCGCGACTTCACGCTTGTGTTCTTAACCGGTTTGATGATCGGTACGCTACCTAAGATTTGGCCGTGGAAAGAGACCATCAGCTGGCGCACAAACTCAAAAGGTGAACAAGTTCCTCTGATTCAAGAAAACCTATCACCGTTTGATTTTGAAGCCGTAACCTCTCAGCCTTCTCAGCTGGTCATGGCGATTGTGATGATGTTTGTTGCGATTGCCTTGGTTCTAGGACTAGAGAAATTTGCAGAGCGCAACGCTGACTAATCATTCAGCCAACTTCTGGAAAGCGTTTAAAACGGATAATGCTTAAAAATACTAAGCTCACCTCTCGATTAAACAAACAAAAGCGAAGCCAATAGCTTCGCTTTTTTAGTTCTACCATACGCACAAAATTGCTTTTTGATACAAGCACGTATTGAGGGGTATGATAACATCGCCGCTCTTATAAAATTAGATGAGAACACGACATGCACTCTGCATTAAAGGTTGCTGCTGTTGGGATCGCTCTCGTGGCAGGCTTTTATGGGCCGCAAGCAATTCAGCAATTTAAATCAGCGATGGAGCAAGCCTCTGCTGACGTTAACTTAGATGATTACTGCATGCTTTCAACCACATCGTGTGAGCAAAATGCGGTTGCGATGACACTCGATAGTGAAACGGCTCAGCCACTCGTTCCAAGCAGAATCAAAGTAGTTTGGGAAGGCGCAGCTTCTGACACATTAATGCTGTCGCTTATTGGCTTAGAAATGGAAATGGGATCTGCTCGTTTTCAATTAAAGAGCATTGGCAATAATACCTATGAAGGTGATGTGATTTTACCTGTATGCACTTTAGATAAGATGACATGGATCGGTGATCTCACTGATGGTGTCGATACTGTAAACCCTGCAATAAGGATGGCAAGATGAGTAGAAATTGGTCGTTAGCATTGGTTGTTGCTTTTGTACTTGGCTTTGGTATCAAAAGTTATCTTGATGGGCAAAACGAAACTCAAGAAAAACACGCTGCAAAACAAGAGTTCTCCGCAACGACTCTTTTCGGTAAAGATAACCAGCCAACGGAAATCTTTGACCAAACCGATGACAGAATCCGTATCGTTTACTTCGGTTTCACACGCTGCCCAGATGTCTGCCCTACCTCACTAGCAATGTTAGCTGGCGCACTTAACCAAGTCTCTGACGAAGCAAAAGCGAAGATTCGCCCGATGTTTGTCTCGCTTGACCCTGAGCGTGACGCCGCAGAAGCTTCTTACGAATACGCACAATACTTCCACCCAATGATGGAAGGGTTAAGTGGCCCGTTAGATGTGACAACAACGCTTGCACATAACTACGGTGTTATTTTCAGAAAGACCAAGCTTAAAGGTTCAGAGTTGAAATATACCCTTGACCACAGCTCATATTTTTATTTTTTAAAGCCCGACGGTACCTTGATTACTAAAGTACCGCACACGTTAACACCTGCACCAATTGTTGACGCTATCAACAAGCTGACGCAGTAAAACGTAACAACAAAGAACTTAACGAATAAAGTTCAAACCTAAAGTCAGGTCCCAGACCAAAACATAAAAATTAAGGACAACAACATGAAGTTAAAAGCACTTGCTCTAGCAGGCTTATTGCTCACTCCCTTTGCTCACGCGAATAGCGACATTATGGTTCACGACGCGTACGCACGTGCAACACCGCCTTCAGCAGTGAACAGCGCGGTATTCACGACTCTGATGAACCACAGTGACAAAGATCGCGCTATTGTTTCTGCGACTACACCCGCAGCAGGCAAAGTAGAGCTTCATGATGTTATCGTTGATGGCGACGTAATGAAGATGCGCCAAGTTCATGAGATCACAATTCCTGCGAATGGTGAAGCGGTACTTAAACCTGGCAGCCTGCACATTATGTTGTTCGACCTAAAAGATGGTCTAAAAGAAGGTGAGCAGATCGAGATGACTCTGACTTTCGCTAACGGTGAAACGCAAACCTTTGAAGCGCCAGTTAAGAAAGTAATGAGCGGCATGAAAAAGATGAATCACGATCATCACTAATCGGATTCACAATCAATGAAATAAATTAAGCCACGATGACTTCTCGCCATCGTGGCTTTTTGCTAAACTGAGCTCGCTTTTTATTCAAAGCCTGACCACATTAATAACCAAGGAGAATAGAAGATGATTGTAATGAACACACTAAAACTGGCAGTAAAAGTAACGCGTTAATTTGTTTGGTTAATCAAACTTAAACACCGAGCTACCAACTTATCGTCATCCATTGACGACCGCACACTTTTACCCGGTTTACACTTGCTCGCACATGATCAAGGCATGCACATGACGCATGAATCAATCCGGGGTCCTATCTATTTGAATTCGACCCAAACTCTAAAGCATTTTTGACGTTTCGACGCTTTTAAATTCATACCATCAAAGCTCGCACGTCTGGGTAAATAGACATGAATTCACAAAACGCATTTTCTCATCCAATGTCACTTCAACAACTTGGATGGCAACCTGTATTCCAACAACAACTGACACTCGAAGACTATGACCATTCCGCCATTGCTCGTATCGTCGCACATCACCGTAGTGGCTATACATTAGCATCAGAGCAAGGTGAAATTGTTCTACCCATCCACCAAAACCAACCGGCAATGACCGTTGGCGACTGGGTGATTTTGAACTCTGATCTGCAATTCGACCGCTTACTAGACCGTCAATCGCTCTTCCGCCGTAAAGCTGCTGGCAGTCGCGTAGCTGAACAATATATTTCAGCCAATATCGACACCGTTTTTATCGTGGTTTCGTTAAATAACGACTTTAATCTAAGCCGTATCGAACGCTACCTAGCGCTCGCCAATGAAGCACAGGTTGAAGCGGTTATCGTACTCACCAAGAAAGACTTATGTGACGACTACGAAGACAAAGTACAACAAGTGCAAAGCTTAGATTCTATACTGATGATCGAAGCGGTAAACAGCCTAGACCAAGACTCAACTCAAGTATTGTCACCTTGGTGTAAAACGGGCAAAACTGTTGCTTTGATGGGTTCGTCTGGCGTCGGAAAATCTACGCTCGTCAATTCATTGCTCGGTGAAACTCAGCAAGCGACCGGTGGTATTCGTGAAGACGACAGTAAAGGCCGTCATACAACTACATCACGCTCGCTCCACTTGCTAACATCAGGTGGTTTACTGCTCGATACTCCAGGAATGCGAGAGCTACAACTTGCAGACTGCGCTGAAGGCGTGAGTGAAACCTTTTCTGATGTCGAAGAGTTAGCCATGCATTGCCGATTCTCTGATTGTCATCATGAATCAGAGCCAGGGTGCAAAATACGCAAAGCTATTGAGAGTGGTGAGTTGTCTGAACGACGATTTAATAACTATCAAAAGCTATTGCGAGAGCAAGCCAGAAATGGCGCCTCATTGGCAGAGCAACGCGCGAACAGCAAACAGCTTTCCAAGATGTACAAAACCGTGCAATCAGAAAGCCGCAACATTAAAAAAGCTTCTGACTAAACCCTTGAGGTAATCACAATAAGCTTTATTTAAACAACTAAGCCCCACCTTATTAAAGACGTGGGGCTTTTTGTTTCAACTTGGTCGTAGTGTGACTATTTATGCACACAATGTTCTTATTAGTAGTGATTTACATTTCGATGTTTTCACTATAATGAGTTGACCAAATGCCACATTGCAGATTTATAGCTCATTAAGAATACATTTATTTAACATTTAGCTCTAAAAACACCACGTAGCGCAAACAATCACCCTAAAAGTAAACTATTCCTAGACACCCTCTTAGATCCCGCTAATATGACCGCCCATTCCACTAGTGTATAGTCGGATTTGGTACAACTTTATAAAAAGATACATCACTATAATAAATTAACAATTGCAGGTATTTTATGCAAAATCACAACATGCTCGCCCGCATCGCTCGTGGAAATCTCGTTCTACAGATCCTTGCTGGTATTGTTTTCGGTGTCGTTCTCGCCATGGTTTCTCCTTCAGCAGCTCAAGATGCAGGCCTACTAGGTAGTCTGTTTGTTGGTGCTCTGAAAGCTGTTGCCCCAATTTTAGTATTCATTCTTGTTGCAGCTTCTATCGCAAACCAAAAGAAAGGTCAGCATACCCATATGCGTCCAATCATTGTGCTTTACCTGATTGGTACGTTCTCTGCTGCACTGACCGCAGTAGTATTGAGCTTCATGTTCCCGACCACTTTGACACTGGTTGCTGGCGCTGAAGGTGCTAACCCTCCTCAAGGTATTGCGGAAGTTCTTCATACCCTATTATTCAAACTTGTAGATAATCCAGTTAGCGCGCTAATGAACGCGAACTACATCGGTATTCTTGCTTGGGCAATCGGCCTTGGTCTTGCACTGCACCACGCATCTGCAACAACCAAAGCAGTTTTCGAAGACCTTAGCCACAGTGTTTCACACATTGTTCGCTTCATTATTCGTCTTGCGCCATTCGGTATCTTCGGTCTTGTTTCGACAACATTCGCAACAACGGGCTTCGATGCACTTGCAAGCTACGGTCAACTTCTAGCGGTTCTACTAAGCTCAATGCTGATCATTGCTCTTGTGGTTAACCCACTGCTTGTCTTTGTAAAGACAAAACAGAATCCATACCCACTTGTACTGCAATGTATTCGTGAATCTGGTGTAACGGCATTCTTCACTCGTTCAAGTGCTGCAAACATCCCAGTGAACATGAACCTTTGTAAGAAACTAAACCTAGACGAAGATACTTACTCTGTATCTATCCCACTAGGTGCAACAATCAACATGGCGGGTGCTGCAATCACCATCACTGTGTTGACACTTGCAGCTGTACACACAATGGGTATTGAGATTGATATCTTCACGGCGATTCTACTAAGCCTTGTTGCTGCAGTATCGGCATGTGGCGCATCGGGTGTTGCTGGCGGTTCACTACTGCTTATCCCACTAGCATGTGGCCTATTCGGTATTTCTAACGATGTAGCGATGCAGGTTGTAGCGGTTGGTTTCATTATCGGTGTGATTCAAGATTCAGCTGAAACAGCGCTTAACAGCTCAACTGACGTCGTGTTCACTGCGGCTGTATGTAAAGCTGAACAAAACAAAGCTTAATAAGCTCTTAGGTATTAGCTCTAAGCTCTATAGGTATTAGCTCTAAGCTCTAAAAGCAAATAGCACATAAATAAAAAGGGAAGCATCAGCTTCCCTTTTTGTTGTCTTGAGTTTCTCGATTAGAGCTAAAGCTATATGTCGACTAATCGCAAGTTGCTCCATAGATAATCGTACACAGCTAATGAGCACAACTTACTGGTTTCTGTTCCAACTAGAGTCAACCGCAGACTGACTAAAGTCTAGAGAACCACTATTCTGACTAGCTTGTTTATCTGTTGGTACCTGCTCGATATTCACCTGTTGGCTATAATCAACGTTAGTCTCTTGCTCACTAGGCGCTTGAGTCTCTATGCGACTCGTATCTACATTCAACTCGTTACCTTCTTCATCGAGCACTTCTTTCACTTTCTTAGGAACAGGTATATTGCGTTTGTAGAGCTTATTGAGCGCTTTAATTATTGAGTGCTTAGTGATTGCTTCTTGTGTCAGCTTAGTCATTATCGGCTTAGTCAGAGCCTGCAAGCCCACGACGGCATCCACACCAAGCTCCCCGCCGACCTTATCCCTTAAATGCTTTGCTTCTGAGTAACCAAAATGAGCTGAGAGGAATAACCAGATATAAGCGATGGCATTACCGTGTTCGCCATGGTCGATCCATGCTTCGCCCGCTCTAAACATCGCTTCTGCACTGTTCTTTTCTGCAGCCGTCTCAAACCAGTAAACAGCCTCGCCATGGTTAGGCTCAACACCCACACCGTTCAAATAGCTCATACCCAGTTTGATCTTGCCGTCTAGGTTATTTTTTTCGGCGGCTTTTTGGTACCACTCAACAGAGCTCTCAGCAGAATAATCTGGATTTTCTTTATCTAGACACCAGTCACCGATAAACAGCATCGCTTCGGTATTACCACCAGCCGCAGACTCTTCGATATAGGTATAGCCTTTAGGGATGTTCTTATCGGTTCCACGACCAAAGACGAGCGCTTTACCCATCTCGAATTTCGCCGATACATCATTGTCTAAAGCAGAGATTGCTAGCTGCCAAAAGTTGGCTTTCTCTCTTAAAATCAGGTCTTCTTTGCGCTTCATGCTTAGGCGTACAATGCCGTACATGCCATTGATATTATCGAGTTGCGCCGCTTTGTCGTACCAATACAGAGCTTCCTTAATATTGTTACGTTCAGCTTCTTTCGCCAAATACAGAATCGACGGTACATGCCCAGTTTCGGCTTTAAAGTGACGCTCTTTTTGCTCTTGTATGCGCGCTTTTTCAATCGCTTTTCGGTAAGCGACAGCACGAGCCTTACGTTCTTGTTCCAAGCGCTGCTTTCTTAGCGATAAAGAGATCAGCCACACCGCGACAAGTATTAACGAAAGAGCCGTCGCACCAATTGCGATTCCCATTGTACTCATAAAATATTTTAACCTAACTCGGCTGATATCAGCCTCGGTATCGAGGAGTTATCAACCTATAGTGAATGTTTCGAATTACAGGGAAACGCGCCGTTATTAAAACGTTCCGCCCTAAAATGAACTTAGTTCAGTATCTCAGGAATACATAGCGATAAAAAGCCTCCTAAGACCCATCCTTATGCACTCCATAAATGGTGTGATCTTGCTTCAATATCGATTACTGATGAAGACCACCTGTCATCAGAGAATCAGTGGCAAAAGTAATGATTCCCCATCCCTAATACCTTACATCTATGCTTAGGTAAGCTGCCCATAAATGTATGCTAGCTCAGCAACTGTTTTCGCAGAAAACTTCTTCATCAAACTCGCTCGGTGTACTTCCACAGTTCTCATGGCGATGCACAATTCATCAGCAATTTTCTGGTTACGCTTGCCGTCGATAATTTGTTTGAGGATGTCTATCTCACGCTCGGTTAATGATGCGTACGCTTGGCGATACACATTCATTTGTAAGTGCTTTTCAGAAGCGTCCAAACCTTGTTTGATTGCCTCGGCTAACTCATTACCTTTGACAGGCTTTTGAAAGAAGTTAACCGCGCCAGCTTGTAGGGCTTCAACCGCCATTGGCACATCACCATGGCCCGTCAGGTAAATCACCGACAGTGGGCTCTGCGCTTTCACCATAAACTCATGAACTTGCTGCCCTCTCATCTCTGGCATTCGGCTGTCTAATACCACACATCCCGGTGCACTCAAATCTACTGAGTCCAAAAAACTCGGGCCATCTTCAAAAGCTGACACGGTGAAATCATGCTCTTCTAATAGGAACACCAACGAGTCGCGCATCGACTCATCGTCATCAACCACATAAACAGGAAGCCTTTGATGAAGTTCAGACATAACAAGATTCCTTATGAATCACGTGAAAGAGAGAAAGGCAGTGTCACCGCAACATGACATCCATGTGGGGTAAGTGACGTGATCGTCATTTGCCCACTGTGCTCTTCAATGACATCTTGGCAAATCGCGAGCCCTAACCCCAAGCCGTTTTCTTTGCTGCTCACAAAAGCTTGAGTCACTTCTTGTTCAGTGAAATCTAAGCCCGTGCCGTTGTCGATAATCGACAACATCATTTTATCCGGTTGATACTCGGTAATCACTTTAATTGTCGATGGTTCGTTATTTTTGTTGCCAATATCAGACGTAGCGCTTTGTTCGCGATGCATCTGAGCATTACACGCATCAGTCGCATTGTTGATCAGGTTTACAACTACCTGTTGCAAGCCCACTGGGTCAACATTTAGCTTGATAGGTTTGCCCACCGCATAACGTTCAATACTGATCTTGTGCTTCTGTAATCGGAATTGCAGTAACTCAATGGTGTCTGTTAGTAACTGCTCAATATCTGTCTGAGACTTCTCTGCTGAGCGTTTTTTTATCATGTTTCTTAGGCGCTGAATGATCGCGTCTGCACGATCCACTTGTGATTGGATCTTCTCAAAGACAGGCTCAATGTCGGTGATTGGTTTGTTTTTGGAAATACGCAGCAGACCACCTTCACTGTAGTTTCGAATAGCCGCCAAAGGTTGATTGATCTCATGTGCGAGGCTGCTCCCCAGTTCGCCCACGACTGCAATGCGTTGAGAATGTTCTAACTGTTCACTCTTACTCTTTAGCTTGTTAAGTGTCGCTTCTAACTGCTTTTTGCTGCGACTGAACTTGTACTCCAGCCAAAAGTGGTAAGCATTCAAGAACACCACTAGCAAGAAAAACGCCCATGCCCATTGCTGATTGTACTTCAGCCAGATTAACGCTTCTTTCCACCAAGGTTGTTGCAGTGGATGCATGTCGAGTTGTTGGTAGAGCTTGTCGATAGGCAGCAAACTGGTTGGTGAAGTCCAGCCTGAGGCATTCGCTGCAATGGCAGGCGCGCTGCTTTTCGGCATCGCAAATAGCACCTGACTCATTTGCTTAGCCAGTGAAGAAGAGGCTCGCTCCGTTTTGGCAAATGACCAATTGGAATACAGAGGTGTAGACACTTGGCATCGGAACCCTTCAGGCGCTTGGTTGCCGATGATGCGATATTGATCAGCCACCAACAATCCTTCGCTGATCATGTTTTCAACCAAACAGGCAGGAACCACTGCCGCTTCAATATGGCCTTCTCGCAGTTGATACAGACTCGCATCAATCGGAAAACCCAAGAAATGGGTATTAGAGAAAAAATGGTTAGGGTTAAGCCCTTCCTGCATTACTTGGTAACGCATAGTGAGGTAACCACCAAACGCATTTTCAGAAACCGCTGCAATCGGCTTTCCGCTCAGTTGTTCAAACGAGATATACGGTGACATTCTTGTAACCACCAAGGCCGATCCGATACTGCGTGTGCTGCTCACACTTTGGTCGTTGTAGTTGTGGCTAGTCATAGTCGCCATCCAAGAGAGGTCATACTGACGCCCTAAGCGAACCGCCTGACCTGGATTAGTGATAACAAAATCGACCTCGACCTTCTTTACCGCTTCGGCCATCTCTTCCAAGTTAAAGGGCTTGAGAACAAAGTGTTTTCCCGGGATACGCTCAGACAACCAGTCCATCGTTGGTTGCCAGCGTTGTTGCGCTGCAAGTTTGCCCCTGATAGCTAAAACACCCACTTCAATCGTCTGTTCTGATTCAATCGTATTTATCGCTACCGAAACGGGCTCCGTTTGAGCAGCGACACAATTACCTGCACTCAAGCTCAGCCAGCACGTACTGATGAATGTGATGAGGTTGCGAGCGGTCATGGACATCTCTTTATTCAATCGGGTTACCTATTCAATGATTTATCAACGCGTTGAAGCACTTTTAAATAAAGCATAACAGCTAGATAGCGAAAACCACATTTGTTCTAGATCAACTTTGATCTGGGAATGTGGAAATCCACAATACCCCGTGTAGGGTCAAAATCTGACAATGAACTCAACAGAACCAATACCCATTTATAGGTACCAATATGGACTCATTGAAAAGACGGTTTCTCAGCCAGTTCGGCAAAGTTTCCGCGGGTGCTGCACTCATTCCCATTACCGGAATCAATACCGCAGTCGCAAGCACAGCCATTCGCAATAACAACCAACCTGACCGCAAAGGCGAAATAGGTAAACGCTACGCCATGGCGGTTGATTTACGTAAATGTGTGGGCTGTCAGGCATGTACAGTGGGTTGTAGCGTTGAAAACCAAGCACCAATCGGCCAGTTCAGAACCACCGTAAAACAGTATGAAGTCTCCCTTGATGATGGTTCGACTGCTCAACAAGACGTGAAATCTTTCATGTTGCCTCGCCTCTGTAATCACTGTGACAACGCTCCCTGCATCAAGGTTTGTCCAGTTCAAGCGACCTTCCAACGCGAAGATGGCATCGTGATGGTCGACAATGAACGCTGCGTAGCCTGTGCTTACTGCGTTCAAGCCTGCCCTTACGACGCTCGATTCATCAATAACGACACCCTTACCGCAGACAAATGCACCTTCTGCGCACACCGCCTTGAAGATGGCTTGCTGCCCGCCTGTGTAGAAACCTGTGTTGGTGGTGCGCGTGTCATTGGTGACCTCAAAGACCCAAACAGCGAAATTAACCGCCTGCTCAATGAAAACCAAGACGACATCAAGGTGCTTAAACCAGAGCAGAATACCAACCCACATGTTTTCTATATCGGCATGAACGAGCGATTCGTTAGCCACATTGAAGGGCAACCTGCGATTTATGATCCAGCCGCCATCGATAACTCATCCTCTAGCGAACAAGAATTGGCAATCGCGACACAAAGCAAACAAGGAGAGACAGCATGAATATCACTGAGGTGTTAGTTCCCGCTCAAGAGATCGCTTGGCTAGCGTGGGCGGTTCAGTATTTCTTCTACATAGGTTCGGCTTACGCGGCTGCGATTCTGTTTTTGATTGCCCTGATATTTAAAAATTCAACCAGTCATCAATTTCGTGCAGCCCTTGTGCTTGTGATGGCCATCGGCGCGATTGTTGGGCCACTAGCCCTTACTGGTGACTTACACCAACCTGGACGCGCGTGGCACTTCTACGCTCACATCACGCCTTGGTCGTGGATGTCTCTAGGTTCTCTGTTTCTTCCTCTATTCTCTGGTCTGGCTGTCGCGACGGCTTGGGTTTACTTGCGTGATGACATCGCACAACTTCGAGAGAGTGAAAACCCGCTTCTAAAACGTTTGACTTGGCTAACCCTAGGTCAGTGGCAAATATCGCCAAAACTAATGGTTGCACTCGCTGCTGTAACGGCTATTTCAGGCTTGAGCATTGCACTTTATACGGGAGCCGAGATTGCAATTTTGGCAAGTCGCCCGCTTTGGCATCAACCTGCCTCTCCGCTGCTTTGGTTTACTACCGCATTCTTTGCTGCAACAGGTTTAACGCTGTTAACTTGGGCTCTATTACCTTCAAGCAAGCCAAGCTTAAAACCAACAGACTTAGCGCTAGTACAAAGAACCATTACCTTAACGGGCGGCCTTGCCATCATTCTTACGTCGATTTGGGCCTCTAACCATGGTCACTTCAACCTGTATGAGAACGACGCTTGGGGTATTAATTTAGGCATCATGACCACCAGCATTTTGCTGTGCATGATCTTAGTTCTTCCGCTGCAGCGCTTATCTCAAAGCAAGCTAGGAATTATCTGTGTCGCACTTGCCACCATAGTTTCAGCATGGGCAGTACGCTGGGTAACCATGATGGAAGTTCAAACCATTCCACGTTTTGATGTAGGTGCATTCCCTTATGAATTGCCAATGGGCAGCGCTGGTTTACTTGGAATTGTCGGTATGTGTGGTCTCTGGTTAGCACTTGCGTTGTTCGCTTCTGAAATCGTGTCTGTTGGATCTACAAGAACAACTGGCTCTGCACCAAAGACAACATCGAAGCCAAACCAAAATACATCGTCACCACTTAACCGCTCACATAGCTTGTAGTCTGAGGAATCATCATGGATAACAAACGTCGTCAATTTTTGAAAACAGGCCTTGCTGCCGGTGGTGTTGGAGCTTTTGCTGCAGGTTATGCGACAACCACAAAACACATGGTTCACGGTGCTATCGATGGCACCGCGGGTAAGAAAACCAACCACATCCACCACGGTAATTCGTTAGAGACGGAATACAGTGTCGATAAACAAGGTAAGATCTCGCCGAATCCAAATCAGCGCGTAGCACCATCAATGTGTTTCGGTTGCTGGACACTGTGTGGCTTGCGTGTACGTATCGATAATCGCAATGACGAAATTTTGCGTATCTCGGGCAATCCCTACCATCCGCTATCAAGTGATCAGCAAATCCCGTTCAAAACACCGGTAAAAGACGCCTACATTGGCTTGTCTGGAGAATCCGGTATCAATAACCGTTCGACAGCCTGCGCCCGTGGTAACGGCATGTTAGAGATTCAAAACAGCCCATACCGAATCACTCAACCGCTCAAACGTGTCGGTAAGCGCGGTGAGGGAAAATGGGAACCCATCAGCTACGAACAGCTTATCTCTGAGATCACCGAAGGTGGTGACTTGTTCGGTGAGGGGGAAGTGGAAGGCTTACGTTCGATTCGCGATATCAAAACACCACTTGATCCGAACAACCCTGAATACGGACCAAAAGCCAACCAACTGCTTGTGACCAATGCGGGTAATGAAGGCCGTGATGACATCTTGAAGCGCTTTGCGTTTAACAGCTACGGCACTCGCAACTTTGGCCACCACGGCTCTTACTGTGGCTACGCGTTCCGCGCAGGTTCAGGCGCGATCATGAATGATTTAGATAAGTTCTCGCACTTAAAACCCGACTTTAATAACGCTGAGTTCATTCTTTTCATCGGTATGTCTCCGGCTCAAGCAGGTAACCCGTTTAAGCGTCAAGCACGACAACTTGCAGAGGCGCGTACTAACGGAAAACTGAGCTACACCATAGTGACGCCAAGCCTTCCTGCAGGATCATCAAGCCTTGCGGCGGGCGATCGCAACAACTGGCTTCCGATCAAACCGGGCACCGATTCAGCATTAGTATTGGGCATGATCCAATGGATCATCGAGAACCAACGTTACAACCATGATTTCTTGTCTCGCCCAAGTGCGCAAGCGATGCAGAAAGCCGGCACCACCCATTGGTGTAATGCATCTCACCTCGTGATCAGCGACGAAGCACACCCACAAAACGGGCGCATGCTTCGTGCATCGGATATTGGTTTGCTAGAAACAGGTGAGCCGATGTCTGACGATGATGGCTTCATCGCACTAGATGTGACAACGTCACTATTATCATCGCATATTCAGGTGAATGAAGCGGCTCTGTTCGTCGATCAAGACGTAGAAATTGATGGTCAAACCGTCCGTGTTAAGTCTTCTCTACAACGATTGAAAGAAGAAGCCTTCAAATACGACCTTGCTTACTACAGTGAGCAATGTGAAATCCCACAAGATCAGATTATTACGCTAGCGAAACGTTTCACCAGCTATGGTACAAAAGCAGTGGTGGATACTCACGGTGGCAACATGCACACCAATGGTTTCTACAACTCGTTCTCTATTCTGATGCTGAACGCGCTGATAGGTAACATCAACGCCAAAGGTGGTGCGATGGCAAAAGCGGGCGGCTACCCGACTTCTGTTGCTGGTCCACGTTACGACTTTACCAAGTTCAAAGGTAAAACTAAGCCTCAAGGCGTGTTCTTGTCTCGTAGCAAATTCCCGTATCAAAAAACTAGCGAATACAAACGTCGTGTTGCTGCCGGTGAATCACCCTATCCGACTCGCGCGCCTTGGTACCCAATCTCAGCGCCGCTTTTGACCGAGCACTTGTCGGCTGCAATTGATGGCTACCCTTACCGTGCAAAAGCGTGGATCAACCACATGGCTAATCCACTTTATGGCGTGCCTGGGTTAGATAACCTGTTGGGTGAAAAGCTTAAAGATCCAAAACAGCTTGGCTTGATCGTCTCTATCGATGCTTTCATTAATGAAACAACAGCATTATCAGATTACCTTGTTCCAGACACAGTAACCTACGAAAGCTGGGGCATGGCAACACCGTGGCATGGCGTCGCGACTAAAGCGATCACCGCTCGTTGGCCGATAGTTGAACCTAAAACCTCACGCACTCAAGATGGACGCGCGATCAACCTTGAGAACTTCTTTATTGATGTCGCGAAAACACTTGGCTTAGGTGGCTTTGGCGATAACGTAATTAGAGACAGCCAAGGTAACTGGCACGGCATCCATAGTGCGGAAGATTTCTACCTACGCTCTGCGGCTAATCTAGCGTTCGTTAAAGGCGGAGTGCCGAATGTAGATGCCGAAGATATCGTTTGGTCTGGTCTAGAGCGCCTAGTGCCTGTGATGAACAAAACGCTTAAGCCAGAAGAGATGCTCAAAGTGGCGTATATCTTCGCACGTGGCGGTCGTTTTGAAGACGCAACCAATGCCTACACCAATGAAACCATGAAGTACAAATGGACCAAACCATTGGCAATCTGGAATGAAAAGCTAGGTACTTCTCGCAACACCATCAGTGGTGAACAGTACATGGGTTGCCCGACATGGTATCCACAGAAACTGGCAGACGGCACACCTTTAGCAGAGCAATTCCCGACCAAAGAGTGGCCATTTACTCTAACCAACTTTAAATCCAACATTCACAGTGCAGTATCTAACTTGTCACCACGTTTGGAGTCGATCAAAGGCGTGAACCCAGTTTACATTCACCCGCAAGACGCCTCTTCTGCTGGCATCAAAACAGGCGACGTATTTGCCATTGAAACACCGAGTTCAACCACACACGCGTTGGCGATGGTGATTGATGGCATCAAACAAGGCACATTAGGCTTTGAACACGGCTTTGGACACAAAGAGCTCGGCGAACGTGCGCACTGGATTGGGGACATGCAGCAACCGGTAAAAATGAAGTCAAACGATGGCGTTAACATCAATGATATTGGTTTAATTGACCCGACGAGAGAAGGCAAAGGCGTCATGCTGGATTGGGTGGTGGGCGCAGCAGCAAGACAAGCGCTTCCCGCTAAGATCTACAAAGTTTAATTTAAACTCCGTAAGATCTCACTTAAGCACTTATCCAACCATGTCCCTACTCATTCGTAACTAGGAACACAACAGAGCAACTTCGTCCTTCGAGGTTGCTCTGTTTTTCGAACGGCAGCCCTACCCCAAGCAATCAGTCAGTCTTCACTACGCCACAATTTTTAGCCAGTCTCCATAAAGTCACTATGCTTATACAATCGGTGCCATAAAAGAGCCTTAACAAGCAGTTACACCGAGGCGAACATGGCAGCTCCCTTGCATTTCGTTAACGGCGATTTGAATCAGCTTTTTGGGACTCACTAAATACCATCATGACGATTAAGGTTATTAATGTGAGATTTACCTCAAGTTCCAAGCGAATTAATGTGGAAATCCACAATAGCGTAAGTGCTCAATTATGCCGAAAATGCGTGCATTACAACCAATAGCGACGCCTCATGATTAAGCTGAATATAAAAACTCAAACTCTCACGCTTTGCATCGCTGCTTTAGGAAGCCTTTCTTTATCCGGTTTTACACAAGCAGCGCCTAACCCTATGCCCGAAGCCGCAGAAACCTGTAGCGGGTGCCATCAAGCTGACGGGAAAGGAATGCCTAACATCGCCCCTATGCTTGCTGGGCTGAATGCTGACTACCTAGAACATCAATTGATTCTATTCTCTAGTGGGGAGCGTCAAAGCGCGATTATGAAAGGCATGGCCGATGGCTTGTCTGATCCTGCTATTCGTCGTGAAGTTGCCGAATACTTTGCCTCTCTCCCTTCATACGAATTCACGGACTTAGAACAGCGTGGCTCGCAAGCGGATATCGAGAACCCGTATCGCAAGCTTGTATTTCAAGGCGATTGGGACCGAAACATTCCAGCATGTGCTACCTGCCACGGACCAAGCGGAATGGGCGTAGACAAGTTTCCACGCCTTGCGAGCCAGCATGCCGACTACATTCAATCTCAGCTTAACGCATGGAAAAACGGCACTCGCAAGGGTGATGACTTGAACATGATGGGCAACATCGCAGGCAAATTGACCGACGATGAGATCAAAAACCTGTCTTACTACTTCGCATCTTTTCGATACTAAAGGGCTAGCATGAAAACACTACTTTTAATCACCGCAACCCTTGCCTCTGGACTCGCTTATGCCGATGGTGAATTACCTGATCGTCAAACCGAACTGCCAGCCGTCGAAAAAGTGAAAGACAACAAGTACCTAGTGCCACGCGACTTAGTGGATATCCCAGCAGGAGAATTTGGCGACAAAGTAAAATTAGGTTACTCACTGTTTGTTGACTCGCAACAGATGCGCGGCGAATACGTCGGCAACGAACAAAACTGTGTTAACTGCCACATGCAAGCAGGTATGAAGCCCAATGCAGCGCCACTTTGGGGGGCGTACATGGCCTACCCCGCTTACCGTAAGAAAAACGACAAGGTCAATAACTACGCTGAGCGTATTCAAGGCTGTTTCACCTATTCAATGAACGGAATCGCACCAGCCTTAGACTCAAAAGAACTGGTCGCACTCAGCGCTTACTCCTACTGGTTGGCTATGGGTGGCATCTTAGATAAGAACGGTATGCAAGACACACCCGTCCCTGAGATCAGCGATGCAGAGTTACAAGTCGGTGGTAAAGCAGAAAGCTTCCCTCTTCCTCAAGAGCTGTTAATCAAATACCCAATCGATGACAGAAGCAAATTGGCAGGCCGTGGCTACCCTAGGATCGCCAACCCAGAACAAGAACCTTCTATTGCACGTGGCGAGAAGGTTTACCAAACCAGCTGTCAAACGTGTCATGGTCAAAATGGCGAAGGCATTAAAGGAGCTGATGGTCGCTCTTACTTCCCACCATTATGGGGTGAGAACGCGTTTAACTGGGGCGCAGGAATGCACCGTATAAACACAGCGGCTTATTTCATTTACGAAAACATGCCGCTTGGTAAGAGTCAGCAACTTTCAATTCAAGATGCATGGGATGTGGCAGCTTTTGTGAACAGCCATGAACGCCCACAAGACCCACGATACAAGGGTGATGTTGCCGGCAATGCTAAGCGTTACCACAACCACCAAGGTTACTATGGTAAAGAAGTCGACGGTCATGTACTGGGTTCAAAAGCGTACCCAAGTGGCAAGGAAGCGATTCACAACCACTAACTTCAATCAAAGGGCACTCTTTGTGGGAAAAGAGACGCTCACGCCAGCTATAGCTGAACTTTACATTGTAAATTAGTGAGCGTTAGAAAAGTAAAAAGAAGCCAGTTCGTGTGACGTTCTGGCTTCTTTTTTGATTTGATATGGCAGAGAACTCGTTAATCTTGCTGCATCTTCTCCCAAATCGTTGGTGACCCAATATAATCTTGCACTGAGGTGATGAACTCTTTTACTAGCTTGGTCTGCTTACGGTGTGGGTAGACGGCGTATATAGCAGTATCCGCTGTTGAGATGGCGTAGTCAGGAAGTAAAGTGACTAAGCCGAGCTCTTTCATTGAGGCATACAGGTTTGATTGATCAAGGAAGCCATAGCCTAAGCCATCTTTTACGCAAGAGACCATGGTGCGAACATCACTCACCTTATAGTTGCCACGAATCGTTAGGCTCTGGAAAGTGTTGCCATGCGGCTCTTCACTGATTCTCAGATGATCGACCGTCATATCACCATTGGTATAAATCACAGCGGGTAACGCGAGCAAATCTTGTGGCGTTTTAGGTTCACCATGCTGCTTCACAAAGTCATTCGAGGCGACCAACATAAAGTTACTGTCGGCAATCTTCTTGGCAATCAAATTCGATTCAACAAGCTTGCTGAAGCGAAATGCGATGTCAAACTGCCCTGCGATAATGTTGGCGATCTTGTCGTCCAATGACAGCACGATCTGAACATCCGAGTACTTTCTCATGAACTGAGTGATGATAGGTTGCAGATATTGCTGACCAAAATAGATCGGTGAAGTAATTCGCAGCACGCCTTTGGGTTCAGACTGATAGGAATCTGCAATGCCTTGGATCTGATTGATGGTGTCTTTCAGCACATAGGTTTGCGCGAGAATATCTTCCCCAGCCGACGTCAAAGAAAACGAGCGCGTAGAGCGGTTGAGCAGCTGAACACCTAAGTCTTGCTCGAGTTTTTTAATCTGTTTAGAGAGCGATGAGTTGTCCATATCATGCAAGGTTGCCGCTTTGGTAAACGACCCTTGCTGAACCACATCTAAGAACAATAACAACTGATTAGTATTGGGCACTGCGCCTCTCCTGCAATAAAACTCGATTAGCGTTCATCTTTAGGTGTATCCATCACAACCATAGTCGTTATGGATTGAACCTGAGCACATTCCCCAAGCACATCGGCATGAAACTTCTTATAGCTCGGTAAATCTTTAGTCTCGACTCGCAACAAGTACTCATTGGCACCGGTGATGTTGTGACACTCGACCACCTCTTTCTCCACAGCGACGTGCTCTTCAAACTCCAATTGAGCAGATTTTTTGTGGCTTGATAAACCGATCGAGACGTAGGCGATAAAACCCACGCCCATTAAGCTGTTATCGAGAACCGCACGATAACCTTGAATGATGCCTTTGCGTTCAAGATCTTGTACACGCCTTAACGTCGCTGAAGCCGATAAACCAATTCGCTCTGAGAGCTCAATGTTGGAGATTCTGCCGTCCAATTTAAGCTCTTGCAATATCCTTTCGTCAAATCTATCCATAGGTACTTATTATTGTGCATTTAGTGATAATAAGTGAAATAAAAGCACATAATTGCCTCACTTTCCACCTACTATGTTTCTCAACACGTGAAAGTCATGACCGGTCAGTCACTTCGTTCATTTTACTGCTGGAGAATCACAATGCCTTTAGAACAACTTAGCGCACTTGCCTTGTTTGCGTTTGTCTCGACCTTCACACCAGGTCCAAATAACATCATGCTCATGACATCAGGAGCCAATGTTGGCTTTGCCCGTACCATTCCGCACATGCTAGGAATTGCTCTGGGATTTGCAGCCATGTTACTGCTGGTTGGTTTCGGCTTGATGGGCATTTTCAACGCTTACCCTGTCTCTCACCAAATATTGAAATACCTGAGTCTTGCTTACCTCGTGTACCTTGCGATTAAGATAGCATTGAGCGGTAAAGCCAAAAGCACCGAAGCTTATAAGCCGATGACCTTCATTGGCGCAGCAAGTTTTCAGTGGGTAAACCCTAAAGGTTGGTCAATGGCACTGACTGCGATTTCAGTGTATAGCAGTGGCAGTTCATGGTGGGAGCTTGCGATCATCGCGGCGATATTCACGCTAGCCAACTTACCATCAGTGACATTCTGGACGGCAGCAGGCAAACAGCTACAACACTGGCTAACAACGCCAGTACGCATCAAAAGCTTCAACTATGGTATGGCGGGCTTGCTGTTAGCGTCGACCATTCCGATGCTTTAATCGAATAACTTCTATGTTTTAACGGTTAGTACTCCGGTGCTAACCGTTATTCTCGTTAAAAGTAACCCACAAGCTCAGTAAGCCAGCGACCAAACATCACCTGCCCGCTCGGGGTTAGCGTCCACACAAACACCGCAACATTCATTGCCACTGTCAGCCAATAGATAGATCTGAACGGCTGCTTTTGCGTTTTATGGCGTAGCTTATCTTGAGCAATCAAAGCCCCTAACCAGCCACCAGCAACAGACAAAATGTGCAGGGTTTTCTCAGGCACACGCCAATTGCCATTAATCGCGGCTTGCTTGTCCTTTGCGTACACAAAAAACGTCACGACACCGATAACGAAATACCACACCAACAGCGCTTTAGAACTTCCCGCAAACAACACAGACACCGCCACCAGAACCAGATAAGTGGTAGCGATTTGAATAGATGAAGACAACATCAACTCCTTTGGGCAACAGCTCACATACTGTAGCTTACGCCCTGTAGATTTTGATAAAGATGGATAACTGGTGGTTTCGCTCACAAGAAACCTACCTTCTCCTTAAATGCACTGTGGAATTTATAGGAATTGCAAATATCTGCAAATGAAACTGACGTAATCTACCTACTTTTTTGCTTCTCCTTGAGTGCAGCTATCATCCCTAATACATAAAAATTACTAATATTGATATTAAGAACAAATAGAACATGAAAACTTTATTACTCTTGAAAAATAAGAACATTACAAAGTGATATTAATCTCACATTAATAAGGATGAGCTCTCATCCTTATTAACTACGCCTAGCTTCTACGCCCTATATTATTGATATTAAACAAATGAGTGATTGATCCAATTAATTTAACCACAACCAGATACAAAGCGTGATACTGACACTAGGTTTCCTATATTTACTAATTAAAAATAACTTTATACATTGCCATCACAAATAGTTGACCTTAGTTAAAGCTAGGATATTCATCTTCATAAAAAGTGAAATATGGATATCAAACGTGAACAACATAAATATTAATAAGAACATCACTCTACAACGCACCTTCAACATTACAAAAAAGAGAAGCTTCAAACGCTCAACACTAGCCAAAGCGATATTGCCTCTCTTCACTGCCACCCTTATCGCAGGCTGTGGTAGCGATAACGACAGCGACACGGATGCTGGCAACAGTGGCTTATACAAAGCTGGCGAAAACGAAGTCGTTGTTTACTACAAACGTGATGTCGCGGCTGCGAGCACGTCTAGCTCGACCTATGATGGCTGGGGGTTGCACCTTTGGAATGGCGAAGGCTGCACCAGCACTGACTTAATCGCAATGGGTCTTAGTGAAAGCGGTACCAACTGGGACGCACCATATGAATTTGACGGCATCAGCGATACCTACGGTGCCTACTATGTGTTAAAAGTCGATCCTGATGCTTCTGACCCGCATAAATGCATGAACTTCATCTTACACAATGGCGACGAAAAAGCGTTTGGTAGTGCAAATTCGAAAATCGAGTTAGCCAAGCTTGGTGATTCGCAAGGTGTATTCGGATTCCATGGCAGCAGCGAGTTGTACTACGACCCAATTTCAGAAAGACCAGTCAATATTGATGGCCAAAAAGCACATTGGTTAGACGCGACCACCATTGCTTGGGAAGCCGCTAGCAATGCCGATTCTGTCAAACTCTTCTATGCATTAGATAACAGCATCACGATGAACGACGACAAAGAAATTGTCGGCGGAACTGCAATTGAACTAAGCAAAGACGGGGAGCTATCTTCTGAATTGAAAGAGCGTTTCCGCCACCTTGCAAGCTTACCAGCCCTTGCTATCGACGTTGACGACAACACGTTACGCACCATCTTAAAATCTCAGATAATTTTTGTTGCCTACAATGCTAATGGCGATGTTATCTCTTCAACTGAGGTTCAAAAACCAGGTGTACTTGATGCGGTATTTGCTAGTGAAGATACTGGTAATGCGATGGGTGAAGAACTAGGTGCTATTGTTGAAGGCAGTGCGGCTACCTTCAAGCTTTGGGCACCAACAGCGCAAAATGTAGAACTCGTCCTATACAGCGAAGATCTACAAAGTTCCCAAGTGATCCCAATGACGGAAAGCACTGAGACGGGCATTTGGGCGACTGACGCTGTGTCTAATGCAGTCAACAGTTACTATCGTTACCAAGTGAAGGTTTACCATCCAACCACAGGTAACATTGAAACTCGCCTAGTAACCGACCCTTACTCACTCAGTTTGTCGAAGAACTCTGCATACTCTCAAGTCATCGACCTTAATGATTCAACCTTGAAACCAGCGAACTGGGACGACTACGAACGACCAACCGTAGAGAAAGACGAAGACCACGTACTTTACGAGTCTCACCTTCGTGATTTTAGTTTTAGCGATAAGCTAGGTACAGCGAACCTAAATGGAAAATACCTCGCTCTCACAGAAGCAGATCGTGAGTCGGTCAAACACCTAAAAGAATTGAAAGATGCGGGCTTGACGACGCTACATATCTTACCGGCATTTGATATCGCTACCGTTGATGAAGATGCCGCGAGCCGTGTCGATATTACGGATACGGTCGGTAAACTGTGTGATTTAAAACCTGCTGCCGCTTTGTGTGGTAACGAAGATGAAAACAAAACCATTGAAGATGTACTCGATGGCTATGACCCTTCAACGGGTGACGCCCAAGCATTAATGAATGACCTTCGTATGCTTGATAGCTTCAACTGGGGCTACGACCCATTCCATTACACGGTTCCTGAGGGAAGTTACGCGACCGATCCTAATGGTTCTCAGCGTATTCTCGAATTCCGTCAGATGGTGAAAGCCACGCACGACATGGATCTCAAGCTGATCATGGACGTGGTATACAACCACACCAATGCGTCTGGTGTGAACGATAAGTCGGTACTGGATAAGATTGTCCCTGGGTACTACCACCGTCTTAACGTCAACACTGGTGGCGTAGAAAACTCGACTTGTTGTGACAACACTGCGACAGAAAACCTGATGATGGGTAAATTGATGGTCGACTCTCTTAAGGTGTGGGCTAACGACTATAAAGTGGATGGTTTCCGTTTCGACTTAATGGGCCACCAACCAAAAGACGTGATGGTCGAAGCGCTAGAAGAAGTACGTAAAATTGACCCGAATACTCTGTTCTACGGGGAAGGCTGGGACTTTGGTGAAGTCGCCAACAACGCCCGCTTCGATCAAGCGAACCAAGTAAACATGGCGGGTACAGAGATCGGCACATTCTCAGACCGTTTGCGTGATGCAGTTCGTGGCGGTAGCCCATTTGATGGTGGCGTCGATTCAGAAGGCAACCACCCACTTCGCTTTAACCAAGGCTTTGGTAATGCAGCGATTGCCAACGAAGAAACCAAAGTTGATCAAGATTCGATCAATGGTCGTTTACATAACCAAGACCTTGTTCGTTTGGGTATGGCAGGTAACCTCGCAGAATACGTACTGATTGATTACAAAGGCGATACAAAACTGGGTAAAAACGTTGATTACAACGGTGCTCCAGCTGGTTACACCAAGATGCCTTCAGAGAACATCTCTTACGTTTCAAAACACGATAACCAAACGCTTTGGGATAACAACGCATACAAAATCGCCACTGGTACTAGCTCTGCAGAGCGTGCTCGCATGCAGTCTGTATCGCTCTCTACAGTGATGTTAGGCCAAGGCATACCATTCATCCATATGGGTTCTGAACTGCTACGTTCAAAGTCTATGCAGCGTGATTCTTACGATTCAGGTGACTGGTACAACCGCGTCATGTTTAATGGTACTGATAGCAACTGGAACGTTGGATTACCACGTGAAGACAAAGATGGTGCGAACTGGGATCTGATCAAGACTATCATTGCTGACCCAGCGGCTAAACCAGACGAAGACGACATTGAACTGACTAAACAGCAATTCCTAGAGCTATTAAAAATCCGTAGCTCAAGTGAACTGTTCCGCTTAGACACTGCAGACGAAGTCATGAAGCGAGTCGACTTCCGTAACGTTGGCGAAGATCAAGTCGAAGGCTTGATTGTCATGTCTATCGATGATGGTGTGTCTGCGGGCGAAGACCTTGACCCTGCAAATGATGCGATTGTGGCAGTTGTAAACTCAACGAATGAAACTCAATCGTTCAAAATCACCGGAGCGACAGGATTTGCGCTTCATGACGTTCAACAAAACTCTGCTGATGATACAGTGAAAGGTGCAAGCTTCGCCGCTGAGACCTTCACAGTCCCTGCACTAACAACAGCTGTATTTGTACAAGCTCAAGGCGATGCACAAGGTGTCGGTCTGCCGGTTGATAACTCTGATAAAGATGTGTCTAGCATCCCACCATACGGCCAAACAACGGTTTACGTTCGTGGTGAAATGAATGGCTGGACACCTGTTGATGATTGGGCGATGAGCTTTATTGGCAACGGTGTTTACTCTGTAACAAAGACTTTGGAAGTAAAAGAGTATGGCTTTAAGTTTAGCGGTGCTACTTGGGAGCAACTTGACCTAGGTTGTAATTCAGTTGAACTTGCGAGCGGTTCAATTGACCTTGGTAGCGAAGGAGATTGTAAGTTAAACGTAGCAGAAGCAGGCAGCTACACATTCACTCTAAATGCAATTCATGAGTTAGATGACAATGTAGAAAAAGCGGTCGTTTCAGTAACCAAGAATTAAGCCTTAAAGCTTATGATTCTAATAAACAGATAATAAAACCAGCGCAAGCTAGCCTTTTGGGAGACGTCAGTCTCCCTTTTTTGTCCTCAATAAACTCCAACCCAGATGCACCACATTACTCCCTTACCTTCATTAACCAAACCATCAATGTAAAGAGGTAACGAACTCCCTGAATTCTTAGCTCTTAGTAGAAAGCATAACAACTCCGCGTGAGCGTCTAATTTAAGTGTATGTGAAATTTAGGAAGCGAGCTTAGGTTGGTAAATGAAATTGCGATTCGTCAATAGAGTTCGTATTCAATTGTCTGAGAAGAGTAAATAGGCGAGAATGTTTTAATTAGCAGTTAGTCAATCAACACCACAAATATCCAGAACATCCATTTATTTTAGCCCTTGATTATTGCGTGTAAGTCAGTGGTTATTTAAAACCCAGTGTTCACAGAATATAAATATTACTTTCTTCACTTATTTCAGGTAATAAAAAAGGCCCCTAACCTAGGAGCCCTTCTTTTCATGTCATTCAGTATTTACAAACTGTTTGATTACTTTTTATTGACAGCTTTTACAAAGACTTCTTGTGCGCCTTCAATACCTAGGGCTTTTGCTTCATCTAATAAGCTAAGAGCTTTAGGAATATTGTCTTCAGTTACAGCCGTTTGAATCGCATTGTGATAGTAGGTTTGCGTTTCAGGTTGAATGGTATCAAGCTTAGCTGCCGCCGCTGGTTTAGCGTTAGAATCACTGCTAGAACCAAACGAGAAGAAACTTACTCTATCAAGAGTCACTTCAATCTTACCTACGTTTGCGTTCGGAACTGGGATATCTTCCATTTCTGGCAAGTAGTTACCGCGGCCTTCAGCATCTAAACGAGCAGGATGAATCACATCAGTAAAACCATCCAGATCTTGCTGCTCAGTATAGATAACTAAATAAACCGATTCAGACGTCGTCGGTGGGTAAAAATCGTTGTCAGCAACTAAGCGATTCCCCAAGTGCAATCTTGGTTTCGCGTATTCGAAACTCTCTTTACCATAACGCTCTAGCTCACGACCATTTTTATCGTAAATGACGGCATTTGGTACAAATGCTGTATCTCCGATCATGCTCGTGATCTTAATAGAATACTCACCACGGTCTGCTGGGAGCTCAATCGCGACCACAGGGCTGTTGATGCCTTGGTAATTTAATACTTGACTATCTGGTGTTACATCGAAAATTGCCGAGCTTGGAAGCTTCATAGGGGCAAATTGAAGACCAGCAATAGAGTTAACTTGTTCAGCCTGTGCCACTTGCACTTGCTCAACTACTTGTGCAGATTGACAACCGGCCAACGCAACACAGCCACTCAACATTAGAGCTTTAAAATACATAACCCTTCCTTCTTGTTATTTTTTTAAGAAATTTACTAACTTTAATTACCACAAAGAGAACTATTCACCTAGGGAACGATCAACTTAATCGTACATTCCTTAAAAAAATAGCCGACACGAGCCGGCTATGAATTAGGACAGTTTAGGATTTGTTACGCTAGGTGTTTACCACCAAGCTTCAGCTTGGATACCGAATACGTATTCTGTATCGTCGCCATTGAATGCTTCTTTGTTTTCAGTATCTAGGATGTAAGAACCGTAAACACGGATTTCAGGACGAGCCCAGAAGCTGTCACCCATAGCCCAAGCTTGAGCTACTGTGAATTTAGCGTTACCGAAATCTTCAGTCGCTAGACCACCTTCAGCAATTCGCTCACCAGCGTTGTAGCCAGCTTCAAATACTGTACGCATAGTGTCGTTCCACTTGTACATTGGACGAACTACAGCAGAGTATTGGTCGATATCGAAAGTCTTGTTTGTGTAGTTACCATCTTTGTCTGCACCACCAATATCGCTACCCGCTAGGTAAGCTAGTTGGTGACCCATTTCCCAAGATTCGCCAAGGTTCATTACACCCCAGTTAATTAGACGGAAACCAGATGCTTCGTTGAATGCTTCAGTACCACGTGCGTAGTAAGAACCAGAACCCCAGAAGTTTGCAGCTTGTACGCCGTAACCGTTAGTACCGTACTGAAGTACTGTTTGGTGGAAACCGTTGCTAGTTCCTTGATGTAAAATTGCAGAAGCTAGTAGGCCGTCGTCAGCAGACTCGCTTGCGTCATCTGAATCAGTTGCGAAGTTGTACGCTAGAGCAAACTCTAGAGAAGCATCTTGCCAAAGACCGATGTTCGCTAGACGAGCATCAAAGATGTAACCAGTTGAATCATCAGTGTCGCCATCTTGAATCAATGCAACAGATAGTTTTTGGTCGCCAATAGAAATGTTTTCAACACCGCCACCAGTACCAGATGTATTTAGGTAGTAGAAGTCAGTGATGTGGATGTCTTTACGTTGGTAGTATGTTTTACCAGCCCAAAGAGTCGCTTCTTGGTCAAAAGATAGAACACCTTTCGCTTTAACTGCGAACTGAGCAACGTTAAAATCAGAATCTTCCCAACCATTTGCGCCAGGAGCACCAGAAGCAATCATTGACTCAACACGCCACGTTTGCTCACCAGTTTTCAGCTCTTCAGCTAAACCAAACTCAGAATAGTTGTCATTTTCGTTACCTAGACGACCAATACCGTTTTTATTTACTGATACATCACCGTTACCGTTACCGCTAATACCAGTACCAGCACGCATGTAACCATTAAAATCTACAGCGAACGCAGAGCCAGCAGCTAATGTAGTTGCCACTGCAGCAGCAATCAAACTTACTTTTTTCATTCTTAACTCCATTAAGGACGATTTATTTTAGGTTTTTATATTTTTGCTCTCTTGCGACAACCAAAGGCAGTAATGGCGGACGTAAGATAGAGAGGTTTAGGGTTGCCCCTGATTCGTTTCAACGGAGTCAATATTAAGAGGGGATGACAAGTTTGACTTCCTCCACCCCTAAGTTAATTAAGGGGGACTAGAGGGGAGTAGAAAATATACAGAATGGTGTTTTAAAGAGGTAGATCACTTAATCTAGGAGGAGTAGACAGCACACAGATCTAATTATTCGATATAAGTGCGATCTACTTCAAATATATAATTTGAACCTAATCGGTAAATTATTTTTTTAACAATAATTATTCTGTGAAGTTGCTTGACCTTACTGTGACAAAGCTTTTTACTTATAGTTCACTGATGTCGATAAACGAACAAGAAATCAAGCAATGACTAGAACGCTCGCTCGCCCTTATCCACTAGGCGCAACGCTAGGAAACACTGGCTGTAACTTCTCAATTTATTCTCCTGACTGTAAATCCCTCTCTCTTGCTCTTTTTGACGAGAACGATGAATTCACCACTTATAAGTTGGAAAATGAATACGCTGATATCAGATATGTTTTTATTGATGGTATAAAAGCGGGGCAAAAATACGGCTTCATTGCTGACACTGACAATGGGCCAATCCTACTTTCAGACCCGTATGCCAAAGCAATCAGCGAACCGCTCGATTACGTCACGCCGTATACCAATGAGAAGAGCTTTGCTATGGCGAAATGTGTTGTTATTGATGACACTTTCGATTGGCAAGGCGTAGAAAAACCACGAATTAGCCGCGAAGAGACCGTTCTTTTTGAAACCCATGTAAAAGGCCTATCTCAACTTCATCCTGAAGTAGCGACCAATACTAAAGGCCGTTACTTAGGGTTAGTTAGCCCTGAAATGCTTGCGTTCTATAAACAGCAAAATATCAATTCTCTACAACTTTTACCTATTGCCGCGTGCATGCATGAACCCCACCTATTGGATATGGGGAAAGTAAACTATTGGGGTTACAACCCATACCTGTTCATGGTGCCAGACCCTCGCTATGCAGAAAAAGACGCTGTTACTGAGCTCAAAACCGCGATTCGTGAGCTGCACCGCAATGGTATCGAGGTCATCCTTGACGTCGTATACAACCACACAGCTGAAGGTGGTGAAGGTGGTACAACGTTCAATCTAAAAGCGCTGGATAGCAACTCCTACATCAAACATGGCTGTCATTATGCGAACTTCACAGGCTGCGGTAATACGGTCGATCTAACCCATCAACCTGCACTCAACTTAGTAATGGATACGCTTCGTTACTGGGTAAGTGAATTCCAAGTCGATGGCTTCCGTTTTGATTTAGCAGCCACGCTGGGGCGAGAAGGCGATAACTACAATCCAGAGGCCGCTTTTTTCAAAGCCGTTGCTCAAGATCCTGTACTTAAAGAAACTAAGCTCATCGCTGAACCTTGGGACATCGGCCCGAATGGCTACCAAGTTGGTAATTTCCCGTTAGGTTGGAATGAGTGTAACGACAAGCTCAGAGACATCACTCGTAGCTTCTGGCGCGGTGACCAAGGATACCTTAAAGAGTTTGCGACTCGTTTAATGGGCTCTCGCGATATCTACAGTGCGGCGCACTGGCCTTACAAACTCACCGTAAACTACATCACTTACCATGATGGTTTCACTATGCAAGACCTTGTTTCTTACAAGCACAAACACAACGAAGAGAATGGTGAAAACAACCGCGATGGACACGGTGACAACCGCTCTGAGAACTATGGTGTTGAAGGCGAAACCGAAAACCTGTTAGTTATCGCCACGCGTGAGAAGCAGAAACGTAACTTCATGGCGAGCTTGCTGTTTGCTTTTGGTATTCCACATATTCTGACGGCAGATGTGTTATCTCATACTCAAAAAGGTAACAACAACGCTTACTGCCAAGATGGCGTAACCAGCTGGCTTAACTGGGAAGATTCAGAGCGTAAGAGTTACTTCAAGACTTGGCTGTCTGAGATGATCTCCGCACGTCAGCAATACATGGTGCCATTTATTAAGGCATTCAGTGGCGAAAAGCGTAACTCTAACCGCATCTTCTGGAGCCGTGTCGATGGCACACTCATGGAGCATGATGACTGGAACCGTTTAAGCTCAGTTGCGCTGCATTTAGGCATTGGTAAAAATGGTGACGAGTTGATTTATCTGATCAACCAAACCAACGCACCAGCACGTTTTTCTTTACCTAGTGATCGTGATCAAAACTGGGTGAAGATCTGCGATACTAACCTACGAAATGTAAAACCAGGTCATGCTGAAGGTGAAATGTTATTGTCGCCAACTTCGATGGCGATTTTGCACTATTCACCAGGCAAAACTGAGTTAAGTTAAAAGTTAAGCCAACGTAATCAAACACCGAAAACCATAGAAGCCAGTTATATTTAGACTGGCTTTTTTGTTAGCCTAATATCACAAAACTCATTCATTTATATGGAATCATTTGCATTGATGTGATTACGAAAACTGTTTAGTATGGCCGTACTATAAAAATGAATCTATAACGTCTTTGGATATCATGGCTTTACCTAAAACATTAATTCGGCTTTTTAAACCATACATTATTTTATTAACTGGAGGGATGCTCTATCTAGCTGTGGCTCAGCTTGAAAAAGTAGAAACAGCAGCAACTGAACAATCATCGTCAAACATTCGTATCGCAAGCTCCACTATTCGTTCCAACATCGAAGCGACATTCGGCAAGCTCTATTTTTTAGAAACCAGTCTAGGCCTACCTAAAACGGCTCCAATCGGTGATAAAAAATTCAGAGAATTGAGCGATAATATTCTAAAAAGAACGCCAAACTTCTCCGATATCGTTCGATACCAACCACAATCCCAACAATATATATCAAGTCGTGGATTACCTCTTTCCCATGAACAAATCGATTCCATAAAATGGAACTCAATAGACGGTGTCGTTGAAGATTTCTACATCTCTTCCGTTTACCAGAAAGCAGATGGTCGATGGGTTTTCGCGGTTAAACACACTGCAGAAAAGCTCAACGAAGAAATCTGGATTGAGTTTGATTTGCTGCACACCACACAAGGCTTAAGAGATTTAAAAACGCTAAATAATGGCTATGTATTTGTTGTAGATAAAGCAACTGAGCGGCTCGTTTTCCATCCAGATCCAAAACGAATTGGCTCAAAGTCGATTAGCTATCATGCGGGTATTAGCCACCAACTTTCACAGGGGCAATTGGCCGGAAAGCACGAGTACTACTATCAAGATAACTTCAAAATATCGGTATTTGACGCTGACAACAGCTTGAACTGGGTATTCATCGCAGGCACCGATCGCCATGATATCTTAACCAGCTCACACCAATTTACGTTAACTGGCTTGGTACTTGGTTCACTGCTTCTATTGTGGATTGGCGCAAACTATCTGGCTTATCGTTTGAATGTGTCCTTGTCACAACTGAATAAAGTCGATGACCTTGTAAGCTTTAAGCGAGAGTTAAGATCCATATTGGACAGCTTCACCTACCAAAAAGGCATTCAATTCTGTCTCTATCAGCCTGAGAACCACGCATTCAGTACCATCGACTATCACGGAAACAAGTCAACGGTACATTGTGACAAAGCCCTTGCAGAGCGATTTACACCGGACACCATGGCTTACAGAAGCGGAAAATACGCCGACCCATTAGCGTGTAAACTCAAAATACACCAACGTCATTACTGTATTCCTTTGCACTCTCGTAAGCAGTTGATCGCAGTGTTGTACGTAAACGCAAACTTACCGATCAGCCAGAGTATTCTGCGAATGATCCGGGATTACACTGAGGTCTCTTTATCTAACTTACTGCTTCAACATCAATTGAGTAGCAAAGATCTGATGACGCAGTTAGACAATAAGAGCAGTTTCAGTATCGCCATCGAAAACTACGAGAGCGAGCCCGATACCTATGTTGCTCTGCTTGATATCGATAACTTCGACCACGTAAACCGTGCCTACGGTGAAGCAGTCGGTGACAAGATGATCAAGCTGACTGCAGAATCGATACGTTATTACTTCCCGAAACCGAAAGGACTTTGCTTGGCGCGTGTTGGAGGAAAGGAGTTCGCGGTATTGTTCAAAGCCAATGATGTGAAAGATGCCAAATTCCAGCTAGACCAGTGCCGAGTCGGAATCGCGGAGAAAACCATCGTCACTCCAGATATCACCTTATCGCTAGGGGTTAGCGTGGGGTACTCACAAATAGAAGGCGAAACAGACTCAGCTTTAGCGCTAGCGGAACAGGCAAAGCTTATCGCGCAACAACTTGGTAAGAACCGAGTGGAAAGCCACATCAGAGCCGTTGCCAAAGCATCTTAAACGCATTCCAACAAGCCTGTAGATTATCACACACGACAAAGCACCTAGGGTTCCAAATTCAAGGTGCTTTTGTTTTTCTAGAAAGTCATTACAATGCGCCTTCGATAAGACAATATCCCCTTTTCTAACGACACGAATCTTATGAAGCTAAGTAACCGACTGCAAACTCTCCACTCCCTTGTCAGCAATGACTACCAGCATATTTGGGACTGTTGCTGTGATCATGGCTTTTTGGGTGTTCAACTGTTGTCGGATAATAAAGCACCTCAGATTCACTTTGTCGATATTGTCCCGTCTCTAATGAGTGAACTTGAAGACAAGCTAGCGCACTACTTTCCACAAGATAATAAAGCTGAACAAACGGTTACCAGTCAATGGCAAGTCTACTGCATGGATGTCGCCGCTATTCCGTTTGAGAAACATACTGGCAAACACCTAGTTATTATTGCAGGCGTCGGTGGCGATCTCACTCAGAAACTCGTCGATGACATTCATCGTCAACACCCAAACAAAGCGATCGATTTCTTGCTTTGTCCGGTGCATCAGCAATTCGAGTTGAGAAGCCATTTAAAGGCGCTCAATTTTGGTCTTATTGATGAAATGTTGCTCGAAGAGAACCGTCGTTACTACGAGGTGTTATTGGTGAGTAATAACCAAGGTGATTCAGAAAATAGCCAAAACATTAGCGAGATATCAAACGTAGGTGACAAGATCTGGACACCAAGTTGTGATGAACAAATGAAGGTATCACAGCAATACAAAGCCAAAACATTGCAGCATTATCTTCGCATTCATCAAGGCCAAGAGCAGCAAGGTAAACCCAGCGAAGTGAAGCACATCATTGATGCATACCAAGCGATTTAGTCCTCACCTGTTCTGCATATAGCATTGATTTTACTACCACTAGATTATAGTAAGTACTAACTTTATCGCTTACCGTTAGTAAAGCCGATTAAATAAAAAAGCCGACAGTTCAATGAACTATCGGCTTTTTTAATGCTATCAATTTGGTTTAAGCTTACTGCTCTTATTTCTTATGAACCGCATCAGGCTCATCAGTCGTTTCAACCTCAGAGGGCGTATCAACACCATAAACTGTATCAAGATAGTCGTCTTTCTCTTTCCACGTATTGTTCAACCAACTGTGGAAGCGACGTTTAAATGCCTTATCTTCAAAGTAGTTACCATTCACGTTCTCATCCATTGCATGCAGTTTAATACGCACGACTACCTTGGTCATTTTGCCTTTCAGCATATCTTCAAATGGAGAAGTCTGGTTTTCCGGATAAGCCAAAGTAACATCGACGATACCATCTAAGATTGGACCCATTGCCGATAGAGCAAACGCCACACCGCCAGTTTTAGGCTTGAGTAAGTGACGATAAGGTGTTTTGACTGTCGCTAGTTTCTCATGATTGGCACGAGTCCCTTCAACAAAGTTCACCAAGGTTGTCGGCGCTAGTTTGAACTTAGTACACGCTTTGTTGATTGCATCGAAATCATCATTACGACGCTCTGGGTTACGCAGCAAAAACTCACGTGAGTGACGTCGCATGAACGGCATATCCAAGCCCCAACAGGCCAAGCCAACAAAAGGCACGTACAACAATTCGTGCTTAAGGAAGAATTTCGTCATCGGCATCTTGTCTTTCAAGATAGAAGACAGAATTACAATATCCGCCCAGCTAAGGTGGTTCGACATCATCAAATACCACTGCTTAGTCGAGATATCCTCCCCGCCTTCCACTTGCCACTCGATGTCGTTGTTCACGTTCAACATCCAGAGGTTAAGCGAAGCCCAACACCAGAATGTGAAGTTAGCTAAACGAGTACACGACTTTTGCACAACAGAGATTGGCAGGATCAGTTTGATGAGGCCAAAGAAGCTCACGGTAAACGCAGTCATTGCGGTATTGATGGTCACGAACAACACGTTCAAGGCCATACGAAGATTATCAAGCATAAAACAAGGCTATATTGAGATCGAAAGCCGCCATTATACGCATCTGTAAATTATTCTCTTTAGTTATTAGTGCAATACTTCAGGGGTCAAACCACTCTGCTGACTTAGATAAATCTCGGCTCAAGCTCCCACTGAACAAAACGCACAAGAATCAAATACACATACGAGTCATTTAGACCAAACCAGCAAAGTGTCTTTTTGACACAAAAGAAATTGATTTTAGCTGAAAATTCAGTATTGATAAGCATTCTCATTATTGGCATGCTACATGCAACTCCAAAGTGTAAATAGTTGAGTATCCTTAATGAGATAACCTCTCTTCTTAAAGGTGATGATATGACAGATATTCCTCATGGTTTGGTAACCGGAAAAGTCTTACATAAAACACAATGGACAGCCCAGCTGTTCTCACTTCAAGTCAGTGCTCCTGTCTCTCCTTATCAGGCAGGTCAGTTCACGAAACTGGGCTTGCTAAATAGTGAGGGTGAGTTCGTAAGACGCGCCTATTCCATGGTAAACGCGCCAGATCACGAACAAGGACATCAACATCTGGAGTTTTTGATTATTAAAGATCAGAACGGTCAGCTTTCACCTCAACTTCATGAGTTGAAGGTAGGCGATGACATCTTTGTCGGTAAAGACCCAAGCGGTTTTATGACCTTAGATGAGATCCCAGAGATCGCCGATGATCTATGGATGCTTTCGACCGGAACCGCTGTTGGCCCATTTATCTCAATGCTCGAAAGCATGCAGATTCAACAACAGAATGGATTGGTTACAAAAAAAGTCACCTCATTCAAAAACCTTGTACTGGTTCATGCCGTAAGAACAAAGCAAGACCTGACTTATCGAGACCGTATCACTCAACTCGTCGATCACTTTCAAGGGAAACTCAAGTATGTGCCAATTATTTCTAGAGAATCAGTCACCGGAACTTTGCGCGGACGAATCCCAAGCTTGTTACTTGGAGGCGACCTCGAGCAAGCCGCGTCTGTCGCTTTCAATCAAACCCGCAGTTTCTTCTACCTTTGCGGCAATCCGCAAATGGTTCGCGACACAAGTGAAGCACTAACCAGCTTAGGTTTTGAGAAGCACTTACGCCGAAAGCCTGGCCAATTCAGCAGTGAAAACTACTGGTAATCACAGTCACCAACTCCATCAAAGCTAAAGCTTGTATTTAAAATACAGACAGATAAGAGGTTTTATATGAGTCATTTCCGTATTCCGTCACACTGGAAAATTCAACGTTCAACGCCATTTTTCACCAAAGACAACATACCGGCTGCATTGCTTAATCACCATAACACCGCAGAAGGCGTATTCGGCCAGATCTGCGTAATGGAAGGCACCGTCACCTTCTATGGTTTTGCTGATGCCGACGCGACAGAACCAGAAAGTGTTATCACGATCCAAGCAGGGCAATTTGCCACAAGTCCACCTCAATATTGGCATCGAGTAGAGCTGAGCGACGACGCGCAATTCAACATTAACTTCTGGTCAGAAAAGGAAACTAAGAAGACGCTCAACACTCGTAAAAGCAGATAGAGAGGTCAATCGGCTAACCTTATGCTGAAATTAGTAATTGTAACTAAACAGAAAAATAACCTTAATAATAACAATGACTAATGATGATAGACAAGATTATAAAACTCTAGCACACTGCACAAAGTTATTTGTTTTACTCCCGTTTCAGATAATGAATATGTGGGGTTCTTTATATTTTAGGTAAGAGAGGAAGCCATGCTCAACATTGCTTTTTTTAGCTCAAAATCATACGACGAAAAGTCATTTAACCTTGCAAAAGGTGAACTCAACGCTGAGTTTCATTTTCATGATTTTCGCCTCACCACCACAACCGCAAAAATGGCGCACGACAACGAAGTCGTTTGTGCATTTGTAAACGATGACCTATCTGGAGACGTACTAGAGATTCTTGCACAAGGCGGCACAAAGCTGATTGCAATGCGCTGTGCAGGCTTTGATAAAGTCGACCTAGACGCAGCCAAAGAGCTTGGCCTGCAAGTGGTTCGCGTTCCAGCTTATTCACCAGAATCCGTAGCAGAGCACACGGTTGGCATGATGATGTGTTTGAACCGTAAACTACACAAGGCATACCAACGTACTCGTGATGCGAACTTCTCCCTTGAAGGCTTGGTAGGGTTTAACTTTTACGGCAAAACTGTGGGTGTAATTGGTTCCGGTAAAATTGGCCTAGCGACCATGCGTATTCTGAAAGGTTTAGGCATGAACATCTTATGCTACGACCCGTACCCAAATCCTTTGGCAAAAGAACTTGGTGCTAAATACGTAGAGCTCGATGAGCTTTACCAAGAATCTGACGTGATTTCCTTGCATTGCCCAATGAGTAAAGAGAACTACCACCTATTGGATGCAACGGCATTTGGCAAAATGAAAGATGGCGTGATGATCGTCAATACCAGCCGTGGTGAACTACTGGATTCAACCGCAGCGATCGAAGCGCTGAAACAGAGTAAGATTGGCGCGCTTGGTCTTGATGTGTATGACAACGAGAAAGAGCTGTTCTTCCAAGACAAATCGAATGACGTGATTGTCGATGACGTATTCCGTCGCCTATCTGCTTGTCACAACGTCTTGTTTACAGGTCACCAAGCTTTCTTGACCAAAGATGCTCTGTTCAACATCGCCAATACAACCCTAACCAGTGTTGATGCCTTTTTCACAGGCAACACCAGCGGCAACGAACTGGTTTAACAACAACTTGAGTTAATAGCAGACTGAGTTAAAAACAAACTAGCTCTACAAATACAAAGCCACGCTATTCCTAAGTGAACAGCGTGGCTTTTTCGTTTATGCCAATATCGAAAGCAGAGTTAGATGCAGAAGTGGCAATCCTCGATATCTAACCCATAGGTCCCTTTACGAATAGCCAGATGCTCTTCTCCTGCCTTCACACCCATCTGATAACCCGCATCCAAGATGCTTTGATCCATAGTCAGTCGCTTAACTGCAAACGTTTCCGGTGGCGCAATCACCTTGATGGTCGCATCTTTTGGAGGGTTACGAATAAACTCCAAAGACTGGTTGTAGTTTTCAGCACGTACCGCCATCGACTCCGCAATGTTTGGGAATTTCTTTAACAGTTTTTTCAGCATCCACTGATACTTCTGCGGCTTCATTCGGTAGCTAAGTGGGTGAGATAGAATCACTGTAATATCACGCGCACCACGGCGATAAGCTTCACGAACTGGAATTGAATCCGCGACACCACCATCGGTATAACAGCCACCAGAGAAACACGGAGTTTCACGGTAAGCGATAGGCAAAGCCGTTGTTGCTTCAACCACATTAGAAAGGTTTTCTGGCTTAATATGATAGTAATCGGCACTGCCTGTATCCACATTAGTCACCGCGGCAATCAATGGAATGCTTGAAAACATCTCGCCACAATCAAGCGGGTAGCGTTGGTTTGATTCATTCCATAACCACTTTACGTCCACCAAGTTGCCACCCTTGGCAAACCGAGCTGGGTTGAAGAAAGTTTTATCCGTCGCCATCGTAGTAATCACGTTATAGCTGCGTTTTGGCGCTTGAGATAAGTAACCAACCAGATTCGACACACCAGCAGACACACCAATGGCGAAATCATAGGGACGGAAATCGTCTTCCATAAAGGCGTCTAACACTCCGGCAGCGAAGATGCCTCTCATTGCCCCACCTTCAACGATTAATGCGCTTTTACTCATCTCAAACTCTACTACTTTATAAACTGATAGCCGTAGGATAATCCCGTCCATCCTATAAAGATAATGGGATAGATTTATCATTCTGATAGGTAAAGACTATCAAGAGAATTCGGCTATAAAAAAGGCCGCTGAGTGATTAACTCAGCGGCCTTGTTACTATTTAAACGAGTTTATTGATTACGACTTAAATTCGCTCACATCGATTTCAAGCAGTTTACCAATGCCTTCGCCATATGCTGGGTCGGCTTTGTAACAGTGTCTTAGGTGACGCAGTTGAATCTCTTTAGGCACACCACCTAGGTTACGTGCTGTGTTATCGAACAGGATTGCTTGTTGTTCTGGTGCCATTAGACGGAACAAGTCACCTGGTTGTGAGAAGTAGTCTTCATCTTCGCGATGATCCCAGTGCGCTGCCGCACCATCCAAGTTCAATGCTGGTTCTGCAAAGTCTGGTTGCTCTGCCCATTGGCCTTCATTGTTTGGCTCATAGCCTAGTGTGCTACCGAAGTTACCATCAACACGCATTGCACCATCACGGTGGTAGCTATGTACTGGGCAACGAGGTGCGTTCACTGGAATATGCTGATGGTTAACACCCAAACGGTAGCGCTGCGCATCACCGTAAGCAAACAAACGGCCTTGAAGCATTTTGTCTGGGGAGAAGCTGATACCCGGAACCACGTTTGCTGGGTTGAATGCCGACTGCTCTACTTCAGCGAAGAAGTTTTGCGGATTACGGTTCAATTCAAACTCACCCACTTCAATCAATGGGTAATCTGCGTGTGGCCAGATCTTAGTAAGATCGAATGGATTGTATGGTACTTTTGCCGCGTCCGCTTCTGGCATCACTTGTACTTTCAGTGTCCATTTAGGGAAGTCTTGATTGTCGATGCTGTCTAGCAGGTCACGTTGGTGACTTTCACGATCATCGCCGATCAGCTTCGCTGCTTCTGCATCAGATAGGTTTTTAATACCTTGCTGAGATTTGAAGTGGAATTTAACCCAGAAACGTTCATTATCGGCGTTGATGAAGCTAAACGTGTGACTGCCAAAACCGTGCATGTGGCGGTAAGTTGCAGGAATACCGCGGTCACTCATCACGATGGTAATTTGGTGCAGAGCTTCCGGTAAAGAGGTCCAGAAATCCCAGTTGTTCTTCGCACTACGCATGTTAGTGCGCGGGTCACGTTTCACCGCATGGTTTAGGTCTGGAAACTTCAGAGGATCACGAAGGAAAAATACTGGGGTGTTGTTACCCACCATATCCCAGTTGCCTTCTTCAGTATAAAACTTCAATGCAAAGCCTCGGATATCACGCTCTGCATCAGCCGCGCCACGTTCGCCCGCTACTGTCGTAAAACGTGCAAACAAGTCGGTTTTTTTACCCACTTCAGAGAACAGTTTTGCCTTGGTGTATTTGGTAATGTCGTGTGTAACGGTAAAAGTGCCGTAAGCACCAGAGCCTTTCGCGTGCATACGGCGCTCCGGAATCACTTCACGATCAAAGTGTGCCAATTTTTCTAAAAACCAAACATCTTGAAGCAGTTGAGGGCCACGTTTGCCCGCCGTTTGAACATTCTGGTTATGAGCGACAGGACAACCCGCAGCTGTGGTCAGTTTTTTACTCATGGTCTATTCCTTAAGGTTAAAGATATCGCATCGTTGCCACATCTTAGATTTAAGTGGATTCAATACTTTAAAAACCACTGAAATAATATGGATAAAGAATAGACCTGAGTTGGCAGAAAATATAATCGTTTATATTTATCGTTGCTATCTATAAAACCTATCAAACTGCATCATTAAGTAAGCGTCTGTTTGATATTGGTTTATTGTAAAATAGAAGCCCCTAATTTAAGCGTCGCAGCAATGTTTCTCGCCGTTCTTGTTAGGTTCACTTCTGCTTCTTTTAACACCTGATTAAGTAGCTGAGGAGAGCGTACTGTTCCAAACAAACTACTCATTTCACCATACAAAGCCTCTACTTCAGTACCCAGTGATCCGGCAATACCTATGGTTGGAATACCTTGTAAACTTGCACGCTTGGCAATGCCATAAGGTGTTTTTCCTTGCAGGGTTTGGTTATCCATCTGTCCTTCACCAGTTATCACAAGGTCTGCGCCTTTCAGCACGTCATTGGCTTGTAAAACATCGAGTACCATCTCAATACCGGGTTTAATCTCCATATCAAATAACAAACCTAGCCCCATCGGAGCACCACCCGCCGCGCCATAACCCGTACGATTTTGAACGGGATCATCCCCACGAACACAACCTTGCGATTCAGCAATTTCTGCAAAATTCGCAAGCGCCTTATCAAGCATTAATACCTGTTCTGGGGTTGCACCCTTTTGTGGGCCGAAGATATGGCTGGCACCATTATCACCACACAGTGGATTATCGACATCGCACGCGACGATAAGCTTTATGTCAGCACAGCGAGAATCTAACCCTGTAAGATCAATAGATGCTAACTCCGCTAGCACAGCACCACCTCGGCTAAGATCTTGTCCATTATCATCTTGCCCTTTACTATCTAACAAGCGACCACCTAGAGCTTGAACAATACCCGCGCCACCGTCATTAGTCGCACTGCCACCCAATCCAAGAATGATCGTTTGAGCACCCTGCTCTATCGCTTCTAACATCAGTTGCCCAGTACCAAAAGAAGAAGCAACCAAAGGATCTCGTTGGGCTGGAGTCAGTAAATCCAATCCAGATGCGGTAGCAATTTCAATCAGTGCGGTTTTGTTTGGATTACGCTCTGACGGTTCAAGCATTGCCCATTCTGCGTTTACAAGTTCACCCAGCGGCCCTTCTACTTGGTGGATTCGCTTCTGCCCTTTTAAGCCTTGCAGTAAAACATCGACCGTACCCTCGCCGCCATCGGCCAGAGGTAAAGTCACATAGTCAGCGTCAGGAAAAATTTCACAAAAACCCTTTTCAATACACGCTGCCACCGATACCGCCGATAAAGATTCTTTAAACGAGTCTGGTGCAATAATAATTTTCATACTGAGAGATCCAAAAGATTAGTAATTTTGATGAGTGCCCGATCCAAAAATGCCCCTATTGAAGATCAGCAAAGCTAATCACTTAATAGGGGCAGTATATAAAGGTAAGCAGTATTAGTTAGTAACGGCTGTCTTTACTTGTGATTTCTCTTTGCTTTTTAGCCACACAAATACAGCACCTAGAACCGCAATTGGAATCAGTGGGTCGATCAACGTGCCGCCTTTACCAAACACTAGGTTAAGAATCATGATGATGCTTGCACCAATCGCCCATGCGATAGTGGAAGACACAGACCAGATCTTAATTTGGTCAGCAAGTTCAGTAATGCCTAACGTACGGTTGATGATGTGGAAGTATGAATCGTTCAAGTGAGAGAAGCCAACTGGGCCTACCGCACAAGCAAGCGCTACGAATACAGGATCTAAGCCTAGTGTCTCAACCAACGGTAGCGTCATTGTCGCTGCAACCATCATAGAAGCCGTTGCTGAACCTTGGATTAGACGTAGCATAGATGCAATCGCTAAAGGAACAAGTAGTGGTGGGATACCACTGCTTGCAATCGCTTCTGCAACTTGAGGGCCTGCACCTGATGCTTTAAGTACGGCACCCATTGCGCCACCACAGCCAGTTACTACAAGAATTAGACCTGTAGTAGACAGAGCATCGTCCATAGAGCTAACCATGTCTTTACGCTCAATGTGGCGAGTAAGACCGTATAGCGCCATAAGAACACCGATACCAACAGCAACCACAGGGTTACCAATCAAAGAGATCACAGTGTGCATCGCACTGTCACCTTGACCAACAAGTGTGTTGATTAGGATGAATGCGATTGGTAGCAAAATTGGACCGAATGATAAAAAGTTACTTGGTAGCTCTTTGTCATCTGTTTCTTTTACTTTCTCTAGGTTCGCCCAGTCAGCTTGGTTTGTGATCCAGTTTTCACCATTTGGTACGCGGTAGTACTCATTGCCTACGCGGCGGATGTAAATCATAGAAAGCAACATCATAGGGATAGATACCATCAAGCCCCACAGCATGTATTCACCTAGATCGACACCTAGAATACCTGCAACCGCAACCGGACCCGGTGTTGGTGGCACAAGCGCATGAGTGATCAGTAGGCCAAGCGCCAGAGTCACACCTAAGCCAACCGCTGATTTACCTGTGTCACGTGAAATTGCGCGAACAAGAGAGTGTAAAATAATGTACGCAGAGTCACAGAAAACTGGGATAGCGACAAGTACACCTGTAAAACCTAGTGCTAAGTCTTCACGACCTTTACCACACAGCTTTACAAACGTTTTTGCCATTCTAACAGCCGCACCAGAACGCTCGAAACACGCGCCCATGATAACGCCGAACGCGATAATCAAACCAATACCACCAAGCACGCCACCAAAGCCGGCTTTAATTGCGTTGATCAGCTCTGTTGGTGCCATACCAGCGAATAGCCCCATGATGATACTTGCAATAATCATCGCAAGTGCCACTGGGATTCTTGTTTTAATGATCATGCCCATCATGGCTAAAATGCCAATTACGATGCCTATCAGTGCTCCATCCATTTTTATATTCCTTTTGTCTCTTTCTTCATTTTTAGAAAATTTGTAGGGTGGTGCATATGGGTGATACCGGGTCACCCATTGCACTTTATCGTTATGTGTTGGCTTACCTGTAAGCCGTGTTATCTAAATCAGTTTTTACTTTTATGATTCGTTACATATAAACGCCATTCACACCGCGCTATAAATAACTTTTTACCCAGCTAAGCCCCTCTTCTGTCGTGCTTCTTGGGTTATATTCACAGCCAATCCAACCTTGGTAACCTGAATCATCCAAAACACTAAATAAATGTGGGTAGTTCAGTTCGCCTTCCGATGGTTCATGCCTCTCTGGTACAGAAGCAATTTGAATATGACCGGTATAAGCAGCAACTTCACGAATCAAAGTACTTAAATCACCATCCATGATTTGCGCGTGATAAAGGTCGAGTTGAAGTTTCACATTTGGTCTATCGACCAACTTAATCAGTTCGACAGCTTCACGTTGATGCGCCACAAAATAGTTCGGAACATCACGGCTATTAAGAGGTTCAATCATCAATTCGATGCCTTGCTCAGCAAACTTATCAGCCGCAAAACGAATGTTTGAGATGAAGGTTTCAACGTGTTGTTGCTTAGTAAAGTTCTCATTCAATATGCCTGACATTGCATGGACTTTTTTACAGCCCAGAGCTGTCGCGTACATAAGCGCCGTATCAACACTAGCTTTAAATTCCTCTTCACGATCTGGAATAGCGGCAAAACCACGCTCACCCGCATCCCAATTACCTGGAGGCATGTTAAAAAGCGCCTGCTCAAAACCGTATCTGTCCATTTTCTCTGCTAGTTCTTCTGCTTCAAACGCATAAGGGAATAGATATTCCACCGCTTTGAAGCCCGCTTGGTGCGCTTTTTCAAAACGCTCTAGAAACGGCACTTCAGTGAATAACATGGTTAGATTTGCTGCGAACTTAGCCATTATTTACCTCTCCCTTTTAGGTCCATGACTTCTTCGTCTGTCAGGTAACGGATATCTTTATCTTTCAGCAGGAATGCCAATTTAGCGGTCTCTTCTAATTCTTCAGCATTATCCACGGCATCAACAAAATCAGTGCCAGTGACAACAGGTCCGTGGTTTGCCAATAAAAAGGCTCGATAGTCGCCAGCTCGTTTTGCCAACTCTTCTGCGATTTGTGGATCCCCCGGACGTAAGTAAGGAATCACAGGTAATTCACCAATTCGCATCACAAAGTACGGCGTAAACGCCTTAATCGCGTTGTTGCGATCAAGCCCTTCAAGGCATGACAGCGCCGTAAGGTACGTAGAATGCAAGTGAACAATGGCATTGCATACAGGATTATTACGGTAAATCGCTAGGTGGAACGCCGCTTCTTTTGAAGGTTTCTTACCTGAAATGTGGTTGCCGTCGATATCAACAACAGACAATTCCTCAGCGACAAGGCGGCCAAATGAAGAGCCTGTTGGTGTTGCCAAGAAGTGTCCATTTGGCAATTTAATCGACAAATTGCCCGCCCCACCAGTCGCATAGCCTCGTTCGAACATTGAACGAGCGAGCGTCACCATTTGCTCTCTTAACTGTTGCTCGTTCATCAAAATTTCACTCATCTGAACCTCGCTTATGAAAAGAATGATTGCGCTTTAGCGAAGAAGTTTTCATCTCCGAAATTGCCCGATTTAAGCGCCAGTGAAAGCTCACCTTCAACCGATTTCACCCAAGGCACACCCGGTGCAATTTGAGGACCGATATGAAAACCTTTCACCGCTAAGCTCTGTGTCACTACGCCTGATGTTTCACCACCAGCAACGATGAAGTTTTTCACTCCATGCTGTTGTAGTTTGATCGCCAGTTGGCTAAAGAACTGTTCAACGGCGTGGCTTGAAGCTTGCGCGCCATACTCTTCTTGAATAGCTTTAAGCACGACAGCATCTGCGGTTGCGTAAACTAAAGGTGCAAACTCGCCTTGGTTATTGGTCATCACCCAATCGAAGACTTCATCGGCATATTGGTCATTGGTTAAGCAGGCCTTTACATCGATAGCAAAGTGAGGAGCAAGTTGCTTGTATACCGCAACTTGTTGGTTAGTCATCACTGAACAAGAACCTGAGAACACAACCGTTGGCGCTTTTACTGGAGTACCGGCGCGTTTTGCATCGCTTTGGTCAGCAAGATGTTCTGTCCAATTTTTAGCGATACCAGCAGCTAGTCCTGAGCCACCTGTGATTAGTTTCAGAGATTTAGCCGCTTGACCTAACGTCACCAAGTGCTCTGTATTAAATGCGTCTACCACGGCGTAGCGACTACCTTGAGCTTTGAGTTCGTTAAAACGAGCGGTAACCGCATCAGAGCCCTGTTCAATCGTTTGAAAGTTAACTAAACCGGAAACACCTTCTGATTGTGCGTCCATCATTCGAACCACACTTGAATCCGTCATTGGTGTAACAGGGTGATTTCGCATACCTGAATCACTGAGCAACTCCCCAAAAACAAACAAGTGGCCGTTGTAAACCGTGCGACCATTTACTGGTAATGCAGGGCAAACGATAGTGAAAGACTCACCAAGCTCAGCCAAAAGCGCATCTGTTACAGGACCGATATTGCCCTCAGCAGTACTGTCGAACGTTGAGCAATATTTAAAATAAAACTGTTGGCAACCTTGAGATTGAAGCCATTTAAGCGCAGCAACAGAATCCGTTACCGCTTCGTCAACTGGGCAAGAGCGAGATTTAAGGCTGATCACCACAGCATCTGCTGATGCGTCAAACTCTCCCGCTGTAATCCCATTCAATTGGATAGTGCGCATACCGTTTTCAACCAAGAAACCAGCAATGTCTGTTGCACCTGTAAAATCGTCTGCAATAACACCTAATAACATGATTATTTCTCTCCTTTTGACGAGTCAACGCCCGGAAGGTCAATGCCCTGGAACACTTTAATCACAGCACTATCATCTTCTTGGCCAAAGCCTGCATTACTCGCACTAACGAACATGTTCAATGCTGCACTTGATAATGGAAGTGGGAATTTTAGGTCTTGAGCGGTATCCGATACCAAGTTCAAATCTTTTACGAAGATATCGACCATAGATTTTGGAGAGTAATCACCATCAACAACGTGCTTCATACGATTCTCGAACATCCAAGAGTTACCCGCTGCGTTAGTCACTACGTCATACATCAGGTCTAGAGGGATATTCGCGCGAGCAGCTAGTGCCATTGCTTCTGCACCCGCCGCAATATGAACACCTGCAAGTAATTGGTGAATGATTTTCACTGTCGCACCAAGGCCAATCGCTTCACCGATGTTGTAAACTTTTGCCGCTGTCGCATTGAGTACAGGAGCTAATGCCTCGAATGTGGTAATCGCGCCTGAAGCCATGATGGTCATTTCACCGGCTTCTGCTTTTACTGCGCCACCGGAAACGGGCGCATCAAGCATCACAAGATCATGTTCAGCTAGCTGAGTTTCGATTTGTTTAGCGTCTTCTGCTGAGATCGTTGCCGAGACCATAACTGGTGTGTTCGGTCTAAGTGCTGCCGCAAGGCCAGTCTTAAACAGTACCGTGTTAACTTGAGCGGCATTCACAACCAATACCAAAACAGAATCCAGTTTGTCTGCAAACTCAACGGCATTCGTCGATACCGCTTTAGCACCATATTCACCCAGAGTTTCAAGCGCTTGCGGATTCAAATCGAAACCATACACATCAAGCCCTGCACGCACGCATGACTTAGCTGCGCCCATACCCATAGAACCTAAACCGATAACACCAACAGATTGAACTTCATTCATAGCAAGATGCCTTTCACGTAATTATTGAATTCTAGATTTGTTAATTCTTGTTTATGTTTGTGATTATATGTGAAACAACCGAGTGCGACTTAGTGATAAGTCACACTTTTAACAAAAGTTAACATTCGCGGGTGATTTACCCCTTTCGAGGCATTAGATAATGGTAATTCCCACAACAATCACAGTTCTTATTGCTGTATCACAACAGATATTCACAGATATTCACAAAACAACGAAAGGTTGATAGGATGATGAAAAATAAGAACATAGAAGAATAATCATGATTCCAGCAGAACGTCAGAGAACCATTTTGTCACTATTATCACACCAAGAAGTGATCAGTATTTCTGAGCTTGTTGATCACCTAGAGGTGTCTCATATGACTATTCGTCGAGATATCGTAAAGCTAGAGACATCAGGAAAAGTGATTTCAGTTTCGGGTGGTGTTCAGCTGACCAAAGCACTTCACAGCGAGTTGTCACACGACATAAAGGTAGAGCAACAAGCAAGTGAAAAGGCTCAGATAGGTCAACTAGCTGCTCAGTTGGTTCCTGAGTATTCAACTATCTACTTAGATGCTGGAACAACCTCTTTGGAGATCGCCCACCAACTTGCAGGGCGAGATGATCTGCTTCTCATCACCAATGACTTTGCAATTGCCGCGTACCTAATGAACAACACACAATCTGAGATTTACCATACTGGGGGCAAGATTGACCGTGAAAATCAATCGAGTATTGGGGGCAAAGTGGCTGAGTTCTTGGCAGGGATGAATATTGATATTGCGTTTATCTCTTCTTCATCTTGGAATCTAAAAGGGCTCTCAACACCTTGTGAAAATAAGGTATTAGTCAAACAAGCCATTGTTCAAGCAGCCCATACTAACTATCTGATTTCAGACTCAACCAAATATGGGCGCATCGCTACCTTCCACGCCTTAGATTTAGGTGTGCTTGATGGCGTGATCACCGACATTGATCTTTCTGGTAGTGTGATTGATGAGCTTCAAGATAAAGGCATTAAGGTCATTAATTCGTAACTGCCCACCCCATCAAGCTTCAGGCTCACCAACCAAACATTCAGAGCCTGAATACTCCCAATCAAAAACATCTATTTATCCACTCGATAAAAATAATTCTTACAATTAAGTGTTTATATCCATTAATAATATTGTCACCAGGCGGCATAATAGTCACAAACCCCTTCAACGAGTCTGGTTATGTTCTACAAACACCTTTTGGTATTGGCTTTACCACTTACTTTTGTGCTTCCTGCACAGGCCGAAACATTTGATGAGCGAATGGAACGTATCGGACAAGAAAATGCGCTAGCGAAAACCATGACTGACACGCAGGTTAAGTTGATACAAAAAGTAGTGCAAACCAACCACTGCGCTAAGGTGGCATTAACTCATCACCAACGCATTTTGGGTCAATACCAAGTTGAGACATCCTCTTCCGAGTTGTTCGTCAAATGGCGTCAACTCGGTAAGCAGTTAGACGCTCAATACGAAACGGATTACCCCGGATACCCTAAGCACGCTTTTCAAGAATACCCAGCAGCTTCAAGCAAAGTCGATGGTTACCTTTTTGCTTTAATCGACAATGGTTTAAACGAGCAATCGTGGATCGCCAAAGAGTTCAAGCAGTGTAAAAAGAATAAGCTAATTTCAAAAACCTAAACTTGAATTAGCGTCGGTTCGAAATAGCGCTAATTCAAATTCGCCCTCGTTGAAGTTCGCTCTAATAAAGCAAAAACAACCCTTCATAACCGCCAATCTCTATTTCACTCACATACTCACCAACGTTACCGTTAGCATCAACAGGTTTCATTGGGACATCCAGTGTGACAGTAAGTTTTACCGCTTCATAAAAGTTCACGCTCTTACCGTGGAAGTCGGTTCGGTATAACACTCGCCCATTGCTGAATTCTCTCGCTAACACCATGTCCTCAGGACCACCAGCAACCACCTGATTTTCAGATTGATACATAAAGTACGTGAACGTCGGTAGAACGTGAGTCATGCCATTGGGCAGGTCAGCATGCACCATTTCGTTCATCGAGGAATCGCCAACGATGGTGTAGTCCGCGGGTTGAGGTGTCGTTGTTGATAGCATCAAAGGAATCGGTTCAAAGCCTTGTGGGATTTGATGACTCGGCTCTCCCAAATCAACGGCCAATAACGAACTTGGTTGGTAGGCGATGCTTTTAGGGACATCACTTTGCCAGAAAGTGTCAGCAGTCGTATTGCCACTTCCATAGACGTAACCATTGTTCCACTGATTAAAGTAGCTATGTTGAGCGTGTCGATTGAGGTGATAGATCGCTAGGGTCGAGTATTGGTCTCGCTTCCAATTCTCTTCACTATTTCCAAGATACTGAACTCGCCCATAACGCGTTGTCGCCTGAAAAATAACACTTTGCCCATTATAGGCGAGCGCAGAATTATCCCAGAATTTAGAGATCCCCGAGTAACCACTAAACCCAGTAGACGGAAAAATGTAGTGCTCGCGTAAATACAGAGATCCCGCCTCGCTAAGATGAGACTGTCCATTTCGACCCAGTAAGTTCGCGGTTCCGATATTCAACCCAATCGACGCATCACTTTCTAAAGCAGATAGGTTTTTGAGAAACACTGAAAATTGTTGTTTATAGAGTTCATCCGCTTGATTCGAACCCGCAACAGCTCCTAACTCTTGAACATGCCCGCCAGAATGAACATAGAACTGGTTCGAACCAATGAGTTTATTTGTGTCGTCGTTGTACGCACCATTCAAACCTTGGCTTGCCCAGCTTTGCTTGTAGTAGCGATGAATAGCAGATAGATAATCCGCGTTTGCGACGTTCGTTAGCGACCAAGATGAGTTAGCGCTCCACATTCGACCAAATGGCACCACTCTTGATTCCCAACGAAAACGCGCTGTTGCGTTCTTATTGGTTCGATTTCGATACTCGCTTGGCGACAAGTAGTTATCGCCATCTAGGTCTGCAGACACATCAAAACCGCGGATTTTTCGCCATTGGCTGATAGCATTGCCGTCCGGGGTTGAAGTCGGAGCATCGGTTAATTTGACGGTTGGAAAACTGTTCTTGAGTTTCACTTCTTTTAAACGCGGCCTGTCGTCGGCGTTCTCACTGCGCCAACGAACTCTTACAACGTATAAGCGCCCACCATCTCTCAAAAAGGTGGAGCCAAAATACTGGCCGCCACCATAGCTCGCACCACTGCCATCATGAGTTGTGGCTCTTACCCAGTTATCCGGAAGGTTCCAAATCACCGATTGGTTTTTGGTCATATTGAGCGTTTTGTCTTTCTTTACATCGAGCCTCTCCCACTGTGAAACCCTTCCGTGAGAATCAATAGCTGTTGGGTATTCAATCCAAAATTCGCCGCTGCCAGCAAACTGTGAGAACTTAAAGGTCAGCCGTTCGAACTGCTCAGCATGATAGACATACAAAGCCCCACCCTGTTCGAAATTCTCAAACACATCGGCATCCCACGGAGGCTCTTGATACAGCCAAAAGCCAGCATGGTCTTCACTGGCTGTATAGCCCAAGATCATAGGTTTTCGGTTTAAAAGAGTCTTTTCGCCGTGAGTTTTATCAACTTCGGCAATGACAGTATCTTCAGAAAAGTGCAGGAAATAGTCTTCGAAGTTGAGGCCTTCAAACTCAACTTGGTTACGGAGATCGTTCTCCAACCAACCCGAGTTCATCGCCATGACTTGGTTGTACATATAACCAATTGTCATGGCCCGCTCATTGTCGGCTTTGTCGGCATAAGCTCCGAAGACAATGTCACTGTTGGTAATTTCCCAATCAATGACAGCATTCGCAGATAGTGGCGAGCCCGATAGATCAACACCCGCTTCATGTTGCCCTGGCAGCACGACCGCAGTACCAACAGCAAAAGCGTAGCCAGCGATTAAACATGACGGTATCAGTGAGAGCAGCCCAGAAATGTAGGTTTTCATGATTCAAATTTCCTAATCGATACTGTCATGCCTTAAATCACAAGACGAAAAGTCAGCCAACTTACGTGTCAATTTAGGAATCAAAATACGAAAAAAGTATCGACTACATGGCTCTATTGTTCAAGTGCTCGTCTGTATTGTTTCATCCATGACAAGGAAGACGAACAAATGCCGATTCAAAATCAATGCATTAAGAAAAAGATAAATTTTTGTGATTTTAATTTTATTTGGAAACTAAGTATCTCCGGCTAACGAGAAATCAGCTCAGATTTTCTCAAAATGAGAATAACGCAGTTTGGAAGACGGAAGGTTATCAGAGCCTAGAACTCAGAATAGGACTTGGATTTGCTGTATCGAATCTCAGTTTGAGCGCCACACTGTTGAAACTCAATTTGGATAGGCTGTCTAAACAAGAACGATGACAACGCTCCTTAAAGCCTCTTGTTCCATTTCCCTTGATGGTCACGGTCGCAATTTTCTTGTGTATCGTAGCTGATGTGCTTGTCAGTATTCTTCAGTTGAATCCCAACTTGATTGAACGCTTTTTGGATAACCCCAGAGACATCCTGCTGACCGTCACTATTCAAAAAATTCGTTCTATCCTGATTGGTATCGAATACGCAGACAATTTTTAAACTTTGTGGGAATGAAGAGAAGTTGACCGAGTGAGTCACCCACAGAAAACCATCGAAGCCTTTTAACGTGTCTTCACAAATGTCAGTCAAAACGTCTCTGATTTGATTTTCGATCTTCTTATCTGATTTACGCATGCGGCAAAGGTCCTATTTAACACCTTAAAAAATAAGGTTTTTCGGTCAATATTGTCTGAACGACATTGGACACTGTGACTGTTTCAAATGCAAAGTATTTATACTCCCATTGATAAATTCCACAATGTGGGACTCTTGTTTCACAAAGTGGAATGTTGATAGTTATCACATTATCAATAGCAAACTACCGCTATATTTCTCTCATACAACGAGAGGCGGTTTTATGAGCAAGTTACAAGGTAATCAAGCATTGGTAAAAGCAATCGCGGTCATCGACTCGATCGCTGAAGGTAATCGACAACTCAAAGATGTGTGTGAACATTTACAGCTGCCGAAATCTACGGTGCACAGAATTATCCAAGGCCTTATTGAAGCTCGCTATATCCGAGAAGTGAAAGGGATTGGTCTAGTGCTAGGTACTAAAATGATTCAACTTGGTATCCGCGCCCAACAAGACATGCCTCTCAAAGAAATTGCGAAACCCTTTATTCGCGAACTTGCTGCTCAAACTAAAGATACCGTCCATCTAGGCATCAAAGATGAGGATCAAATCTTCTACCTAGATAAAATCCCGGGAGAGCGTGCAATTCAACTGCGATCTCAAGTGGGAGACCGACTGCCAATGTCTGCAACAGGGATTGGAAAAGCGTTAATGATTGATATGCCAAAGATGGAATGGATTAGACTTATTTCATCGCAAACTAATCATGACGTCGAGTCGATGCTAAAAAGAATGAATGAATATTCTAAGCATGACTATAGCTATGACTTAGAAGATAACGAAGACCTTGTACGTTGCGTTGCTGTACCAATAAGAAATAAATATAACAATATTATTGCGGCTATATCAGTAACCAGCATTAAAGAATACATGTCTGACGAAAGAATGACGGAGTTAATTCCTGTTATTACTGAATATTGTCAGAAAATATCCAAGCAACTTAATTAACCCTACAGGTGTATGTAACGTACACTTTATATAAATAATAAATTAATCAGGTACGACTATGTCTAGAACCGGAAAAATTCTAGCCATTGGTGGGGTGTTTGTCGCCTCAATCATTGGTACAGCTATTGCTACAAATTCTCAAGGTAATAACCAATCGAGTATTGCAGCAGGTGAATCTCAAGTTCAAACATTACGTTTCAGCATGAGCTCTAATAACAAACACCCTATCTATGATGGTGCTGATAAGTTTAAAGAAATTGTTGAGAAATTTACTGAACTGAAGGTGGATATATACCATTCAGCGCAATTAGGTGATGACCGTGCGGCGATTGAAATGCTGCAATTAGGAACACTTGACGTATCTATTCCATCGACGGGTCCACTGGCTAACTTCTACCCTGAATACAATGTGTTCGACCTTCCCTTTATGATCACCAGTGAAGATGTCGCAGATAAAGTGCTACGCAGCGAATTTGGTGACGACATGCTGAAAAGATTAGAGTCAAAAGGCTTAGTCGGCCTGGATTTCTGGGAGAATGGCTTCCGTCATGTTACGAATTCACGTCGTGCTGTGAAATCGATTGAAGATGTGAAAGGCCTAAAGATCCGTACTATGGAGAGTCCACTTCACCTAGACGCATGGAAAGCGATGGGCGCAACCCCAACGCCGATGGCCTTCAACGAACTGTTCACAGCGTTACAGCAAGGCACGGTTGACGGGCAAGAAAACCCTTACCCGAATATCGCACTGAACAACTTGTTCGAAGTACAAGAAACCTTATCAAACACAGGCCATGTATACACACCATTAGCTTTAATTGTTAGCCAAGCGACATGGAACAAACTAAGCCGTCACGATCAAAGAGTTCTGCGCCAAGCCGCTATTGATGCTGGCGACTACGAGCGTCAAGTTAACCGTCGAGTCAATCTTGAAAGCTTGGATGTTATTAAACAAAACATGGAAGTCGTCACACTGACACCTGAAGCACTGGTTGGCTTCCAAGAAGCGACTAAGCCCGTTATTGAGAAATACACACCAATCATTGGCAAAGATGTTGTCTCCGCTTTCCAAGAACAAATTAAAAAAGCTGAAAACGAATTAGCCGCTCAGTAACTTAAGCCATCACTTAACATTTAGACCCTTACATTATTAATACTGACTATTTTGATGATTAACCCTCAATAACTATCATTAATAAATAATAAACAAGTAATAGGTCTAAGTAATAAGTGAACAAGGAACCTTATTATGTTGAATTGGTTAGATAAGTATTTTGAAAATACGATAGCCGTAATACTGCTCGTTATTATGACGGCGGCAATATTCTTACAAGTAGTATCCAGAACATTCGATTATTCAATTGCTTGGACTGAAGAGTTAGCTCGCTATTGTTTCATTTGGTTAGTTTATATCGGCATCAGCTTTGCTGTCGCGAAAAAGAGCCACATAAAAATAGAAGCCATAGCAATGTTAATTGATGAGAAGGAAAAAAAGTACCTAAGCCTATTTTCGGACTTCGTCTTCTTAGCATTCTCTGTTGTTATTTTATTTAAATCAACGCAAATGGTGGCGAACCTATATTACCTAGGTCAAACATCACCAGCACTTGGGTTGCCAATGTGGATCGTTTATCTAGCCGGCCCAGTAGGCTTTGCACTTACATCAATCAGGTTGATTCAACAGATGGTATCCACCACTGATGACATCAAAACAGCGAAATAGGAGGTAATCATGTCAGTATTTATTTTGTTTGCGACTTTCGTACTACTCGTTATTGCCTCTGTGCCCATTGCTATCTCATTGGGTATGGCAACGCTACTCACCATTATTTCAACCGGCACCTTAAGCGTTGATTTTCTTGTGAGTACCTTAATCACCTCTGTCGATTCTTTCCCAATTATGGCAGTACCATTTTTCATCCTAGCGGGTGACATCATGGGCAGCGGTGGTATCTCGCAACGTTTGGTGAACTTTGCTAACTCATTAGTGAAAAACATCACGGGTGGCTTCGCGATTGCTTCAATCATTACATGTATGTTCTTCGCTGCTATCTCGGGCTCTGGCCCAGCTACGGTAGCAGCGGTTGGCGGCATCATGATTCCAGCGATGATCAAGTACGGCTACGACAAGGGCTTTGCAACCGCGGTTGTCACAGCGGCAGGTGCGATTGGTGTCATGATTCCACCAAGCATCCCAATGGTGATGTACGGCGTATCTGCAGGCGTATCAATCGGCGACTTATTCATTGCAGGCATCATCCCAGGCATCTTGGTATCGCTTTGTTTGATGGCTTGGGCATACATCTACTCTAAGAAAAAAGGCTACAAAGGATCAGACGAACCATTTAGCTGGAAAGAGGTGTGGGCTCAATTTAAACACGCTCAACTCGCACTGCTTATCCCAGTAATCATTCTTGGTGGTATCTACGGCGGTATTTTCACCCCAACAGAAGCAAGTGTAGTAGCGGTAGTTTATGGCCTTATTGTGAGCCTATTCGCCTACAAAGAAATTACCTTTAAAGACTTACCAAAAATCTTCACTAAATCGGTAATTACTTCCGTGATTGTGTTGTTGATTGTGGGCACCGCGACTGCCTTTGGTAAGTACTTAGCACTTGAGCAAATTCCAACACAAATTGCTAACGCGATGCTTGAGTTCTCTGATAGCAAGGTGATCTTCATTGTCTTGATGGTAGCACTATTGCTCGTTGTCGGCTGCTTCATGGAGACCGTTGCGGCAATCATTATTCTGACGCCAATCTTGGTTCCAGTGGCCATGCTATTCGGTTTCAACCCAGTACACATCGGCATCATCATGGTGGTGACATTGGCTATCGGGTTTATCACTCCTCCTCTCGGTCTAAACTTATTTGTTGGCTCGAGCGTTTCAGGGGTCTCTGTTGAGAAACTTTCTAAGGCCATTATCCCGTTCTTCCTAGCCATGATGTTCGCGTTAACGCTGATTGTATTTATTCCTCAGATATCTCTGATTCTGATTTAAGTAAGGTATTTATTGTGAAAATTATTGATGTCATTCCACACGCAATCTCAGTTCCACTAGAGACGCCATTTTACTTCGCACAAGGCTGGGTTCATAACCGTAGCTCAATGATCATCGAAATCGTTACTGATGAAGGGGTTGTTGGTTTTGGTGAAGCCTTGTGTCATGGACTGCAAAGCCCACACATCGCTGCTGCATTTGTCGAGCATACCTTTAAGCCACTGCTACTTGGACGTAGCCCATTCGACGTAGAAGTGCTTTGGGAAGAGATGTACAACGTGACTCGCCCATACGGTCAAGGTGGTTCTGCAGTCAACGCAATCAGCGGTGTTGATATTGCGCTGTGGGATGTCATTGGTAAGGCTCTCAATAAACCGATTCACTCTCTCATAGGTGGTGCTTTCCGTAAAGAAGTCACCCCTTATGCAACGGGCTTCTACCGTATTGCAGATGCAAAATATCCAGAAGCCGCGATCGAAGAAGCACATCGCTATGTCGATGGCGGCTTTGAAGCCTTCAAGCTTAAGATTGGATTTGGCGTAGAGGAAGATATCGCCTTCATTCGTTCAATTCGTGAAGCAGTTGGTAATGATGTGAAAATCATGGCTGATGCTAATGGGGCGTACAACGCCGCTGCTGCACGTCGCATTATCAAAGAAACAGAAGAGTTCAACCTGTACTTCTTAGAGGAGCTGTTAGCTCCAGAAGACATTGCTGGCTATCAAGAAATCAAGAACCTTTCTACGACTTATATCGCCGCAGGTGAGCAACTGTTCGGAAAAATGGGCTACCGCCCTTGGCTTGAACAGAGAGCGTTAGACGTGATTCAACCTGATCTATGTTCTTCAGGTGGTATCACAGAATGTAAGAAGATTGCAGCAATGGCACAAGCAAACCACACCATGATGATTCCACACGTTTGGGGTTCTGGTATTGGTATTGCGGCCTCTTTGCAGTTTATTGCTTCACTTCCAAGTTCACCACTCTCACTCAACCCTATCGAGCCAATGCTTGAGTTTGACCAGTCTTCACACCCATTCCGCAAAGATCTCATTTGCGATGGCATCAAGATGGAAAACGGCAAGGTACAAATCTCTACCAAACCGGGCATCGGTGTCGATGTGAATACCGACATCATCAAGCAATACAAAGTTAACTAAAGAGGCAAGGTTAACTAAATAAACAGAGTTAGCTAGATCCGAAACGTTAACGGTTCGACAAAGTAAACCGATAAAAAGTACATCAACTAAACCTAAAACTGCGCGCCTTAGGGCGCGTCTGTGAGCTGTAATTATGAATCAAAAAAACAAAATCAGTTGGCTAATCCTGGATTGGGGAACGACAAACTTTCGTGCCTTTGCCATGGATGAACAAGGACAGGTCGTTGATAAAACAGAACGCAAAATGGGGCTGCTTCAAGTTGAAGATGGTGCCTTTGCAACCGAACTTGAATCATTACTAAGCAAGTGGCTCGGCGAATACCAATACTTACCCATTTACATGGCAGGTATGGTTGGTTCTGCACAGGGCTGGGTCAACGTCCCGTATGTTTCCACTCCAACTAATGTGGAGTCCTTGGCTCAAAACACCCACCAATTCGACCTCCCTTGGGGGGCAACAGCCACCATCATTCCGGGTGTCAGCCATTGTGATGAGCATGGCCACTACGACGTCATGCGTGGTGAAGAGGTTCAGTTGTTTGGACTTCTTGAGTTAGCAAGCAAACCGACGCTTGAAGCAGCCTTTCCAGGTACTCACAGCAAACACGCAAATATTGAAGCGGGTAAGTTAATCTCGTTTTCAACCTACATGACTGGCGAACTTTTTTCTGCACTTTCGACACACACAATCCTAGGGCGTGGCTTACCTAAACAAGTCAGCTCTAACGCTGCTTTTGTAAAAGGGGTAGAGGAAAGCTCGAACTCGTCAATCACTAATCAGCTCTTCAAAGCCAGAACGCATCGTCTATTCGGAAATCTAGAAGAGAGTGAGGTGCTTGATTATTTATCAGGGCTGTTAATCGGCAACGAAGTACGAGAACTGCATCAAGAAAGCATCTACTTGGTGGGCGGAAAAGCCCTATCAGAACGCTATGACCAAGCCTGTCGTCAGCTAAATAAAACAACCGAATACGTGAATGGCGATGACACTTTCATCGCTGGAATGTTAAAAATTAAAGAGGCAATGAACCATGACAAATAAAGACTTTAATCTAAGTGATCACCTACCACTCGTTGCCATTATCCGTGGTGTGGAACCAGCAGACTGTATTCGAGTGACACAGATTTTGATTGAAGAAGGCTTCTCAATGATTGAAGTGCCATTGAACTCACCAGATGCATTGACCAGCATTAAAATGCTAGTCGAACATTTCGGTGATCAATATTTAATTGGCGCGGGTACCGTTACCACCCCAGAAAAAGCACAAGCTGTGATTGATACAGGTGCAAACTTAGTGGTAACGCCGAACTTCAACGAACAGGTCGTGAAAATGTCAGCGGCTGCAGGTTGCGTCAGCTTCCCTGGTGTTGTTACGCCAACAGAGGCGTTCGCTGCACTTGCTGCCGGTGCGACAGGGTTAAAGCTATTCCCAGTTTCAGTGCTTGGCCTTGATGGCTTTAAAGCGTTGAATTCTGTACTTCCTCCCGAAGCAATCTGCTTACCTGTAGGGGGAATCAACCCTACCATCGAGAGCATGAAACCATACTTAGACATCGGTGCGAAAGGTTTTGGTTTAGGGGCGTCACTGTACAAGCCTGGTTTATCTGACGACGAGATTCGTGCTAATGCAAAAGCATTCAATACCGCCTTTAAGGCGTCTGTAGCTTAAGTAAGCTCAGCCAAAATGTAAGCAGAACCACAATACGGCTCATATTTGTCTACGTGATTTGTTATCAAGTCATACAGAACAATATGAGTCGTATTCCTTTTACTAAAACATTAGCTCGCCGCTTGTTCCCAATCAGTTAATAACTTCATGATTACGCGAGAGTCTTGGTGGGTTGCCATTGGCGCAGCAAGTTGTGTGTCAACTTGCTCAACCGCTTGGCGGATATTGCGCACTTGATAATGGAAGCCATCACCTTGCGCTTCGACTTTCACTTCACGTGTCGACGTCTCGTAGATCTCTACCGTAAACGTGTTTTCTGCAGTCGGTAACCATGGGTTAGTATCTAACATAATGCAGCCTTTGCTACCTAGGATCGTAAAGCCATGCTTTAAGCCGTGGTCTTCAGCAGTGTGGATTTGCGCGGTAAAGCGGTCATTGAAATGCATCATCGCCGACGATTCGCAGATATTGCCATCTGGGCCTCGTCGACCGATTGCTGAGATCTGCACATCATCAAACACACTCTCACCAAATTGCTGCTGCGCGACAGAGTGAATCAGCGACATTGGGTAGCAGCCAAGGTTGTATAGCGCGCCTTTACTTGCAGGATTCACAAACTGATCAATCGCCGCAACGTAGGAACCTTGAATTGAGCGCACTTCGCCGATCTCACTAGTTGCCAGTTCTTGATGAAGCTTGGAGATAAGTGGATGGTTTAAATACATCAGACCTTCTGCAAAGAATACACCCGCATCTTTCACCGCTTGCAAGGCTTGTTCTGTTTTTTCCATATCAACCGACAGAGACTTCTCACACAAGATCGCTTTGCCTTTTTGAGCCGCTTTAATCACATACTCATGATGGACATGGTTTGGTAGAGCAATGTAGATAATGTCGACCGACTCATCTTCAATCAAGGCGTCATAGCTGTTGAAGGTTCGTGTTGGTTGGTATTGGTCAGCAAACTCGTTAAGTGTTTTTTCAGTACGACCAGCAACGGCATACAGCTCGCTTTGAGCATCGCCTTTGATCGCATCCGCCATGACGCCTGAGATAAAGCTGGTTCCTAGGATTCCCCATTTCATGTCTTAGATCTCCTGCTCTTGTGCTTTGATAGGTCCACGTTGCGTTTCGAATGCTTGAACCAACTCGGTAATGCCACGCTCAATAAACGCTTTGGTATGAGGCATCACAAAGTGCTGATTGATCGCCTCGCGGTTTGCGTATTGCTCAAGCAAGATCACACGATCGCTTTGGCTTTGATCATAGGTTGCAATCGCTTGTAGGCAGCCCGGTTCGCTTTGCATGTCTAAACAAAACTGTTCGATGGCTTCAATCACAGCAGCTCGCTCTATGTTGGTTTTCATCTTAAGTTCGGCAGTAACAAAGACGATTTCATTCGTTTGAGGCATTTCACGCTCTTATTTTAGTTAATTATCGGTTTGCCATTAATATAATTAACCCCTAATAATTGATAAACTCACCTTTTGTTTATTGTTTATCAACCAAGAGTGTTTAATGGATAAGTTAACCAGCATGAAAGTCTTCGTCTACGTAGTAGAACAGGGCAGCTTTCGTAGCGCCGCAAACCACTTCAACCTGTCGGCGACCATGATCAGTAAGCATGTCCATTCCTTAGAAACCAGTTTGAACTCTGAGCTGATCCACCGCACCACGCGTAAGCAGTCTTTAACCGATTCAGGGCAGCTTTACTATCGAGAATGTAAGCGGATTCTTGAAGACATCAGCAATGCTGAAAACCTCATTCAAACCTTAGAAAAGCAGCCACAAGGCACGGTAAAAATAAACTGTCCAGTCACCTATGGGAACAAAGTGCTTGCCCCGATTGTGGCGAAGTTCCTCGCAAATCACCCAACAATCAACGTCGAACTCATGCTGAACAACGACCTTGTTGATCCCTACTCTTCCGATATTGATTTGATTGTGCGAATTGGTGACCTGTCTGACTCCAGTTTAGTCGCCAGATACTTAGGCGATTACGAGATGTGTTACTGCGCAGCTCCTGAGTACCTCAACCAACATGCAGAGATTCGTGTATTAGAAGATCTCGCACAACACCCATCGCTTGGATTCAGTTATAGCAGTCGTCGTGATGTGAATAGCCGTGATACCCAAAACAGTGACTCGCAACTCCTAGCCCCTAAGAACCACCAAGCAACGCATAACACGGGGAATAAAGGGCAGGTGCGTTTGATGTCTAACAATGGGGATGTGTTGCGATATGCCGCCCTACAAGGCGTGGGCGTGTTGTTGCAGCCGACTATCTTAGTCTCAGAAGAGATTGAGCGTGGTGCTCTGTTGGAAATTTTAGCTGGCATGGCACCATTACCAAAGCCGATTCACCTACTCTACAAAACCAAGCAGCTGTCGTTGAAGAACAGAACCTTTGTCGAGTTCTTGCTAGCCGAGCTTTCTAAATAACTAGGGTGATCTGAGTAACTAAGGTGGTCTGCGTTACTAATGGCTTTAAAACAACGATGAAGGTTAATGCCCTTGCCAATGGCTCACCAAGCGTTTACCAAGATCAGAAGGTGTAGTGTAATGGACGATCATCTCATCACATTGGTTGAACACCATGAAGTGTTTAAGCTCATCGCATAAAGCGTGAACCAATGACTCATGGTTTCTAATTCGCTCTTCAACAACCAAGTTGCGAATATTGAGTAAACGGGTCTTCCTGTCGACCTTACAATCCATTCGCGCCACCAGCTTACCTTGCCACAGAATCGGCAAACTAAAGTAACCAAACTGGCGCTTGGCTTCTGGAACATAGCACTCAAGAAGATAATCAAAGTTGAACAATGATTGCATTCGCTTACGTTGAATCAGCAGATTATCAAATGGCGAGAGTATCTTAAGCTTAGTCCTGGAAAGAGGCTGATTCAACAGTTCAAAAGCATCCGGCAGCACATAATAATCAGAGCCTTGAACACTCACTTTCATCACTCGTTTGTCTTCAAGCATCTGCTGGAGTGTTTTCTGAATCAGAGGTTTGGTGTTCTTGAGGAGATAGCTCATCTCCGATGCTATTCCCATACCATTGGCTTCTAAATAACGCGTGATCAGATGCTCAATGTACTCTTGTTCCGTTGGTTCAGAGGTATCAATGCCGCTCGGCAAAACTCGCTCGGTTAAGTCATACACCTTATGAAAGTTTACTCGGCTCGGCACCATTAAGTCACCTTGCATAAACAAGGTCTCTAGCGCCTGTTTGGCCGGTTTACCGCCCCACCCACCGGGGTTTGGTCTATCCCCTTCAAAGTCTTTCGCCATTAATGGCCCTTCGCTCTCAATACGTTTGAGAACATGTGCCATCAGTGCGTCGTCTTTTTTATACCAATGCTTAAGCTTACCGCTCGTAAATCCATTCTTTCGATGCAAGCTGAAACGATAATCTCGCATGGGTAAATACGCGGCGGCGTGCGACCAATACTCAAACACTTCACGACGCTCTAACAACTTATCAAGGTGATTCAGTTGGTAGTCTTGATTGCGATTCCACAACGTATGGTGGTGGGCTCGCTGAATCACGGAAATGGTATCAATTTGCACATAGCCAAGGTTTTCAAGCGCAGACAGCGTGTTCGCCAAAGCGCCCCCATTACATTGCTTTTTAGGTGGCAGCTTTTGCGAAAGCAGTACAATTTTTTGTGCTTGAGCGAGTGACAATGATTCCATGAAATTCAGACTCTAATTGATACCAATGATCGGCTTATGATTCAGCAATAAGCTCTTGAAGGATCTGCTTGTACGTTTCGACCGTCTGCGCACCAGTGACTGCACTCTTGCGGTTAAATACCACAGTAGGTACCGCAGAGATGCCCATGCGTTGCCATTCAAATTCTTGCGCTTCAATTTGCTTTAAGTTGTCTGTGTTATTTAGGCGTTTCAGTGCCTTGGTTGAATCTAGCCCAACCGCTTCAAGTTCTTGCGCGATGACCTCAAGATCAGACAGATCTTTCTGCTCTGAAAAATGAGCCGTAAAGAAGCGTAGCTTTAATTCAGTCTGTTTACCGTGCGCCAGTGCGAAATCGAGAAGCACATGCAGGTGACGGGAATTAACCATTCTCATGCTGTCATAGAAATTGAAATCGAACCCGACAGCTTGGCCACGAGCAGCCAGTTGCTCACGCGAATTTTGGCTCTCTTCTGCACTAGAACCGTATTTTCTCATGATATGGTCACGCAGGTTTTCACCCTCTTGCGGCATATCAGGGTTGAGCTCAAACGGCCGCCATTCAAGTTCAATCTGTTGTTCTAAGCCAAGTTCCGTAATGGCTTGCTCTAAGTTTTTGTAGCCGACCACGCACCAAGGGCACATTACGTCAGAAATAATATCGAGTTGAAGTTTCTTGCTCATCGTCATTCCAAATATAGTTGATAAGGCATGTCTACAGTAAAAGCAGGCATCCAATTTATCTTCAGACTACAACAACCTGAACAATCGTTCAAATTCAACTAATACCAATCACAGCACCTGTAGCCAACAAAAAAGCCAACTCATATTACCGAGTTGGCTTTGACCAAAATCTGTTCGAGCTAAAGCGCATTATGCTAGCAGCTTCTCTAGCACTTGGAACACACCCGCATCAACGTTACTTGGCGCACCAAAACGTGCGATCTCTTTCAGCTTAGGATGTGCGTTTTCCATTGCATAAGAGTAGTAGCTCTCTTTAAGCATTTCCAAGTCATTCAGGTAGTCACCAAAGCTCATGGTCTGCTCGTAAGTGAAACCTAATGTGTTTTGCAGATGCTTGAGCGCCGCACCTTTTGACGCTTCAGCGTTCATCACATCCAACCAAATTTTTGCGCTCACAACCACTTGGTAATTTTCGCCAAACTTAGCGTCGATGCTTGGGTTTACTTTCTCTTGCGAGCCGTCAAAGTGGCAAATAGCAACTTTGATAAATTCGTCTTCAACCGCCAACAGGTCTTCTACTTGCTCACGGCGATGGTAGTACTTAGAGATTTCTTCTAGAGCACGCTCGTCTTTGGTTTCGATGTATGCCGACTTCTTACCACACAACACAACATGGGCACCTTCGATAGCACGCGCTTCTTTGATGATGTCTTTAATGGCATCTGTATCTAGCAAACAGCTGTAGAGCTCTTGGCCTTTATGCATCACTAATGTGCCGTTTTCAGCAACAAACATCATGCGATCTTTTAGCGGAGAAAATGTCTCCATCAGGCTGTAATACTGACGACCCGATGCCGCAGCAAAAATGATGTCTTGAGCCTCTAGTCGCTCGTAAAGATTGAAAAATTCAGCGTCTAACTTTCCGTGTTCATTAAGCAGAGTGCCGTCCATATCAGCGGCGATAAATTTGATGTTCTGTTGTGGCATTTCAGATACTTACCTTAAAATTGTAATGAGTCCACAATGTCGTGGGCAAGTCGTTGATTATATCTCAATCTAACCTAATTGCTCCCCTCTAACACGATTAAATAACTAACATAAAAATCAATAAAAAGTGAAAAAACTGGGACTCATCATTAACTTATTGTTCCCTTTATAAATACGCCATACTTTTGTGATATTACTCCCATAAAAACACCACTGGCAGTGTTATTTTGCACAACTTTGCAACGAGTTGTTCACCTACATATTGCTTATTTATAATTTATGGTTGTTGATTAATGTTTTTTAGCTTCGAAATATTCCTTAAAGCCCTAATCACAACGAGCCTGATATTAGTCGTCTTCATTGTTGACCCACTTGGAATCAGAAACTCTGCCGAAGACCACTATGAAGATCATATTCTAAGATTATGGTCTCCATTCTTTAGTGAAACAGTTTCTGAAGACATTGTAGTTGTATTAATTGATGACCAATATATAGAAGAAACTAACACTTACCCGGTTAGCTACCGAAATCTTGCCCGGCTACTTAAAACTATCTCACGTTACGAACCACAATCCATGTTCTACGATATTCTTCAACATCATGAGCATTCCGATAATCTAAAGCGTTGGTTGCGCATGCTGGATAACCAGAAGTTCCCCATTTTCATGGCCAGCAACACCAATTATGACACTGAACAAAGACTTAATGATCCGGAATCACTAAGACACAAAATATCAAATGTCGCACAACTGGCAGCAGTATCTTGGAGTGGTGAAGGACGATACTACCCGTTGTCTGTCCCATGGAATGATAAGACAATGAACACCGTTGCGGCTGCGATGTATCAAGACTGGTGCGCACGAGACAAACAGTGCGATACCACATCCATCGGCAATATGGATGACGCGGTCATTGTCCAATGGAGCAACAAACACGCTAGTAACCAGGAGTCATTTTTTCCACTTGGGTTTGACTGTGGAGAACACACCAGCCAGTTTCAACAGTTAAAAGAGTTACTTGTCGTAAGCCTTACTCAAGGCATACAAGACCAAAATGATGTCGATGCCACGCTCAGAAAACGCTGTCCGCCCTTTCTTACTATTGCAGCTTCCAAGCTCAGTGCTCCTGGTGCAGCTGGTTCACCTGAACTAAAACAAGCCATTAAGGGGAAAATGGTACTCGTTGGTTACCATGTTACTGGTGGTGTCGATCTAGTTGTTTCACCCGTTCACGGCACGCTTCCTGGGGTCTACTTTCATGCTATGGCACTCGATAACCTAGTCACACTTAAAGATGACTACTGGCGTTCCCCTGACGACACTGGGTTATTTAACCTAAGTATTGCAGATATGGTTGAGATTTCAGTGCAAACCATCGTTCTATTTTTAGTCATTTGGTTTCGCTTTAACTTTCTAGAACAACAAGAAAGTCTGCAATTCAATGAAAGACAAAAACTTTGGGGCGCTTTCGTTCCGATGATAATCATCATTGCTGTCATCGCCATTTCAGTTGCCATATCTCACTTTGTACTTAACGTCGGTGCACCTAATTGGTATGGATTGGTTCTGATCATTTTTATCGACTTGCCGGTGTTTTTCTTCTTCATATTTGAAGCTTTCAGGCCAAAACTCGAAATATATCGAGAGAAAGCCTGTGTATTCGCAAAAACAGCCAAGCATAAATTAAGAAAAATACAATAAACACATAATATTCAGTAAATAAGGAACATTTATGAAACTATTATCAACGCTAGTTCTAGGCTTATCATTAGGTTTTTCGACATCAGCAGCCATGGCGCAAGACCACGTCAAGATTATTGGCTTTTTAGTCGATAATGTTTGGGTGTGTGACAAGAATAATGAATGCGCAGACGTATCAACGAATACTTTACCTGACCCAACCCAAAGTGGGCTCATTGTTGAAAACTATGACCGCAAAGAACAGATGGTAATGGTCAAAATTGATGGCCAAGAAAAATGGTTTGACCAAATCGAAGTGCAGCTCAATAAAACTGCGGTGGCCAGTGTCGTATGTAGCACACAAGTCATTAGTGCCAAAAGTGACAGTGGTACTTACGCAACCCTTGGTTTAGGTGAGGGGTGTAACTAATGAAGAAACTATTTTGGCTAGCTGCGCCTTTATTAATATCAGGATGTGCCGTCGACAGCCTCAATAATCTTGTAGGCAGCAAATATGAATCTTTCGATGGTAAATATATCGACCAACACCTTGGTGAAACAAATTCTCCTAAGAAAAACACCGAGGCGAGCGCTGAGTTTGCGAATATAGTCAACACGCGCGCCGCTGCCGATAAAGACCTGATCGCAAACCCATACGTTAATAAATACCTAGAAGGTATCTTAGCTAAAATTCTTAAGCAGTGGGGCCAACCTGTCGATAACGACATTGCCATTATGGTCTCATCTGACCGCAGCTACTCTGCTTATGCAACACCTAGTACCATCGTCATCACTCAAGGCGTATTAGCCGATGCGGAATCTGAAGATGAGGTAGCGTTCATTATTGCACATGAGCTTTCCCATATTTTACTTAAGCATAACGACACCAATGAATACTTTGCTAAGCAAAGCGCTTTAGTCAGTAAAACGGCAAACATAGCAATGAGTACCGCACTCATCACTGATATGAAAACGGAAAAGACAAACAATGGTTACAAAATAACTAACCAAAATAAAAGCTCGACCAAAAATCTAATTAAAGACTCCTACCGTGCGGGTTTAACCATTAACCGCTTAAGTCGAGACGTTATTAGCTCTTCAATGAGCCGTAATGCTGAAGATGAAGCAGATCTACTCGGCATGGATCTCTTAGTAAAAGCGGGGTACAGCCCAAGAGCCTTCTCACCAGTACTTGAACGACTAGACAGTAGTCAGAAGTTTACAACAGCTCAGCTCAAGGAAAAAAAACAAGACTTTCAAAGCTTTGTTAGCCTAGCGAGTGATGCGGGTAAGCACTTATCCAGTGAAAACAAATGGAGTAACTTAGGCTATTTAGCTGCAAATGAAGCTGGCACTCAACTTTTGCAGAGTTTTTCTGCCAGACATGCCTCTCCAATAGATCGCAAGAAAGACCTATCAGCTTACGTTAAACGTGAATATAGAAAAGAGCGTAAAAGATACGTGTCATCGACTGAATTCGAGAGGGTGGTAAAAAATGGTAAAGGCAAGCAGATCCAACAGAACTATTGGTATGCATCCGAGGCTTTTAAAGCCTTAGAGTTTGGAGATATAAAAACTGCAGAAACGCTCGCAAGAAGAGCAGTATCTGGTCCAACTAAAAATCATGCTTACCCGCGTTTAGCTTTCTATGGAGTACGAAAAGCACAAAACTTAGACTCGAAAGCACTGCAGAATCTAGCCCTGATCAAGAACTGGGACTACGCCTCAATTCAAACTTTCACGTTAGCTGCACAATCTTATCGCGAACAAAAAAAGCCAACCAACTCGCTCAAACTTCTCGCAAAAGGTGAACAAGTTATCGGAACCCAAGTTCCGTTCTTCCCCGAGTACATTGCAGCACACAAAGCATTAGGAAATGACACCCAAGTAGCGGAGCTTCTTACACAATGTAAGGGATTAAGTGAAAGTAATATCGTTGCTCAATGCCATAACAGTGCCGGAGTTGCGATTCCACAAAGCGCAGAATCAAGTAGCAGCCTAATGGATTCTTTTAATTCTTTAACCTCGTTGGTAGAACTTTAGTCACAATAGGCACCAGTAAAAGATTTCATTATTGGTGCCTTCATTTGCTAAGGGGTCACGCCTGCCAACTTCAACCAAACTTCACGGTAGTCTTGCCTATTAGCCTCGCTTCCCTGAAACTCACTTCGAACAATCAGCCCCTCCAGAAAGACCATCATCATTTCAGGTCGCACGTCATGAGGTTTCTTTTCCGGAAGCAACGACACAATAAGTTCTTTCAACCATGATTTGTGCTGTTGTGAAAGCATCGCAATGTCATCTTCCGACTCTTTAAATTCGGCGAGTGCGTGCATGAACATGCAACCTTTGAAGTCAGGCTGTTCAAACCAAGCAAAGTGCCAATCTAACAGCGCATCGAGTTGATTTTGTATCCCAGAAGTTGATGATAGCGCCGCTTCTAAACTCGACTCGAAACGCTGATGACGCCTTTCTAACACGGCTTCAATTAACTTGGTCTTCGATCCAAAATGGCGATACATGGATGTTTTGGAAACCGCCGCTTCGTCTCGGATCATATCCACCCCAACTGCGGTATAGCCAAACTGATTAAACAACGACTCTGCTACATCCAAAATCAAATCTTTTTTACTCATCGTTCATCAACCTCAAATCGCTCTGAAATCGTAGAGCTCAATTTCTCGTTGCAAGAAGTGTACAGATCTGTATTATCCAAATCAAACAGTACAGATCTGTACACTTTCAATAAAAACAGAAAACGAAGAGGAAACGATTATGATCAGCAAACTATCTGGTGGTGGAGCCCTTCCTCCGAAAGCAAGCATTAGCCAGCTTATTAAAGGTTTTATTGGCGGTACGCTAGGCATCTTAACCTTGTGCCTATTAGCAGAAAGTTCTGGGTTCCCGTGGTTAATGGCTCCATTTGGTGCGACGTGCGTACTGCTGTTTGCGGTGCCTACATCGCCGTTAGCTCAACCTAGAAACGTCATTGCGGGACACTTTATTTCGGCTGCTGTGGGCTTAATCGCGTTATATGGCTTTGGGGATTCTTATTTGACCATGGCAATCGCTGTCGGCTCATCCATCATGCTAATGCAATACTGTCGAGCGGTTCACCCACCCGCTGGCGCTAATCCGATTGTGATAGCCTTGGCAGGTACCGCACATGTGGATTGGACGTTCTTATTCACTCCCGTATTAGTAGGCAGCATCGCTTTGGTTGGTATCAGTGCGCTATTGAATAACAGCGATTCACAACAAAAATGGCCGTTATACTGGTTTGGTTCATCCAAGTCTTAGTCCGTTGGATTTCAATGGTAAGTTTGGATTTTGACATCCAATTAAAAGCAAATTGCAAGATCACATTGACCCTTACATAAAATGGGCTTACTATTAATCGTCTTTTAACGATTATGGAAAGCGAAACATCAATATGAACGAAACTTGCTCTACAACTGGTGGCTGTGCTCTACCAATCGGACATGGTGATGCCGAAGCTGAAAAGCAAATGGCAGCTCTAGCGAAAGCGCTCGCTCACCCGGCAAGAATACGTATATTGAGTATCCTTTCAACGTTAGAAAAATCGGGCGGCTGTTTGAACAGTGACTTGGTGAGTGAATTAGGTTTGGCTCAGTCAACGGTATCTGAGCACTTACGAATCTTGAAGAACTCAGGCTTTATCACTGCCGAATCGATACCACCGAAGATGTGCTATCGCATTAACCGAGATAATATTCTGCAATTTGAATCGCTTATCGACACCATTTTAAAATAGATTAACCACGCTTAGTTTGTCGAACACAATAAACTAAGCGTATTTTTTGCCTTTAAATATCGCTTTTCGACGATTAACGATATCAACCAAAGAGATAATATCATGAAACCAAAATTAGGTTTTCTCGATCGCTACTTAACGCTGTGGATCTTCATCGCCATGGGCATTGGTGTACTGCTTGGCACCTTGTTCCCACAAATCGAACAGTGGAACGAATCGATGTCTGTTGGCACAACCAACATTCCACTTGCGATTGGCCTTATCTTAATGATGTATCCACCTTTGGCTAAGGTTAACTACAACCTATTAGGCACTGTGGTCAAAGATAAGAAAGCCATCAAGCTCTCTTTGATCATGAACTGGTTTGTTGGCCCAATCCTCATGTTTGTACTGGCACTGACTTTCTTAGGTGATCACCCAGGTTACATGGTGGGTGTTATTCTGATTGGTCTTGCTCGTTGTGTGGCAATGGTTCTGGTTTGGAACGACATCGGCGGCGGTAACAAAGAGTACGGCGCGGCATTGGTTGCTCTAAACAGTGCATTCCAAGTGGTGAGCTACAGCTTTATGGCGTGGCTATTCATCAGCGTTCTTCCACCAGTATTTGGTTACGAAGGCATGATGGTTGATATCTCGATGATCGATATTGCACACAGTGTTCTTATCTACCTAGGTATCCCATTCCTAGCGGGCTTCTTAAGCCGTAAGATCCTAGTGTCGATGAAAGGCGAGCAGTGGTACAACGACGTGTTTATTCCACGCATCTCACCAATCACACTGATTGCTCTACTGGCAACTATCGTTCTAATGTTCAGCCTAAAAGGCGAGATGATTGTTGAACTGCCAATGGACGTATTGTTGATTGCTGTCCCACTGACTATCTACTTCACAGCGATGTTCTTCATCAGCTTCTTCATCGGTAAGAAGATGGGCATTGAGTACGACAAGAATGCATCAATTGCATTCACAGCGACGGGTAACAACTTCGAGCTAGCGATTGCCGTAGCAATCTCTGTATTCGGTATCAACTCAGACCAAGCGTTTGCCGGTGTTATTGGGCCACTGATTGAAGTACCTGTGCTGATTTACCTAGTGAACGTTGCACTTAAGATGAAAGACAAGTACTACAACGGTCTAACAGTGAAATCTGCGAACTAGAAAATCGCGTATCGCTTTAAACAGAAAGGCTCACAAATTACTTTGTGAGCCTTTTCTTTATTCAGTTTCTTCCAATTTAAGTCTCATCCAGCTTATGTTTCGTCCAATAGGCCTTTCAATGCTTGTTCAAGCCAAAGCAATGCAGGCCCTTTCGAGCGTGTTTTAGACAAAACAAGATCAACGGGCGGCGACCATGTTTTGTGATCGAATGAGACATTAATCTCCACTAAACGTTGCTTATCCAACTCATCTTCGACAAGGTGTTTGGGTAAATATGCCCAACCAATGTCACTGCCGAGCACCACCTCTTTGATGACAATAAAGCTGTTCGACCACCATACCTTGCCGGCAATCAGCGGAAACTGATCCATCACCTTACCTTTGTCTCCCCTCAACATTAACTGACGATGCGGGAGTAAATCAGAAAGTTTCACAACACCTGTTTTTGCGAGCGTATGACTTGGATGACACACAGCAATAAACGGCAAGTGGCCGATAAAACAAGGCTCAGAGCCGACGTCAAAAGCCAAGTTGGTAAACATCAATCCAATGTCGGCTCTCTCTTCGATAATCAACGGGTTGACCTCAGTTGTGGTACAAGCAACCAGTTCAACTTCAGTAGCAGGGAATTGTTTACTAAATTGACTAAGGATCTTAGATAGGTTCGGGACCAACAATGAATCATCTAATGCAATTTTGATGAGACCCTCTTCACCGCTCCCCATCGCATTAACCGTCACATTCAGATCTTCAACCTGAAGTACAATCGCTTTCACCTGTTTAAATAACTGCTCGCCCGCCTTGGTTAGTGAAGGCTTTCGAGTCGAGCGATCAAAAAGCTCAACATTAAAATCAATTTCAAGATTACTGATGCCTTGACTCACCGCCGACTGCACCTTCCCTAAATGACGAGCACTGGCAGAAAATGACCCTAATTCAACGGCATACACAAACATTTTCAGCTGTTCAATGTTGTACATTTGGCTTCTCCACAAACCAACCATCACCATATGTGATGCTAACTATCTTTATATTATCACTTAAATAGATATTATCTAGCCAAGTCATTAGCCCATCGGCGGCTATTTAATCGTAAAGAGAGTTAGAAAATGTCACATAAAGAACGCATGTTACACATGGTGCTATTTGAATTGGTTGCTTTGGTTTTGATGGCAGGGCTTGCAACCTATATTACAGGAAACGGCGCAGGTGAAATGGCAGGCTTAGCGCTCGCAATATCTTTGATAGCAATGGCTTGGAACTACATTTACAACTATGGCTACGACAAAGTATTCGGAGCTGACCGCAGTAAACGAACCAAGAAAACACGTGTTGTGCACGGATTGGGTTTTGAACTTGGCTTAATGACAGTGACTCTACCTGTCTTGATGTGGGTTCTACAACTCGACTTCCTAACCGTACTGATCATGGACATCGGCCTAGTGATTTTCTTCGTACTTTACGCGATTGCATTCAACTGGGCGTATGACTCGATTCGAGATCAATTGGTAGCGAAAGGAAAAGTTGCAGCTCTGGTTTAGAACTGTAATTTCGTACCTTGTAACAAGAACAAACACCCAAATTAAACTGCCAAACTACACCGTAGCTGGCAGTTTATTCATTTATGCATATAAGCTCATTTGTTAACGCCCTTCTAACATAGCAAGAACATCACATAGCCCTTCGTAATTAAGTCTAATAATCCACCACTCACGAAGTAGCATCACAAATCCAAACATAAACTCCTCGTACCAGTTGCGCATCCGTTTACATATAGGTAGTTTGAGCGGCTTCGCAACCTATCAATTCGAGTAATGACGTTCATGCGAGCATCTTTTCCGAGCAAAAGTGTTCGGATTAACATTTCAAGTGACTTTAATTAACAATTTTATGCTCAAACGCTCATTTTTGTTGTTCGTTTATTTTCGAGTTCGCAAATATATGCACAATACACGTGCTAGATAAGCAAAACTAAAAAGGACTCGAACATGACAACAAATAAACACCCTTCTTTATTTGGGCAATGCTTGGCTGAATTTATCGGTACAGGATTACTCATATTTTTTGGCGTTGGCTGCGTGGCCGCACTGGTATTAACAGGTGCGACATTCGGACAATGGGAAATCAGCATCATCTGGGGCTTCGGTGTTGCGATTGCAATTTACTGTACTGCCGGCGTGTCAGGCGCACATATAAACCCTGCAGTAACCATTGCATTAGCTATGTTCCACGGCTTTGATAAAGCGAAAGTGCTGCCTTACATCATTTCTCAGCTACTTGGTGCATTCTGCTCGGCAGCTCTAGTTTACAGCCTATACAGCAACCTATTCACTGACTACGAAATCGCACATAACTTCGTTCGTAGCAGCCAAGACGCACTATCAACCGCTGGTATCTTCTCGACTTACCCACATGCTTCACTCTCTTTCTTCGGCGCTTTTGCTGTGGAATTCGTGATTACCGCTGTGTTGATGTTTGCCATTTTGGCGCTAGGTGATGAGAACAATGGCGCATCTCGCGGCGCGATGAACCCACTGCTGATCGGTATTCTTATTGCGGTAATTGGTGGTTCTTTAGGTCCACTAACTGGCTTCGCAATGAACCCTGCTCGTGACTTTGGACCAAAACTTTTCGCTTACTTTGCAGGTTGGGATTTCGCATTGAGCGGTGCTCGTGATATTCCTTACTTCATCGTTCCAATTCTTGCTCCAATTGCTGGTGCGTGTTTTGGCGGTTGGTTGTACCCACGTGTTATCGGTGCTTACCTACCAGTAGAAGGCCAAGGCTGCACAATTCCAAACCAATGTGAAACAGCAGAAGAAGCTGAACAAGCTCAAGCTTAATCCCTAAGCGACCCTACATTTACTAAAATATAAATAACAAAAGAAAAAGGATTCTTACCATGACCGAGCAAAAATACATTGTTGCCCTAGACCAAGGCACCACAAGCTCTCGCGCTGTAATCCTCGACCACGATGCAAACATCGTAAGCTCTTCTCAACGAGAATTTACTCAAATCTACCCGAAAGCGGGCTGGGTTGAGCATGATCCAATGGAAATCTGGGCGACTCAAAGCTCTACATTGGTTGAAGCACTTGCTAAAGCAGGCATTCGCAGCGACGAGTTAGCGGGGATTGGTATCACTAACCAACGTGAAACCACCATTGTTTGGAACAAAGAAACAGGCAAACCGGTTTACAACGCAATTGTATGGCAGTGTCGCCGTACAGCAGACATCTGTGAAGACCTAAAAGCACGTGGCCTAGAAGACTACGTACGTGACAATACTGGCTTAGTCCTTGACCCGTATTTCTCAGGTACAAAAGTAAAATGGATTCTAGACAACGTTGAAGGCGCTCGCGAAGACGCTGAAGCAGGCAAATTACTATTCGGTACCGTTGATACTTGGTTAGTTTGGAAGATGACTCAAGGACGTGTACACGTTACGGATTACACTAACGCGTCTCGTACTATGTTATTTAACATCAACGACCTATGCTGGGATCAAAAGCTACTTGATGAGATGGGTATCCCTTCATCAATGATGCCAGAAGTGAAGCGTTCTTCTGAGGTTTACGGTCAAACGAACCTTGGTGGTAAAGGCGGTACTCGTATCCCAATCGCGGGTATTGCGGGTGACCAACAAGCTGCACTATACGGTCAAATGTGTGTAGAAGCAGGACAAGCGAAGAACACGTACGGCACGGGTTGTTTCCTTCTGATGAACACAGGCCAAGAGAAAGTAACGTCGAAAAACGGCCTACTAACAACACTAGCATGTGGTCCTAAAGGTGAACCTGCATACGCACTGGAAGGTGCGGTATTCATGGGCGGTGCATCAATCCAATGGCTACGTGATGAGATGAAGCTACTGGCTGGCGCAGAAGACTCTGAGTACTTCGCAACTAAAGTGGATTCTTCGAACGGCGTTTACGTGGTTCCTGCATTCACTGGCCTAGGCGCACCCTACTGGGATGCTTACGCTCGCGGTACGATTGTCGGCCTAACTCGTGGTGTTAACTCTAACCACATCATCCGTGCAACGCTGGAAGGTATTGCTTACCAAACTCGTGACGTACTAGACGCGATGCAAGCTGACTCAGGCATCAAGCTAGCGAAACTACGTGTTGATGGCGGTGCAGTAGCGAATAACTTCCTAATGCAATTTCAATCAGACGTGCTTGACACTGAAGTTCACCGCCCTGAAGTAACGGAAGTAACCGCTCTTGGTGCCGCTTACCTTGCTGGCCTAGCGGTTGGTTTCTGGGACAGCATTGATGAGCTTCAAGACAAAGCCGTTCTTAACCGCACCTTCATGCCACACCACGACGAAGAGAAGCGTAACCGCCGTTACAAAGGCTGGAAGCGTGCTATCAAGTGTGCGCAGGTTTGGTCTGAACTGCACGATGACGACGAAGAGTAATCTAAGCGTGAGTTAACAGAGGAGTTCGAATAGTCACTCTCTTGTCGATTGGATTGTTCGAACCTCAGTAAACGAAACTAAAAAGAGCACTATTTTGTGCTCTTTTTTGCGTTTCAGGCTCAAGTTTTACGTTACGAGCACCGTTTTTGCGGTTTAGACACGATTCCTTATCATCATTACTTCTCTCTTTTCATCAATTCGAGCACAATAGCGTGAGTTTATATTTTCGATTTTGACGCGCCAGAGCCTTTGGCGTGCAGGGAGTGGTAAGTTAAGTGAAGCAGATACCAAGACACCAGCAGATTGTAGACCTGGTTAAAACACAAGGATATGTAAGTACCGAAGAGCTCGTTGAAAAGTTCGATGTCAGCCCACAAACCATCAGACGAGACCTAAACGAACTGGCCGATAGCAACAAAATTCGTCGCTATCATGGTGGTGCAACCATTCCTTTAAGCTCGGAAAACACCTCTTATAACACGCGTAAAGCGCTTAATTTCAACGAAAAAGACGTGATCGCCGACGAACTGGTTAAGCATATCCCAGACGGTGCAACTCTATTCGTTGATATTGGTACCACGCCAGAATCGGTCGCACGCGCGCTCAATAAAAATCACAAACAATTACGAGTTGTCACCAACAACATTAACGTTGCCAGCATTCTTCTGCCTAACCCTGAGATAAAGGTTATCTTGGCCGGTGGCGAAGTGAGAAACCGTGATGGCGGTATCGTAGGTGAAGCAACACTGGATTTCGTGAAGCAGTTCCGCCTTGATTTTGGCATCTTAGGCATCAGTGGCATCGACTTTGATGGCTCACTGCTCGATTTTGATTATCACGAAGTTCGCGTGAAACAAGCCATCATCGAGAACAGCCGCAGTATCTTCTTAGCTGTCGACCACACTAAGTTTGGCCGTAATGCAATGGTTAAGCTGGGTAATATCTCTCAGGCGCACATGGTGTTTACTAATAAGCAGCCGCCGGAAGAGATTCTGAACATCCTTAAGGATTCAGACATTCCGTTAGAAGTTATCGATACAACTCGCCCTGTGAGCGAATAACTCACCCAGTGCTCGATGAGGCCACTTTCTTAAATGAATCACGATTCTTTATAGAAAAGTTAAAAAGTAAAACTTGCTCACGACCACTGTCGATTCTATGCTCGAATTAGACTTATTTGAACCTCTGCTTTCATAAGCAGAGGTTTTTTTATGCGCAAATCACATAAAACGCGCATAAACGAAAATAATAAATGACCGCAAACGAAAGTTCATATAGGATTCAATTATGTTCTAAAATGCTCGTTCGCTCAGAAAGAGGTCAAAACCATGAGTGCTCAACAAAATAATTCAAACAATAGTACATCTTCCACTTTAGACTTGATCGTGATTGGCGGCGGCATCAACGGTGCAGGCATCGCGGCAGATGCATCAGGTCGTGGTCTAAACGTTGGCTTATACGAAGCAAATGACTTCGCATCTGCGACGTCTTCAGCCAGCTCAAAGCTTATCCACGGTGGCCTACGCTACCTTGAACATTACGAATTTCGTTTGGTTTCGGAAGCACTCGCTGAACGTGAAGTCTTGTTAAGAAAAGCACCTCATGTTGCTCAACCAATGCGCTTCCGTTTGCCTCATCGACCATTTTTACGCCCAGCTTGGATGATTCGCTGTGGCCTATTCCTTTACGATAACTTGGGTAAGCGCACCACTCTTCCGGGAAGTAAGACAGTCAACCTAGCGAAATCAGGCCTACTGAAACCAGAAATGAAGACAGGCTTCGAATACTCAGATTGCTGGGTTGATGATGCGCGTATGGTATTGCTCAACGTGTTGGCAGCAAAAGAGAACAACGCAGAAGTTCGTAACTACTGCCGAGTTGAAAAAGCGCACCGTGAAGGCGGCATCTGGCATGTGACGATCCTTGATGTGATGACAAACCAACGTTTTGAACGTAAAGCGAAAGCGCTGGTTAACGCGGCTGGCCCTTGGGTTAAGCAGTTCTTTGATGATGGATTAGAGCAGGCTTCACCGCGTAATATTCGTCTGATCAAAGGCTCACACATTGTTGTGCCACGCATTCACGACGAACCACAAGCGTACATTCTGCAAAACAAAGACAATCGTATTGTGTTCATGATCCCTTACCTAGATAAGTTCTCGATCATCGGCACCACCGACCTTGAATACAAAGGCGACCCTCGTAACGTCGCAATTGATGATGTTGAAGTGGATTACTTGATTGATATCGTTAACCAGCACTTTGTTAAACAGCTTGGCCGTGAAGACGTAGTTTGGACATACAGTGGCGTAAGACCGCTTTGTGACGACGAATCTGATTCACCGCAAGCGATCACTCGTGACTACACGCTCGAATTGGACGCAGAGCTTGATCAAGCACCACTGCTTTCGATCTTCGGTGGCAAGTTAACCACTTATCGTAAGCTCGGCGAAGCGGCGCTTAAGAAGCTTGAGCCACACCTAACCAACATGGGTGCACCATGGACAGCGAACGACACGCTTCCAGGCGGTAACTTTAGTTGCAGCAGAGAGCAGCTTGCGAAGATGATCCACACAAAATACCCTTGGGCATCTGAAGCGCTATTGCTTCGCTACGTGACTCAATTTGGTACTTACACATGGAAGCTATTGGAAGGTGCAAATAGCGAAGCTGACCTTGGCATCCAGTTCTCAAGCGAAGCGCATGGCGTTTATCAAGTTGAAATCGATTACTTGATCAATGAAGAGATGGCAATGACTGACGAAGACATCTTGTGGCGCAGAACCAAACTTGGCTTGTACATGAGTGAATCAGAGCAACAAGCGGTGACGGATTACTTGAAACAGAAACTACAAAGTAAAGTGGTAAGCTTTTCTCAAGTAGGCTAACCCCACCAGCTAGACATGCTTCAAGAACATGATGAACAACGAAGCTTAGTGTCCCCCGCGCTAAGCTTTTTTATATCCAAAGAAGCCCAAGCTTATGGGTACAGAAGAAAATGGGTAAGCCAAAACGAAAAAAACTCCCGAAGGAGTTTTTAGTATCTAAATCTGCAATTCGCCATTTAGCTAATCAGCCAAATTGCCAACTGACTAAGCCGTTAAGCGAGCGTGCAGTGCGTCTTTAAGTACAGAACGATCATGTTTCAGTTGGTGCATCGAGCCGTCATCAATGGGTGAATCTTTCAGCTCTAGTTTACGAATCTCTTTATCAAGGTTGTCGTATGTCTTCATATCTTCTGCAAAGCCATCGTCAGTTTTAGCAAGCTCAGCAATTTTGTCTTTCATTTCAGGAAATTCGTGAACAAGAGAGTGATTTTCACCTAGCATAGAAACCTCTTAAGTTGAGTAAAGTGATTGGTATTAAGCATTCATTATTTACCTTAGCAAGGGACTCAAATAACAAATGAGATCCAGTACACAGCCTAGAATTTAGACAACTCAAATTAACAAATTTACAACCTCCCCCCACAAAAGCTATGGTATTGGATTGAGGTTTTTCTCAATAACAAAATCTACCACTGACGATATACCATATCACCAAGTTGTTTTTAGCCTTTGAATAAAACAAAACCTCACTTGATCGTGAGGCCTTAGACAGGTCGTTGTTATAAACGATAGCTAACAAATATTGCTACATAAATTGGGGTTAGCTATTACAACCACCCGAATGTACTCGATTCATATCATCACCAACCTGTGATTCAGACCCCGTAGACTGGCATCCTGCCACGAATAATAGCGTTACAGATAAGATAAGCCATTTCATAATAAACCCTCTTTTGATCATGACTAAAGCATAGTGCTTAAAAGCGCAGATACCTCAGCCATTAACTAAAGCCTTACCTGCCAATAAAGCCTTGGTTAATGAACAAAGTGTCGCATCATTAATTAACGACCTGCTTTTGTACAAAAAACTTTCACTCCCAAGAATAAAAATTGCACAAAAGTGAAAGAGGACAGGCATGGAACTAAGAATAAGAGCTAGATGCTAATCACTCGTCGCCCAACGACCTTGATGCTGCAGCTTTTCTATCTCATCGAAATTCACACTGTACATACAAATCTTTGCTGAATTGAGCCCTCCGAGAGTGGCTTTAACGCCTTCGTTAATGGATTTGTAGTAACTCATCGTCGACTCCCAACTCATGCCGCCTAGCAAACCGATCGTTTTCATTTTTCTATCTCTTTAATTTCTGACGATCCCGATTAAAGCGTTATGCGTTGAAAATTTATAGTACGTTCTTGCTGAAAGTGAGACGAAAGCTTCGCTATTTAGCAAAAAGGCTCGAATTAACCATCCGAGCCTTTGTTGTTTTATCTGAATGTTTATGAGGGTTAATACACCTCACACCAATCAGATTTCATGTCAATTAACGTCCAATCATCTCTAGAGTTCGCTTCATCGAGTGCTTTATCAAGCCTACCGACATGGGATTCACGATCGTACTTCCACTCGCGTTCAGCATCGGTGTGGTGAACAATCATAGCCATTGAATTAGGCTGACTCGTCGCCCATTGCATCATCGCTTGGTCACCGTCTGAGTTACCCACAGCTAAAATCGGTTTCTTACCAATAATATGCTGAATGTTGGTGACTTTTCCGGCTTTATCATCAATGGTTAAAATGGACGAGTCTTTGGTTACAGTAGGGTTGCCATCGTTGTAGCTGTAGTTGTATTTAAGCGCGCTGCCGATGATCTGCTCTGACGGGATATTGTAGGCCTCTGGAGCCCAAACTCTCATGAAATCAACCCCACCACCGGATACGATGTAAGTCTTGAAATCATGCTCTTGAAGATAAGTCAGCATATCTTTCATTGGTTGGTAAGTCAGAGCGGTATAGGCTTTATTGAAACGCTCATCTTTCGCAGCAGCTAACCATTGCTCAGCATCTTTTTGGTATTGTTCGACCGTCATACCAGAGTGCGTCGCCATGATAATTTTCAATAAACCTTCTTCGCCGCTTCCTAGAACACTCTTAATGTCATCTTCAAGCACGAACTTAAACGGTGCTTCCGTTTTCCATTCTGGGTGTCCAGGTGCCATCTCTTTTACACGATCTAGCGCAAAAGCAAGCTGGAAGTAGTAAGGCTTTTCTGACCAAAGCGTACCGTCGTTATCGAATACAGCGATGCGATCTTGGACCGCAACGAACATATCAGACTCAGCTTTAGTGGCTTGATCAACAAAATCCACAATAGCAGATTTACTCTCACTATCCTTCCATGAAGGCAGTAGATTCGGATCACAGTCTTTAGCAAAAGATGAGAAAGAGAGGCTGGATAAAATCGCGACAGATAAAAGGGTTATGTTCTTCATAGCAACTACCATGTTATTGAATTAATTGTAGCGTTTAATTCAATTCATCCTAATTGGTCTACTCTGATTTTCCACTTATGAACACTATAACTAATACTCATGTTGGTATTGGATTGGTGCCGCAGCGAATACTGGCTAGGAGTGCCATACGACGTATTTCTTGAGCATTTAAATTTAAATTTAAATTTAAATTTAAAAGGAGGATAAGCAACAAAAGCAGAACTTCAATTCCTCAAAGTTCTGCTTTAACAATCCATTACTGCTTATACTCTGCGCTTTTTAAACGCGTGCCAGCCGGCGCTGAAAATTGTTTTTAACACCACACCGAGTGCGCTTAATTTAGGATCGGCGTTCTTGCCAGAGGCAATACGCCACATCTGATGCTCATACCAAACCAGCCCGACCATCGCCACTTTGTCTAATGCGGGTTTTCCTGTGGTTGGCACCGTTAATGGCATGCCGTGGCTAGGGTTTTCGATTAACTTGTTAGGGAAATCAGGATCAACCGCCATTGTGCGTGCAATACCAATAAAATCGGTTGCCGAGGTGTTTAGTGCTTCATTCATAGCTTGCGCGGTTCGAAAACCACCTGTGACCACCAGCGGAGTGCTGACGAGTTTTCTCGCCTTCACCATGTAATCCATAAAATACGCTTCACGCTTTACCGTGCTGGCCTTGATTGGTTCTGTTTTGCTTTTTGACCCCATCATTGATGGGCTTTCATAGGTGCCGCCGGAGATCTCAATCAGGTCGATACCGTTATCACTCAGTGTTTGTACAACCTGCATCGACTCTTCTTCAGTGAAGCCACCTTTCATAAAGTCAGCACTGTTGAGCTTAATCCCGACAGGGAAGTCGTCACCAACCTCTTTTCGAATCGCGCAATAAACCTCAAGCACGAAACGAAGTCTGTTTTCGAGTGAGCCACCCCATTTGTCTTGGCGTTGATTGTGTCTCGAAGACAAAAACTGACTTACAAGATAACCATGAGCACCGTGAATCTGCACGCCAGTAAAACCCGCTTGTTTTGCAAGCTTTGCACTCAACGCGAACTTATCAATGATTGCGATTATTTCCGTCTCAGTAAGAGCTCGTGGCGTATTGAAGCCTTTTTCTAATCCACGCTCTAAAGAGATAGCCGAAGGAGCTACCGGGCTATCACATAAGAATTTAGGAATTTGCTTACCTGGGTGATTCAGTTGCATCCATATCTGCGAACCATTCTGTGTTCCGGCACTCGCCCACTCACGAAATACGGTTAAGTCACTGTGCTCATCCAACACAACGTTTTTAGGTTCACCAAGCGCACCTCTATCGACCATCACGTTGCCCGTCATGGATAGACCAATTCCTCCTTGAGCCCAACGCTGGTAAAGCGTGACTAAACCTTGCTTAGGATTATGGTGTTTATCACCTAGTTGTTCACTCATTGCCGATTTGAACAGGCGATTTTTAATCACTTGACCATTAGGAAGAGAAAAAGGGTCGTTGAGGCAGATTGGATTCATGCGCGTGGTTACTTTCTTTGGTCTATATATTGCATCTAGTATGCCCTATTTTATTCTACAGTTCCGAGCATTTAACGCCTATTTCGAAACAAGTTTCGCTCAATAAAAAATGCCAGCGGCATAGCAACTGGCATTAATCGATTATAAACAAAACCTTAAACAGGTGACTTAAATCATCACTTTACCGTGGATTTTTTGACCTTGGTAAATGGTGTCGATTTCCATTTATCTGTTCTCACCTCTTCACCGGGCGTGTACATGCGTAACACTGAATACCATTGGTGATCGGGGATAGGTAAGAAGTTAGGATCATCTTCATGCCCTTTTACATCGCTACTCATGTAAATGGTGTAGCTGCCATCAGCATTAGGCGTTAGCGTTCTGTCTCCACGGGAATGACGGTTTAACTCGTTTTTCTCCATCAATCGGGTTTCACCACTGTAAGCCGTGTATGACCAAAAACCACCCTCTTCTAGCGGTGGCGCATCGAAGGTCACCGTGTAATCGTATTTTCCGCCATCGAGCGCAGCACCTTCACTATCAAAGAAGTCACCGCTATACATAGTGTGCTTCGCAGGCAGCCCCCATTGGCCCATTAAGGTGCCGTAGGCGAGCTGAAAGCTTGGAACCTTAGTCATTTCATCGCGAGTGCCTAACACGTCACGTGAATCATCAAAGCCCGCATTAATGATTCGTTCCAGTCCGTCTTTTTGACCAGACTCGATCATACTAAGCTGCTCTGCCGTAAATGGATGATTGGCTTTGTCTAATTCAACATCTCCTAAGCCAATGTACTCGAACAGTTCAAGCAGCTTTTGGTCATGCGTCTTCATTGTTCCTTCAGACAGGATGAAATTGGTTCGTTCGACCCAATTAGAATCTTCAGGGTCTGGATACTCGCGTTCAACAGGATCTGGCCCTTTCTGACCTAAATATTCCGACAACGTCCTAATATTCCATTGATCCATTAACTTTTGAGCAGTTGCAGAATCGTCACCACCAAGGTCCATGATTCGCCCCATCATCTTGACCAGCGGATGCTCGACATAGATGACTTGATCGACACTCGCAGGCACTTCACCTTTCCACCCTTCAACTGCATACATGAAGCTGCCGCCTTTTGTGCCTCGCTGTGGAGAGCCAAAAGCCGAGTCAGTAAAGTGCTGCATATTCATGGTATGAAACAACCAGTATCGATTGTCATCATGGTCTGGAATCGTAATGATGACCGGTTCTGCTGCTAGGTCCATCCAACCCATCAAGTGTAACGTGTCATTGTTAATCGTCGGATGCGCAGTGTAAGTGTCGTCAGCAAGTATTCGAATATTTTGGAATCGATTCAAAGGGTAGTCTTGCTCAACGACGGTTTTGTAAAAGTATTTGTATGCTTCATCTATCGAGTACGCGTACTCATAGGCAAGTTGTGCCAATAGCTGATTATCCTTTTTGAGCGACGCTAAACTCGCCATCTCAATGGGTAGAGTTTCCGTCTTGATCCCAATAGATGCGCTCGTCGCGTCCACGGATTGGCTCGCGAGTACCGGAGACGGAAGTGCAACCATGAAAGCACAAGCCAGTGTTGTCGCAAGTATGTTTTGTTTCATCATTTAATGTCCTAACTAAAAGCGAGTACGGAAGGTGATCCAAGTGTTGTTGTCAGTATCACCACTAAAAATGATGATGTTGTCACTATCGACCTTGTAGCCCAGCTGCATTTCAGTAGAGAAATCTCGTGTGTTCTCACCATCTAACCCGTAGGTGTATTGAGGAGCGAGTAGAAGATAAAATTGGTCAGCAAAATCGTACTTTAAGTAGTTAATACTACTGATGATTTGCGTGTCCTCAAACTGATTACTCTCCTCCCACATTTGTCCGTACGTTAGGGCGCTGTACAGGTTAACCTTGTCGCTCAGCTTGAACGACTGCATGATGCCCGCCGACGCATAGTTTGAGGTCATGCCGTCGTTGGAGAAGTCGTGTCCAGCATCAACAAACAAGCCAGTGCCCGTTTTCTTGTTGGGTGTGAAGAATCGTGCTCGATAGTTTTCAAAGTTGTTTTTGCCTTCCAGCTTACCCAACACCCCCCAATCGCCACGATTCACGCCAAATTGGAAGGTAGCGCCAAGCCCTTTATTGCCCGCAATTAACTCACCTCCCGTATAAACGGCCATGGGGTCAGCCATGTCACTGGCAGGTTCTTCTTGAGCGGAAACGGAAAATGCAAAGGAGATAAGAGCGAAGATAGAGAGTGTAAAAGTGGAAAAAGTGCCCGTGAGCAGACGTAATGGTTTCTTCATATTGTAGTCCAGTAGTCAGGTGTGCTTGTTACAGCACACCTTGCATTAGTCGTATTTGGCGTTAGTCAGCAACCACTGATTTATCTGCCATACCAATACCACCAGCTTTTTGCCTAGGTGGGAATGCTTTCAGTGATTTTTGATAATCTGCGGCGGCTTTTTGAAGCTCTGGCAGTACCCATGTTTTTTCTTTCATCCAAAGGAACCAGCCTCGAGTATCAGGGCTACGCTCATATGGGTCTGCCTTAATGTTGATCAGCATACCTAGTGGCCAATCCTCTACTGGAGCAATCCATTCCGTTTTGGTTTTTAGATGTACTTTCCACTCATCCACGCGGAATGCGTTAAGACTTTGTTCGTTATAGAAGAAGAACTCATGACGCTCACTTGCTGATCCGTTCGTCAGCATGTCTAACTGGTTATAACCATCAAGATGAACTTGATACTCTTCACCGTTCAGCTCTTTACCTTCTAACAGCTCTTCCTTAATGTTTTCTTCACCCACGGCGGCCATGATTGTTGGAACCCAGTCTTCAGATGTCATGAAGCCATCGGTATATTCGCCTTGAGGGATTTTATCTGGCCAGCTGACCAACATTGGCACACGGAAACCGCCATCCCACGTCGTCCCTTTTTGACCACGGAAAGAGGCAGAACCAGCATCAGGCCAATGATCTAGGTTTACGCCGTTGTCTGAGGTAAACAAGATTATCGTGTTATCAATTTCACCAAGATCTTCTAACTTATCGAGTAATACACCGATCTGGTCATCAAGTTCGATCAAGCCATCGTAATACGTGTTGGTTTGGCTCGCGCCTCTGTACTCAGGACGTACATGGGTTTTTTGATGCATACGAGTCGGGTTATACCACATGAAGTATGGCTGCTCGTCTTTCTCCGCTTCATGTTTATCAAGCCAATTAGTAGCAAACTCCAAAAATTCGCCATCCACTGTCTGCATGCGCTTAGCACCTAGCGGGCCTTTGTCTTCAATCGTTTGTTTTCCAACCACACCAAATCTAGGATCATCGGTCATATCTGCAGTTTCCGTCGCAACGGTATGAATAACATTGCGAGGGCGACCTCTGAAGTCAGGGTCTGTGGGGAATTCCGGCTGTTCAGGCATCTCCATAACGTTGAGGTGGTAAAGGAAACCGAAGAATTCATCAAAGCCGTGCACCGTTGGGAGGTGGCTATTGTTATCGCCTAAGTGACTTTTACCGACATGCACGGTCGCATAGCCTTTGTCTTTCAGCATTTCGGCTAGGGTTGGATCTTCTTTTTGAAGGCCAAGCGAAGAGCCCGGCTGGCCGACAGACGTTAAGCCTGTTCGGAAAGGATATTGACCTGTGATAAAGGCAGAGCGCCCCGCGGTAGAGCTGCCTTGTGCGTAGTAATCACTGACCATCATGCCGCGCTCGGCAATTCGATCAATGTTCGGCGTATCCACCGCGCCTAAACCACGGTGGTAGGCAGACAGATCCGTTGGGCTCACATCATCGAGCATGATAGCAACCACATTGGGTTGGCTCGCTGCATGTACGTTGACGCTCGCCAATACCGAGAGCGCCAGAGCGGATTTAACAAAAGACTTATACATTTATAACCCTCATTCACTATGAGTAAATCGCTAGAGCCACACCGACAATGATGTATGTCTCAGCGAACCGTTGTTTAAATAAATGGTATAAGAAAGAGGCCAAAAATGGCTTGATAGCCACTATTACGATTTTTAATAGTGATAGTTAGAAAGGGAAGTTATTTAAAGGGAATAGTAGCGTGATGCTAGGATTGAATAATCGACGCAATTTCTTTTTGAAGCCAATCCGTGAACGGGTTATTGCGGTTTGCTTGATGAGTAAACAGTGCCAACTCTCGACGATAGGTGTCTTTCAACATTTCCGACGGTAAATCGATACAACGATAAGAGTGATCAAGCAAATAGCGGCATTTCGACGATGTAATATAGATAAAGTCACTGTCCTTAACGATCTCCAGCATCAAGTTCATATTGTTGCTTCTGAGCGCGATGTGTTTATCTAAGTCATATTTTTTGATCAACATTTCCGCCTTGGACGGCTGAATGTAACCAGGGATCATATTGATACAGAGTGGGTATTTCAGAATGTCCTCAAGAGAATTGCCTTGAATTGGGTGATCAGCTCTTATCACCAACATGAACTTATCAAAGCCAACCGGGCGCTCGGTCAGGGTTTTATTGACGTCCATAGGAAGATAACTCACTCCCCAACACATGCGGTTGGTCTCTAGGGACTGGACGCCATTATCTAACCAAGGCGAACATTGAAACGTCACTTGCGGCGCTTCTTTGGTCAGCTTTTTGATTAACGGCACACCCACTGGGATCAACAATGGGGAAGGTAACATGATTTGAACCTCCCCTCTTAAATCTTCCAAGTCCCACTCTTCATTGGGGATATAAAGGTTGTCTAGTTGTTCTAATAGCAGAGGCAAGGTTTCGATGAGCTTCAAGCATTTTGGGGTAGGTTCAAGCCTCGCTTTATCTCTAACAAACAATTCATCATCAAATTGTTCTCTGAGCTTACGAAGCATGACACTGATCGTCGGCTGACTTACGTTTAAGGCTTTTGCTGCGCTTACCGTTTGGCGAGTTTCATTGAGCACCAAAATAAGCCGCAGTAAGTTTAGATCTCTGGTCATGCCCGACTCCAAGTTATTTAGAAAAGTGGGAAGTACGCTGGCGAATACCCTTTTTTCATCGCTTCTACCATTGGCAATAATTTGGGTAATGCGTGACGAAAAAACATCTCATACCCTTGGCACAAATGATTCATCGCGCTGCCATCTTCGGTTGTTGCTATTCTATTCTTAGGGCAGCCACCTTGGCAAAGCTCAACAAAGTCACAACCTCGACAAGTGCTGTTCAGTTCATGATATTTATTGGTGCCAAACGCTATTTGTTCTGGTGAGCTCGCCATGGTTGCAAGCTTATCACTATTCACAGTACCCAGTTGATGATCTTGGTACCCATAATGGTCACAACTGTAAACATTGCCGTCATGCTCAACCATTAATTGCTGTCCACAAGTCGCGCTATGATGGCACATTTGACTTTGGTAACCCATCAACACCATTAGACAGTTTTCAAAAAACTGGATATACACTTTACCGACATCATTGGCGACCCACGCATCAAACAAATCACAAAGGAACTGTCCCCATTGCTCACCGGTTAGCGACCAGTCGTGCCCTGTTCGCCTATCCAATTCATGATCGATACAAGGCTGAAATTGCATATAACCGCTGCCATTTTCAACCAAAAATTGATAGATCGTTTTACCGTGTTTGTAGGTTTTATTATTCACGACCGTTAACGTATTAAACTCAACGTTGTGCTTTTTTAGATAAGACATCCCACGCATTGTGCGTTCAAAAGACGACTGACCATTTTTGTCGGTCCGGGCGATGTCATTCAGAATGTTGGGGCCATCGATACTGATGCCCATCATGAAATTGTGTTTAGCAAAGAAGCTCGCCCAGCGATCGTTAATCATGGTTCCATTGGTCTGCATGGTATTTACGACACGCTTTTTCGTCGCTTTGCTTGCCTGTGCTTTCATTGCCGTTTCATAGAAATCGAGCCCTCTTAACATGGGCTCGCCACCATGCCAGATAAAGTCCACTTGCTGAACTTTCATTGGCTGCGCGTCGATATGAGCTCCGACAATTTGCTCCATCATGTCCAGAGACATCGAAGACCTTTTGTCGCCATCTTGTCTATTGAGGTAATAGCAGTAGCTACAATCCAGATTGCACTGAGCCCCTTCGGCTTTAATGAATAAGCTAAAAGGATGAGTTGATGTGTTCATATTGATTCCCGTACTTTTTTGTCAACATATCAACCGCAAATCAATCAAACAATAGCGCCTCAGCCGACCTATTAACACACGCTATCCAAGCGCCTTACCACTTAGAAAAAATATCAAATAAAGCAATGAGTTAAATGACAAAAATAGCGTATTAACATCCTTAATATCGGCTATTACACTCCTTAATCTCACTTACTCATATGATAAATGCCTAACTCTGTTCCTACGACCTAAGGTGTTCCATGAGAAAACTACTCTATAAGAAAAGTGTACTAGCCAGTTTAGTGTGTTCTTTATCCAGCATTATGGCGATGCCATCCCTTGCCCAACAGTCTATTAATCCTGAAGAAGAGCTTGCTTACAACTTAGGTGTTCAAGCGTTTATCTACGGTACGGGTCCATTAACCGTGGCGGCGGTTAGGCAAACGACCACATCGGTTGACGCGCCGATGGACAACGCCATGGCACCATTAAATGAGATGGGTAAGACACGCGTTCTATCTGGGCCTCAGGATAGAATTGTGCCTACTGTCAACAACGATACGCTCTACTCACAAGCTCACTACGATCTCGATTTGTCGGGTCCGATGGTTATAGATATTCCTCGCACCGATAACCGTTACTACATTGTTCAATTATTGGATGCTTACTCAGATTCGATTGAAGATCTGCACGCCAAGAATGTCGGCGACCAAGGTTCCAAAGTGCTGTTGGTCAACAAAGGATGGGCTGGCGAAGTGCCAGAGGGGATTGATCGTGTCGTAGAGTCTCGCACTCCTATGGTTTGGTTGATTCAACGAACGGGCGTGTTTGGCGAGCAAGATCTCGATGACGCACTGGTTGTTCACGATAAATTCCTCAGCTACCCACTCGATCAACTCGGCGCAGAGCATGACATCGTAGAACTCAAAGCTTCAATAGGTCGTATCCCACCCATGGCAAGGCCTGAAGGGTTAGAGTGGTATTCACTAATTGACCGTGAGTTACGTAAAAATCCGATTCCAGAAGATGCTCCCATCGTTGATCAGTTCCAACAAATTGGTATTGGAGGAGCGACTCCCTTTAACCCAGACGCGCTAACTTCAGCACAGAAAAAAGGGCTAATGCGCGCGATTAACTCTTCGCAACAGATCATTCAATACGCAGGTCGAAGCATCGGCGATGTCAATAACGGCTGGTCGATGATGTACGAGGGAGGCCGCTACGAAAATGATTACCTGAGCCGAGCGAGCATCAATATGCGTGCGGCTGGTTTGAATGTGCCAGAGCGAGCTCTTTATCCAAATCGATACACGGACTCGAATGGCGAGCAACTGTCGGGCGACAATCAATATCGAATGACCATGCCAGCCGATGCACCGGCAGAGGCCTTTTGGTCGTTGACTATGTATGACGCTAAAAACCTATTCATGGTTGAAAACTTCATTCAACGCTACTCCATCTCAACCAATCGTAAAGATGAACTGAAATACGCAGAAGACGGCACCTTGCCAATATGTATTCAATACGTAAAACCGTCCGATCCAACGTGTAACTGGCTACCAGCACCTCAAGATGACTTCTATCTTCACATGCGCCTGTATGAGCCAACTCAAGCCGTTCTCGACAATGAATATCCACTGCCACAAGTTGAAAAGCTCTAGCCTCAATTAGGTTAATTACGTCGATTAATCCAACTAAGGTAATGAAGTCGATCAAGTCAATTGCCACTGCGTTCTTAGTGTCCGCTCGTGGCAATGACTTCTCTCTCTAAGAGCATGGCTCGAACTGCTAGAAACATCACCCAAATTGCTAGAAACATCACCCAAATTACTGGAAACATAACTCATACACTGAAAATGAGGTTTTACTCTTGAAAGCACCTTTCATCACACTGTCTCTGTTAGTGACAGGGATAGTCAGCTCTCTCGCTCACGCGGGAGGGTTAAATCTATCTCAGATTGCAACAACCAAAAGCGTTGGTACGGCCGGCGCAGGAAACGTAACCGCGAACGATGCATCAGCAGTGATCACCAACGCTGCAGGGTTATCGGCCATTGAAGAAAGCGCTTGGATTCTCGGTGTTCAATACCTCGATGTTGAAACCACTTTTGTTCGTGATGACAACTCGGCTTCGACCACGGGAAGCAGCGCGGATGTTCTCCCTCACTTGTCTTACGCATCAAGGCTTAATGACCAGTGGGTCGTTGGCGCAGCATTGCACGCAGCAGGCGGCACTGGCGTTGAATACTCACACGGCGTTGGCGCGCACCCTGCTTTATTGATCAAAGAAAATAGCATTTCCGCACTCAACTTAACGTCTTCATTGTCATATCAAGTTCATGAACAACTGTCTCTTGGTGGTTCTTTGATATTGCAGCACGCAGCGCTCGAAACTCAAGCTTTGAATGGTCGCGAACTCCAAGGGGATAGCCTTGATCTAGGATTCGGCCTGAGTCTCAATCACCACATCAGTGACAACACACAATTGGGTGTCAGTTATCAGGGCCAATTTGATCACGACCTTTCCCTTGATAACGCCAACGCTTTTGGAATTAGCTCTGAATTGACGTGGGTTCGAAGCTTAAACTTAGGGTTGAAGCATTCATTAAATGGAGATTTAAACCTTCTACTCAGCTCCAACATGGAGACTTGGCAAGATTATGATGACAAATACTCAACCACCTATTCTCTTGGGGTTGGTGTGGAATACGCCTATGAGGATTGGTTGCTGTACAGCGGACTGAGCGGTGACACGAGCCCAGTAAGCAGTCAAAACAGGGATGTGTTACTCCCGCTCGATAAACAGTGGCGTATCGGCTTCGGCGCTGAGAAGAAGATATCCAATGACTTACATCTAGGGTTGAGTTACCAATACCAAGATCTAGGTCATGGTGAAATTAATGCGGATTCAGGACTATTTCAGCCTTCTGGCAGCTATTCGACCAACAGAGTTCACTTCATCACTTTGTCTCTTCGCCATTAAAGCGAACTCTTAAGCGTTCCATTCTAGCTTCTAGCTTCTAGCTTCTAGCTTCTAGCTTCTAGCAGGAAACGGTACAAAAAAGGATTGTCTGTGAGAGCAATCCTTTTAAATTTATGAATATCATTGCGCTAACAAGAAAGGCTCTAACACCCTTTACGCCCATAGTAATTGTCGTTATTGTGATTCTCTACGTCAACATCACAAGGACTGTCTGAGAGTTATGAACAGCACGATTGAAACTATTCTGGGGCACCGCTCCATTCGTCAATATACAAATCAACCGATTGAAAAAGCACAACTTGATGTGATTATTCAGGCTGGTCTCGCGGCTTCATCATCGAGCTTACTGCAGGCTGTTTCTATTGTGAGAGTAACCGACAAAGAGAAGCGTAAGCTACTAGCAGAATATGCAGGCAACCAAGCTTACGTTGAGAACGCGGCTGAGTTTTTGGTGTTCTGTATCGACTATCAACGCCACGCTCAGATTAACCCTGAGGTAAAAACCGACTTTACTGAACTGACCCTAATTGGCGCCGTCGATTCTGGCATTATGGCGCAGAACTGCATGCTAGCAGCGGAGTCGTTGGGATTAGGTGGCGTATACATTGGTGGCTTACGCAATAGCGCTCAACAGGTTGATGAGCTATTAGAACTTCCACAGCACACTGCCGTACTATTCGGTATGTGTCTAGGTCACCCTGCGCAGCAACCTGAGATAAAACCCCGCCTTCCAGCTCATGTGGTGATGCACGAAAACCAATACCAACCATTGAGCCTAGATGAAATTGCTCGCTACGACGATTCAATGCAAAGCTACTATGCAAACCGCTCAAGTAATCAAAAGCAAAGCAGCTGGTCACAGCAGATCACTCAAAAGCTTTCTGGTGAATCTCGCCCACATATTCTGCCTTATCTGAACAGTAAACATCTGGCTAAGCGATAAAGCTAGAGCAGATCTAAAGACAGAAAGAGATCCCGATGAACGAGCTCCGTTTTCGTCATCACAAACAAAAATGTCAGCGTATTATGCGCTGACATTTTTCTTTTCTAGGATTTTGATTCTCTTATAGATACTTCTCTATCGGGAGAAGCTGTAGGAAGCCTGACTGCATTCGTTCCCACTTACCTGTTTCAGGTTCGCTGTCCCAACTTTGCTCACCTGAATACCAATACACATCGCCGTCTTCAAGTTCCAAGCGCCAGCTGTTGTCTTCACTCATCGCCTGCTCGATAGTTTCAGCTAGCGTTTCAGCAATCGCTTTGTTCTCGATGATTAACACCGATTCCGTGTTTAGGTAGGTCGAACGCAGGTTAAAGTTAAATGAGCCAATACTCGCGATACTGCGGTCAAACACGACAGATTTAGCATGTAAGCCATAAGCAGTCTCAGGTGCGCACTTAGATACGTCTTGGGTAGATACTTCACATAACTTGGAATCTGGTTTTAACTCAAACAAATCGATGCCATGTTCTAACATGTCGTAGCGTCGACCCGCGTAAGCAGAATGATTGGTCACCAAGTCATTCGAGGCCATTGAGTTGGTCAGTGCCTTTATCTCGACGCCTTCGTTATTCAACGTTTGCCACTCTTCCAACTGACCATCATCGAATACCAAGTAAGCCGATTCAAGCAAGATCTCTTGTTTAGATTCACTGGCTAGCTGCCCTAACAGAACCGCCGTTGCTTTCGGTTCGTCGGTATTGTCTGAATCGATAGGCACAGGGCGATCATAAGCAAAACGAGCATTCACCCAAGTCATCTCATCTAGAGCCTCTTTCAGCAGGCTATCTGCCTCTTCACGATTTAATGGTAACTCTGGGTAGCTTTTGTATTGCGGAACGGTTATATCGTCAATCTTTGAAAGATCCGGTTGTTCCTCGTCACCTAACATATCGACTGGGTAAGACCAACGGCTGTCCCAATACTCAATAAAGCTGGTTTGGATAGTGGTAACGACTGTGCCCATCACCAATACATCACGATCTCGGAAGTTGATTTCATCAGAAAGATCGAAATATTCATCACCAATATTACGTCCACCGACCACAGACAAGGTGCCATCTACAGTGAAGGATTTATTATGCATACGGCGGTTTAAACGTGAGAAATCACCAAGGAAGCTCAACCACTTACTGAAACCACGACGCGTTGGTGTTGGGTTGAAGATACGGATCTCGACATTCGGGTGAGCGTCGAGTGCTGACAATAGCCCTTCACGCTCATTGAGGTTGATGTCATCCAACATCACTCGAACCTTAACACCACGATCAGCGGCTGCTAATAAACGGCTAGCTAGATATCTGCCCGATTCATCGGAGTTCCAGATGTAGTATTGAATATCAATGGTGTGCTCTGCACTTTCAACCAACGCTAGTCGCTGCGCTAAAGCATCCCAACCGGATTCTTGTAAACGAACGGCGGTCGTCGCCTGCGCTGATGCTGGTTGATATTCATCTGCCAAAAGCGACAAAGTGCTTGGTCCATAAGAGGTGTACGGTTCTGCAGAGTGGTCGATGCCTTCTGGTAATGAAGAACAACCGCCCAGAATAGCGGCTAAAATTAAGGTTAAACTGATGCGTTGGAGCACAGGCATGTGTCTGACTTCCTTTTCACGATGACGTCTTTGAGAGTTGTCCCGACAGCTTTCGACTCACAAGCTATTCAGGTCTATCCTTAGATTATTACTGCTAAATCCATAAATTTATAGGTAATTATCCAGTATAAATGAAACATCATTACTCGAACGTGAGCAACACAGCACCAAAGTACCTTCTTCGTCTATCAATCTTTGCTGCAAGATCACAACGATTTCAGCTGCTCGATACCCAAACAATAGAGGCCTAAAGGCTTTCTCACCATCTCAACCGTAATCTCTGTTCTATCCGGGTTACAGTTCAATGCAAGCGCGTAACCGTGTAAATAGTCCACTAGCAAATGAAGAGCGTCTTCGGTTTGCTCTAGTGTGAGATTCAGCGGGTTCACTACCGCTTCAAAGCGCTCACTAAATACCTCAACGGGCCCAAGCGACTTCATCGTTAGTAAGGTTTCAAGTAAGCCACTATAGTCATTTAACACCGACAGGTAACTCACGCTAAGCTGATAAAGATTCTCTTGCCACACTTGGTTTAGCTCAGGCAGTGCCACTTCACCGACTAAAGAGACAGTGATCGATTCCAATAGATCATTTTTGTTTTTGAAGTAATGGTATATCGCCATCGCATCTACGCCGAGTTCTGTGGCTAACCCTCTGATACTCGGAACTTTACCGCCTTCACGCATCATGCCCTTTGCCGTATCTAAGATCTTTTCGGCACTCAGTTGGCTTGATCCACTCTTTGGTCGACCTCGCTTTTGATCCTTGACAGTCATAACACCACCTTTTAAACTTAATTTCTACACTGTAGAATATTTTAATTTAATACAGCGAAAATGCCAAGTTCCTGTTCAATTTCGGAGTTAACAATGTCAAATATTGTCTTTATCGGTGCGAGTCTTGATGGTTACATTGCAGACAAAAAAGGTGGTCTAGATTGGCTACAAGCCATCCCAAATCCAGAGGGTGATGACATGGGGTACAACGCCCATATCGATCATATTGATGCTTTGGTTATGGGCCGAAACACGATGGATATAGTGTTGAGCTTCGGTATTGATTGGCCTTACACAAAGCCTGTTTATGTATTGAGTAACACGTTGACGGAAGTGCCTAAGGAACTCGAAGGTAAAGTGTTCTTGATAAAGGGTGAGCTCACTCAGATCGTCGGAGACCTAAACAGCAAAGGCCTTAACAATCTGTATATTGATGGCGGTGTTACCATTCAAAATTTCCTGAAAGAAGACCTGATTGATGAGCTGATTATCTCAACGATTCCCGTTGTTCTTGGTGGTGGTTCTCCGCTATTTGGTGAACTAGTCTCGCCTCTCGACTTTACGCTGAAAAGTGTCACCACTTACCTTAATGAGATCGTCACTACTCACTACTTACGTAAGCGCTAAATCTGTTGTTCGCATAAAGGTTATGTACCGATCAACACTGAATGACTGCATACATTAACAAACAACAAAAAGCCCGTTCATAATGTCTGAACGGGCTTTTTAATCAAATCAGAATATTCGCTAAGCTGGAGACTCGCTCAGTGTTGGCTCAGACACTGTTGTTTGTTGTTTCTGCCATTTATCCACGACCAGTGCAGCAATCATGTCACCTTCTACGTTCACCGCGGTACGGAATGTATCTAACGGGCGTTCAATAATGAGCAGAATCGCGATCGCTTCCAGTGGTATACCAGCGGCCAATAACACCAGCTGCATGCCAGACATAGATCCAGATGGCATACCCGGAGCCCCCACAGAAGAGACCATCGCCATAATGAAGATCATCACCAAGCCAGAAGTGGTGAGATCAACACCGAACAACTGAGCCAAGAAAATTGCCGCAACCCCTTCGAAGAGTGCCGTACCATCCATGTTCATCACTGCACCAAGTGGTAACACCATGCTACTTGTACTTTGCGATACGCCGAGCTTTTCTTCTGCGCTCTGCATCGCCAGTGGCAAAGTAGCAGAGCTTGATGACGTTGCGAACGCCATCGCCATTGGTGCCGAGATACCTTTGAATAGTGTGCTAAGACGAATCCCAGTCATCACCTTGGCAATAGTCGGCAAGACAATCGCTCCGTGGATCAAAGTCAGCACAAACACGAGCAAAGCAAACAGTGCTAATTGCTCAAACAGTGACTCACCACCACGAACTGTAAAATCGAGAACAATGGCGAAAACCGCTAGCGGAGCTAAATGAATGATCCAACCGACAATAGTATTGATGCTCTTGTTCAAACCATTAAGCACCTCAAAAATTGGGTGTTTTTCTGGCAATGAAGAAAGTAGAGCAATACCCAGCATGAATGAGAACACGACAATCGCGAGCAAGTTACCATTGGTTAACGCCGCTACTGGGTTCACGAGTGCCATACTAAAAAGCTTGCTGGCAATCGCAGCGCCACCTGCCGCATCTTCGCTTATAAGCTGAACATCGTCTCCAATCGTAGCAACGCTGGTTAAAGGCTCCCAAGCAGGCAACAGCAGTGAAGCACCCAAGCCCAAAGAGATGGCTATCAACGTCGTGAAGCTATAAAAAAGCACCGTATTGCGGCCAATCTTCTTCAATCGAGTTATCGAGCCAATGCTTGTTATGCCTTGCAATAGCGAGAATAAAACCACTAACCCAACGACCATTTTTAGCAAGCCGATATAGGTAGTTTTGCCAAGCATTAAGAACTGATACCAACCCGACTGGGTTACATCAGATGTTGGAGAAATAAGTTGTGCGAGAAACCAAGCAAGCAATGCAGCTAGCATCAGTTGAAGAGGTAGAGAGTGGCGAAGTTTGGTCAACATAAGGACGATTCCAGTAACCTAATAGAACGATTCTGATACCTTTATTAAAGGGAAAGAGCCTTTAATAAAAATATGCCGTGGTAAAGATATGCCTAAGAAAAAATAAAGTCCGTTAGATTCAATCTAACGGACTTTATTAAAACCAGATGAGGTTTAAGTTTTGACTCTATTTATCCATGTGTAGCACAGTACGGATAGACTCACCTTTGTGCATTAATTCGAATGCTTCGTTTACGTCATCTAGACCCATTGTGTGAGTGATGAACTCTTGTAGCCCGAACTCACCCGCCATGTAACGGTTTACGATTTCTGGAAGCTCAGAGCGGCCTTTAACACCACCGAAAGCAGAACCACGCCATACACGACCTGTTACTAGTTGGAACGGACGAGTTGAGATCTCTTGGCCTGCACCTGCAACACCAATTACAACTGATTCACCCCAACCTTTGTGACAACACTCAAGAGCTTGACGCATCACGTTTACGTTACCGATACATTCGAATGAGTAATCAACACCACCGTCTGTCATCTCAACGATAACGTCTTGGATTGGCTTGTCGTAGTTCATTGGGTTGATGCAGTCAGTCGCGCCAAGTTGTTTTGCTAGCTCAAATTTGCTCTCGTTGATATCAACACCGATGATTTTGCTTGCACCAGCCATACGAGCACCGATGATGGCTGAAAGACCGATACCGCCTAGACCGAATACAGCAACTGTGTCGCCTTTTTCAACTTTAGCTGTGTTCAGTACCGCACCCATACCAGTGGTTACGCCACAACCTAGAAGACAAACTTCCTCAAGAGGTGCTTCTTTGTTTACTTTCGCTAGTGAGATTTCTGGAAGTACCGTGTACTCAGAGAAAGTAGAACAACCCATGTAGTGGAAGATTGGCTCACCGTTGATAGAGAAACGGCTTGTGCCATCTGGCATTAGGCCTTTACCTTGAGTTTCGCGAACCGCTTGGCAAAGGTTAGTTTTACCAGACTTACAGAATTTACATTCACCACACTCTGCTGTGTAAAGTGGGATAACATGATCGCCAACTTCAACGCTTGTTACGCCTTCGCCGATCATTTCAACGATACCGCCACCTTCGTGACCAAGAATTGAAGGGAAGATACCTTCTGGATCGTCACCTGAAAGAGTGAATGCGTCAGTGTGACAAACACCAGTAGCAACGATACGAACAAGTACTTCGCCAGCTTTTGGCAGTTCAACGTCAACCGTTTCACGCTTTAGCGGCTCACCTGCTTTCCAAGCAACCATAGCTTTAGATTGGATATGAGTTTGACCAGGTTTGATTTCGATAGTCATGTGATATTTCCTATATTAGTCAGTCAACGTTGAGCTTGTTTGTTATCGCTCTCTCGTTTTGTTGGGGCTAGTATAGGTAGGGATACCAATTTTGATAATCCCCTATTTTTGGAAATGATTATTACGTATTGGTAATAATAAATCGAGAAAGCTAAGTTCATCACCTACACAATAGAAAATGGCTCTAATGTAGATGATAAAAGTATCCGGTAAATTTAGTCGTTATCGATCGATTTCAGCACTTTACATGGATTACCCACGGCAACCACGTTGGCTGGAATGTCTTTAGTCACCACACTTCCGGCGCCAATCACGCTGTTTTCACCAATGGTGACACCGGGGCAAATAATCACACCACCACCAAGCCAAACATTGTCGCCAATGGTAATTGGCGTACCGAACTCAACGCCTTCTTCAACACGCCCTTTCACATCTAGTGGATGGCCTGCCGTTAGAATCTGTACATTTGGTCCGAGCAACACATTGTCGCCAATGGTAACTTCAGCCACATCCAAAATCACGCAGTTAAAGTTAGCGTAGAAGTTCTTACCCAACTTGATATTTGAGCCGTAATCACAGCGAAATGGTGGCTCCAAATGCGCATTTTCACAGCCAGGAATGAGCTCTTGGGTTGCAGTTTTCCATTCAGACGTATCAGGAATACTGTTGTTGAGTTTTTGAAGTACCTTACGACACTCAATTCGAGCTGAATAAAGCTCTTCATCCCAAGCCTGATATGGTTCACCTGCTAGCATTTTTTGTTTTTCTGTTTTCACGTTACTTACCTATTTTCACACTACTTACCGTTTTCACATAACTTAACTAATAGTGGTCAATTCATCGACCAAAGAACGCAATATCGCATATCTTTAACTCTCATAATAAGCACGGTTTTAAGAGGCTTTCTGAGATGCGCTGCCAGTCACGATTTGTAGTGTTCGACCCATTAAAATCGATGTCCAACTAAACAAGAAACATAGATATCACCAATAAAAAAGCCTTTGCTATCAAGCAAAGGCCGGTTTAATTCAGTGCGTTGCACGCGGCTTAGATACGCTGGGCTACCGAGTCGCGAATTACCAAGCTACCAGTCGTACTCAATGCTTCTGCTTGCTTTGTCTCACCAACAATTCGAAGTATCGCCTTTTGCGTCATTTGTTCGAGTGGCACACTCACAGAGGTTAAGCTTGGCGTTAGAAATTCGCCCACTTTACTGTTATCAAAGCCAACAATAGAGATGTCTTTAGGTAATGAGTAACCCAGCTCTGTTAACGCTTTAATCGCGCCAATCGCCATGTCATCGTTTTCAGACAAGATCGCAGTGAAGCTTGCTTTGCTTTCCACTAAAGCTTGCGCGGCACGGTAACCACTCTCCATTGTCCAATCGCCCTGAACGACATTAAGTTCATTCACTGCAATACCGTGCTTGGTTAACACATCTTGATAGGCCTGATAACGCTGTTCATCGGTCGACGAACCAGCTTTACCACGAATCACCGCAATCTCTGTATGACCCTGCTCGATGATGTGTTCAACCATCAAACAAGCACTTTGGTAATGGTCTGTGGTGATAGCATGCTCAGGCTTCGACGGCATTTCACGATTGAGCACCAAAATTGGTGTATCAGTGCTTTCGATGATCTGAGTAATCTCGCTTTCCGTTAAGCACTGCGGATAAATGATGATACCCGCGCATTTCATGTCGAGTAAGAAATTGATCGCCTTTCTTTCGTCTTCAGCGCTGTGTTTGCCATCGGTGATCACCAGTTGGTGATTCGATTTTTCGCTATAAGATGCTGCGTGATACATCAAGGAAGAGAAGTAAGGGCCATTGAACAGCTCATTAGTGATAACAAAGCCGATGAAGTTGGTCTTCTTGGTCGCCAATTGCTGAGCTAACAGGTTTGGTCGATAACCTGTTTCTTGAATCGCATCAAAGACCTTCTTGGCAACGTCAGGCCTTACGATGTTCTTGCCGTTCAGCACGCGAGAGACCGTCGATTTCGAGACGCCAGCGCGATTAGCGACATCAAGCATGGTTACCATTCACTTACCCTTCTATAAAAAATTAGCCGGCCTAAGCCAGCTAATTGTATTGCTTAGTGAAACGGCAACGCTCGCTGCCGTTTAATTGCAGGCATTCTAAATAGTGGCACCGTTAGATGCAATCACGCCTTTGTACCACTCAAAAGACTTCTTGCGCTTACGCTCTAGTGTTCCTGACTGGTCGTTGTGTTTGTCTACATAAATGAATCCGTAACGCTTTTTCATCTCACCTGTGGTGAACGACACCAAATCGATACAGCCCCAAGGGGTGTAGCCCATCAAGTCAACGCCATCAATCGCTACGGCTTTTTTCATCTCTTTGATGTGATCGCCAAGGTAAGCAATACGATAGTCATCATTAATGCTGCCATCTTCTTCGATGGTATCAACCGCACCAAAACCATTCTCAACGATGAACAGTGGCACTTCATAGCGCTCATAAAGAGACGCTAAGCAGTAACGTAGGCCTGTTGGGTCAATCGGCCAGCCCCAATCACTTGATTGGATGAACGGGTTCTCTACCGAATTTTCATGACCACCGTCCATTGCTTCTTCAGTCGACTGATGCGAAGAAGAATCCAAGGTATTCGACATGTAGTAGCTAAAACCAAGATAGTCCGCTTTGCCTTCTTTTAAGATTTGCTCATCTTCAGGCTGCATTTCGATATTAAAGCCTTTGATAGCCCAATCACGCTTGGCGTAACTTGGGTAGTGACCACGAACCATGACATCAGAGAAGAAGTAACGATCACGCATCGCTTGCTGCGCCACCATGATGTCTTCTGGTTTTGAAGAACGAGGGTAGAAAGGCACCATCGCACACATTGCACCAATCTGAAGATCTGGGTTGATCTCGTGACCTTTCTTAACCACCAAGGCACTCGCAACAAACTGGTGGTGAACCGCTTGGTACATCGCTTCTTGCGGCTTTTCGCACTGTGGGAACTTCACGCCAGAGCATAACCATCCGAAGATGTCCGCTGAGGTGTTCATCTGGTTATTGATCTCGTTAAAGGTCATCCAGTACTTCACTTTGTGTTGGTAACGCTCCATCACTGTGGTCGAGTACTTAACAAAGAAGTCGATCACTTTGCGATTCATCCAGCCACCGTATTCTTTGGCTAGATGGTAAGGCATTTCAAAGTGGCTCAGCGTCACGACTGGCTGAATATCGTATTTCAGAAGTTCATCAAACAGATCATCGTAAAATGCTAAACCCGCTTCACACGGCTCGGCTTCATCGCCATTTGGGAAAATACGCGTCCACGCGATGCTGGTGCGGAAACACTTAAAGCCCATCTCAGCGAATAACTTAATGTCTTCTTTGTAGCGATGGTAGAAATCAACCGCTACTTGGTTAGGGTAGTTTTCACCGTCGATCACGCCATCGGTGATTCGACGTTGGACACCATGCGCGCCTGCCGTTAATACATCAACGACACTCACACCTTTACCATTCGCATCCCAGCCGCCTTCTAACTGATGTGCTGCAACCGCACCACCCCATAAAAAATCGTTTGGAAATTCGTTATTCATACCATTACTCACTAAAAGTTATTCGTGAAAAGATCAGGATTAGAGAGCTCATTGCAGCTCTGAAACCGATTTCAATAAAAGCAAAGATACAGATTGAAACCGGTTTCAGCAAGGAGGTTTTGATCTTTTTTTGATCAGGAAGTGGGATCTAAGGAAAGTTCTCATGGTTGATGGATAACGTTCGAGAACGCCTACACAGAATGCAAAAAAGCCAGTTCAATGAGGATTGAGCTGGCTTTGTGTTGTTAGAGAAAAAGAATAAATCAGACTACGACAATGGCAACTGACGGATCATCTGCTGAACCTCATTGCCATATTTTATTCGTTGTCGTGTCTCTTCGAGTGCGTACATTTGCGTCTTCTTGGCTGCAGGGTTGGCACTTCGACCTTCCGTAACCATGGTATCCGCTGAAGACTTTTCTTCATCTAATCGCCCAGGTATTGTTTTAACCGATGACCAACCTAAACCACCAATCGAGCGCGCCGTCATTATACCTTGATAGATGGTATAGCCTCGGGCGCCCACTTTGACTTGTCCAAGAAGAATCTTGGTAAACCCACCATGAATGGGAGGAGGTGTGTACGTCATCGTCTTACCGCCCTGCGTCATTCTGGTCGCAATCACCTGCCCCTTAGAGCTGCCTATACGCATAGCTGGGTTCGTTTTAGAGGCCCACGCAAGATTGTACTCACCAGAAGGTCTAATCTTGTTCATCAAACGAGAACCAAGACCGGGCTGCGTGACATCTTCCAATGCCCCACCCGCTCTTACCCAACGTAAGTTCTGAACCGACTTGTAGGCTGAATATCCGCCACTCACCACACCAATGATATCGAATGGAATGGTCGCAATATCGAGTTTATGAGAGATATCCCCATCATCGATAACACCCGAGGCAATTTGTAGCGCACCACTAGTCATACCTGCAATACCACCGATAATACCCGCCGCCAATACTAAGCTAGAACCACCGGTTGGTGCCGCCAATGCAATACCCACAATACCCGCGATCACACCAAAAGCACCAAACAAGATCTTACTGATATTCAGATGTCCACTTGGGTCGGTGAAGTTAATCGGATCGTTATGGCAGTACACATAAGCATTGTGAACCCCCTCATTGAAAGGGGCCAAACTGTCCGGTGCATTGAAGCGCATCAACTTCGGCTGGTAAACGCGATAGCCTTGGCCTAGATGGTAGCCTTGCAGTACAGGATCCAACCACTCGCCATTAAAGCCAATCTCCGAATGAGAGATGGTCATCGACTGCGCCATCGCTAAACGAACCGAAGTCGGAAGCAGTGAGATGCCACCAGCCACCGCTGCAGTTTGACCAATTTTAATCAGGAACTCACGTCGATTAAGTGGGGTAATAAATACCGAGTCTTTATTGTTCATTTGCATTCCCCGCTTGATCACGTTGCCCATATGGAGAGTAACGGTACATAGACCCTGTTTTACCCGATGTATTTGACGCGATTACCGAACCATTTTGATCCGTGGCCAATAACGTGGTTTCCGAGTCCATCTCTGACCATTTAGGTACCCCTTCGTGATAGATATAGTTGGTCAATTTTCCATTTTCTTCTATCGAAGCGAGATCGCCCCATAGATAATCAAAGTGACGAGTTTCAGAAGACGATAGCTGTGCAGACAATCGGTCATTGCTGTCATACTGATAAAGCCATTCAGTATTATCAGCTAGCACACGCTGTAATCGATCGAAGTTGTCATACTCGAGCACTCGACCATCCGCATCTTGAACCATGTTGCCATTCAAGTCGTATTTCACTGTTACCTGACCATCGAGTTGTGGGTGGGAATGAGTGATACGAGTCAACTGGCAAGGATCATCCGATTCATAAAAGTAACGAGCGAAATCCTCAGATTCAGTAGTAACTGTGCGTTGCGTCAGCATGTTACCTAGCTCATCGAAGCTCCAATCAATAGACGTCATAGGCTGAGACCAATCGCTCAGTGGGCCCGCACCGAAGAACTCGACTTTCGTCAACTGAGAGAGGTCATCATAGGTATAGATTTCCGTCAGATTACCTAAAGTTGTACACTCCTTATCACGTGAACTAAGCAGCCCTAGCACGTTATATTCTTGTGATTGCTCAAAGATATAATTATCGTTCAATGCAATAACGCGATTCACCTCACGGCTATATTCATCCCATTCGAGTTCAGTGACTTGGGTTTGACTACCCGATATCAATGTTTCTAATATCACTCTATCAAACTCATCATATTCGTAGTAAACCGTTGTTGAATTTGAACTCAACTTCACTAATCGTCCGAGTTCGTCGTAGCCATATTGGCGAGTGTCCGTGTCACTATCAATTGCAGCGATAACCCCACCATCGGAGTAGCTGTAATAACGAGACTGACCATCATTCACCTCGGCTTCAGGCAAACCTTTAGTCGAGTAGATAATGGTACTTTGATTACCTTCACTGTCCTGACTCCCTGTCGGTAAGCCGGATATTGGGTCATGACTGTAACTAGAAGCCTGCCCATCAGACGACTTAGCACTTAGCACACCCAATTGGCTATCGCGAGTAAATATCCTTGTTGGGGCTGCCATGCTGGTTTCAGTTTCTGGGATATTGCTGCTATCCGCATAAGTCCACGCCAATGAAGCTTGGGGGCTCGCTCCTCTGCGCAGGGAGCGCGGACGTCCCAATCCATCAATATCGCGTTGCCCTAAAGTCACCCCACCAATTTTCAGGTCTACAACTTGTGACTGATCGGTATATTCAGCGTAAGTGATAACTTGATCGACACCGTTCGCTTGAGTCATGCGAACAACACGATCAAAACGGTCGTAGTGGTAATACTTAGATCGAGCGAGAGGATTCGTTTCTTTAATCAATCTTCCCCATGAGTCGTACTCATAATTCCAACTGTTGATGCCTTGCTCTTTTTTCTCTTCTAACCCCCAGCTATTCAGAGAGCTGACCGTCATGGTCAAGCCTTCAATACCTTGAGTTTTCTTACGTGAGGCGAGGTTATTGAACTCGACACGACGTTTTCCATTCGCTAACAGAGTCGCTTTAACCTGATCCCACTCATCGTATTCATAGCTTTCTGTTAACACCACAGGCGCCGATCTGGAATTGCGATCAGGCAACACATCGTAAGTACTCTTACTTTGGAGTCTGCCCAACGCATCGTACATTTTTGTCCATACGACCGAGCTACCAACTTTAGCCTCTAATTCACGTCCTTGACCGTCCCAGCTTTGTTCACACAAGTTGCCTTTGCAATCGGTTAGCAACAAGGTTTGTCGACTCATACCAGTATCAACAATGTATTGATACGAACGGGCTGCACTTCCTTCAATCCGTTCTTCAGTAGTTCTACGAAGCGAATCATAAGTAAATGCACAGCTAACTCCGTCTGAATCGACATGACGCGCGAGTTCTCCAATATCAAGGTAGTGCCCAACCGCAAGATTGGTTTTCGTATTGTCGTGACAGGTCAGCTCTTCGTGTTCTTCAAGGACATCGCTATCCAACTCATAGCGATAGTGAGAAATAGCAGAATACGTGCCGTTAGGATGAAGAATGTCATTTTGGACTGAAGCCAATCGTCCGAAAGAGTAAGTATCACCAGTATCAGTTTGATAAGCGTAATGACTTCTATAGCGTTGAACGTCTTCTTCCAAACTCAGAACCACATCACGATGGCCATTCAGCCCCTCAAGAGAAGCATATTGATAAGAGATCACTCTCTGTTCTGATCCATTGTTGAGCGTACGAGATTTTACGAAATTCACCATGTCAGTAGGCGATGCAGGACAACCTTCCTCACCATTTTTAGCGTAGTATTCGTAACGTTCTGCGATGTCATTCTCATCAACGAACTTAAGCATGTTGCCGTACTCGTCATAGTCCCAAAATCGACTTTGAGCTTGGCTATCCGATCCAGAAAACCAGATTTGTTCCTCTTTACTGATCAAAGAATACTGAGCAGGTTGATCCGAAAACTGTTGGTTATCAATCGCTGGGTATTCCAGCCTTTTCAAATGAACAAGGTTTCCGTTAACCTGTCTAGCTTCTTCAACGAGTAGATGAAATTGATTGTATGTTTGCGCTGTTACAACGGTGCCATTTTCAATTTTTTGGACGCGATAAGTATATTCGTAACCACGCTCAAGCAGGTTATCAAGCCCTTCACTTAATTCACCACCACGTACACCATAACCCATGAAATTGCGGCTATCTGTACCAACACTGTCGTAGGTTGTGGTAATAACTGGCGAATTAAGGGTGAGGACATCGTGTGCAGTAACTGCTGGTAAATAAGTCATTGAGTTGACTCGAATACCATCAGCTTTATATCTCAAACGCTCGGTCAAACCACAAGGGTGATTTACTTCATTGATTAGCGTATATGAACCAATACTTTCATAACCAAAACTATAGCTACCTGCTTGTTCTGGTAAATTGCATTTGACGAGCTTGTTATTGCTAAGAGTAAGACTGAAATAAGCTTCATGGGTGCTGCCAATATTAGTAAAAATATTAACGCGCCCTACCGAAATATACTCGACCCACAACAGTGCGGTCTGTTTGGTTGTTCTATCATCCCAAATTTTATCTAGGCGCTTATTTTGTCCCACGTTGAGCCAAGAAAAGTAGAGAGCATGGCCATTACTTTGAGTGATCTTAATGATGTCGCCATCTTTATCTAAAAGATCAATACGGCCATTTTTATACTTAATTTCATAACCATTCGCGCTAGAAGATACCGAAAAATCGAGCAGTTTCTTGTAGCGAATACTCATTTCGATATTGGCATTTAATTCAGCACGGTAGGACTGTCCATTTGCAAGGTAGAGCTGTTGGTTCTCGATGTCGTATCTTGGGAGATTCAATTTCCAGCCCTTACCGAAACCAAGGTTGTCCGTCGAGTAAGGTGAGAATTGAATGGATATATCGAGGTTTGGTCCCTTAAGCCAGTTACCAATAAGAGAGCCAAGTAAGATTTGATATGAATAGCTTCTGGTTCTTTGGTCTACGCCGCCCGAACAAAAGCTATCAAAGTTAAAAGCGTTTGAAGTCCAATTAGACATAAATTTCCCCTAAAGTGAATGAGTTAGCTCAAAGTGGATGAGCTAACTCTGTTTTATCTGGATGTTATTGGCTAACGAGATTCCAATGGGTGTAATCCCATTTCTGGCCGCCACCAGTAAATTCACTTTGAGGATAAATAAGCTTTAGTGGTCCTTTATTTCCGTATTGGTCAAATACAGTAAATCGGTACTCTTTTTGAGAATCATTGTTCGATGTCCCGCTATTTGAATAAAGCAATTGGCTCAGAGTCACTGATCTTAGTTGCTGGTTAACTCGCCATACCGCCGTGCGACCTTCGCCAGCGGCGCTATTCCAAACATATTCATCAGATACATTACGCTCTGACCCTGGAGCGAACACATAACCTTTCACTGAACGAAAGCCATTAGTGCAATCTGAATAACAACCTAACCACTCATCGTTTAGGAACACCTTATCGCTGTCCGACTCGTCGAAGTTATCCATAGCAACCTCGACCAGTTTCACTGAAGTATCTTTGGGCGTCACATAGAAGTTATACATCTCAGCTTTTTCGAAATAGAACCCATCAGCGTTACTCTCTTCCCATACCTTGTCACCTTCTCCAATCTCTGAAAAGTCGGCGGCACTATAGGACTTAGGCTGTACGCTTTGATAGAAGGCACTTGATTCATTTGGATAAGCGCAGCTGTCGTAGTAGTTATTGTCATATTGGCTACCAGTATTGAATTTAACTTTCATACAAACTTCACGATGCAGAGCTACCTCATTGCTATAAACCCAAGCGGTTAATTTGGTATCAGATGCTGAAACCCGAGACGTTGGTAGCCCCTTAGAGTACCCATAACTGCTCCCCATTTGGTGAGAATAGTCATTTGGGTTCAATGTATACCCCCAACAATCTCTTCCATAGGTACAGTCTTTATCTTTGCCTAACTCTTGTTCGCTATTCTTAAGGTAAAAAGATATCGCTCCCTCTAAGTCACTCTTAGATACGGTCACTGGTCTGCCGTAACTATCTGCGAAGGAAACAGAAACACTGAGTTTTGACTGCATTCTCCCGTTAGCATAAAAAGGCATTGGCACACCGTTGCTTTCGTTGTGATCAGCCGTTAAATCTTCGTCTACCACATGATAGTCGCCGTTAATTGCAGCAACACTTACATTAGAAAAAACACACGCTGACATTGCTATTAACAATGACTTATTCATCGACAACTTCATAGTGTTGACCCTACATATTATTCGTTAAGAAATTAAAGAAAAGACAACGTTATCGCTGGATATGACAATTTTTTTATAATTAAACTAGCCATAAGGTCTTTGCCTTATTTTTAAATTTATATTATCAAATATTAAAAGTGTCATTATCTATTCTGATAACCATTGTTTATACGCCATTTAATTGATTAAACAGACAGCGCTAATTTAATTAATCACTTCATCAATGTAAAATTTCGAAACCTTCTTGGCCCGAACCACACCACAAAACTCAATGAAAAACTATACCCATAAAAAACAACAAGTTAACATGTTTAGTGTGACGTTATTTCAAGTTTATTCATGTAATAACCATGCTCAGAATCGAGAGGGCATTACTTTTTATAAAAATAAGTATGTTTATTTGCTGTGACTCGCATCGTTACACCACCTTACTGTTAATACTATCACTGATTTTACATTGTTTTTATATTAACAAGAACTATTCGAGATAATTACCCTTATTAATAAAAAGGTAATATTCATAATTCAGTTTATTTCCTCAGAATTTACCGAGTTCGTTAATTACGTCAAAATATGAAAATCACCGTAAAATCACTACTGTGTTCATTTATTAAACGAGAAGGTGATAATTTATATGCTTTTATCTAATTCCTATTAATATAAATAATGAAAAGCTAATATATTGAGTGGCAATGGCCAACAGGTTCTGAATTTCTGTTGTTGATATTGGTGGGTGTGATCTCGTCCATCGGCCAATGGTTTGGCGTGACAGCCTACAAATGGGGAGAAGCTAACGTGGTATCTAATGTTGAATATTCGCAGATGATCTACTCAATGATTCTTGGTTACTTGTTATTCGCTGAATTACCAAACACCTTAGCGTTGATTGGCGCAGCGGTGATCGTTTTCAGTGCTGTTATGCCTTTTGTAATCAAGCTTAAGAAAGGCCTGTAATTCACGATTCAATTCGGCCCTACACATTTGATAGGGGCATTTGTTATCTCTGAATTAAAGCTTGTTCTCAATGCTGTTCAAAATACTGATCATGTTGTGATTTGCCAGATTGATCTTGGCTTCCAGGATAGAACTGTACGAGCGTCTGGTCGGCGAGTGTAAGGTGAATCCAACCTTCCTTGACTCTCAGCCAATTAGTTCCGTTTGTTTCATAGACGCTAGGAAATTTACCCCAGCCAGACTCAGTAACCTGTAGCTCTTGGAAGCGGTCAATCGGTGGTAGTTGATTACTTTCGAAGTTAGCTTCGCTATAAACAAACAACGGTTCAATGGCATCGTTTGGCTTAAACGTATAACAGCTCACGAAAGCGGATGTGCGATCAAACCATTGGTAGGGCTGTGCTCCTCTGAGATCATAAACCGTGCAGTCGTTAAATTTAAGAGCCCACTCTTGATGAGCTTTAAAGCCGAGATACCCTATTGGATTCAATGATTCAGACTTAGCATCAGTCTCTTTCTTATGTACCAGATCTGAGGTAGCACACCCCATAAGCCCAAGACTAAAAAGAAAAGTCAAAGCGTGCTTCTTCATTGTCATACCTCAGTTCCACTCGTAGATGAGTAACTCAATTAAGTCTCTACATTAAACGGTAAGTTCCAATCGATTACCATCAGGATCGAGTACACAGCTCTCATAATAGCCATCTCCAGTTCTTCTTGGGCCATCTAAGCGTTCATAACCATCTTCAATCAAACGTTTAGTGAGTTCATCCACCGCTTGCTCTGATCCTAGAGAAATTGCCATATGGATGAAGCCGGTAAACTGATCATAGAGGTCATCTTTCGATTCAGGAACCGAGTCCATTTCCATGATCTCTAGACGACTTCCTGTTTCGAAAGAGAGGAAGTATGAAGAGAAACCTTTAGTTGGGTTATGGTATTTTGAGTTCGATGTCGCGCCGAAATAGTCTTCATAAAATCGTTTCAACACTTCGAGTTGTTTGGTCCAAATTGCGATGTGTTCAATCTTCATTTTGTTCACCTAAGTTTGATGTATAACGCTAGATTACTCATCAAATCAGGATCAATAAACAGAACGAAATCAATCAAATCTATTCCTATTTAAGAGCTCGAACCTATACCGACAGTTGCCAATGTTAAGATCTAAGTTTGTGTAATACTTAGCTTTGATTCATAGTCGGTGTTTTACATATTCAGAGGTTCATGCTGTGAGCTTTATAAAACTAATTATCCTCGCTGCAATATGGGGTGGTTCATTTCTTTTCATGAGAATCGCAGCTAGCCCTTTGGGCCCAGCTGTCCTAATTGAAGCCCGAGTTCTGTGCGCAGCAGTCACTCTACTCTTGGTTTCTTTTTATCTGAAAAGGAAGCTCTCTTTTAATACTCATTCGAAACACTTTTTCATTCTTGGCTTGTTTAACACCGCGCTTCCTTTTTTGTGTTTCGCTTATGCAGCTCAAACTTTGAATGCTTCAACCCTTGCGATTTTGAACTCTACGGCACCGATATGGGCGGCAATCATTGGTGCGATATGGACCAAAACGGCACTTGAAAGAAAGGTAATACTCGGGTTAGGTATCGGTGTCACGGGTGTATGTGTATTAGTCGGTTGGGATGCGATGAACATAGGCCAAGAAGCCATTGTTCCTATATTTGCAGCCGTTATGGCCGCATTTAGCTACGGTATTGCGTCTAACTACACCAAAACAGCACCTAAGGTTGAAGCCTTCAATAACGCCCACGGCAGCATGTGGGCAGCGGTGTTAATCGTATTGCCATTTGTGTTTTTCATGCCAATGCGAGAAGCTCCCGATCTCACGATCACCACATCGGTCATCTTGCTCGGCGCGGTTTGTACTGGTTTAGCCTACCTGCTTTATTTCAACCTCATTAATGAACTTGGTGCGCCTTCAGCACTATCAGTGACCTTCTTGATTCCAGTATTTGGTATTCTTTGGGGCAATTTGTTCTTAAACGAAGCAATCGGCATCAACACGATCATTGGTTCGATTCTTGTTATCACAGGCACCATGTTAGTGACAGGAATGTCGCCAATGAAAATGCTCAAAGCCGCTCGTCAAAAACGCGCGCAATAAGCAGGTTGAACCCAAAAATCTTAATTAAAATTCTGATGTAACAGAGACAAAAACGGCTTCCAAATGGAGGCCGTTTTTTATTGAATCGTTAACAGCTTTGAGAACTCGTCATGTATTGCTGAATTTTGGTTCTTAACCATTGATGTGCCGGGTTTAAGTCTGTTCGTTTATGCCAAATCATATACTGCTTCATGGGCAAGACCTCAAACGGCTGGTCGAGCACTTGCAATTGGAATCGCTCCGCAAACTGATTAGCAAAATCACGAGACGTGCTACCAACACAGTCAGAGCCAGAGACCAACACACACATCGTCATCAATGAATCACATTCGGAGCTGACTTTTCGCTGTTGTATCGGGCTTTTCGTAAAGTAATCTGCGGTATAAAGGCGAGAACGACGCATTCTGAAGGTGATGTGTTTCTCATGATAATACTGCTCTTCCGTCACCGATCCATCAATCCTTGGGTGCCCTTTCTTTGCGATCAACACGAGCTCATCTTCGATCACTTGCTGGTTCATATAACCATTCACTTGTGGATAGTGAATATCGATCGCTAAGTCGGCTTGTTGCATGCTCAAACTCTGCAGCAGATCTTCTTCATTGCTTGGCACCATATTGAATTCAATTGAGATGTTACCAAGCGTATCGTCCTTTTCCACAAGGGGCTGAAGCTTGGTTAAACCGATCTCGTTGACCAAAATTCGAAACACATGATGCTGCTGATTATCGAACTGCTTTAGCGTGCTGACCGCGCTGGTTATCCCGTCCAATGCGGGTTCTACACGTAACGCCAATTGCATAGCTGCATTGGTCGGCGTTATACCTCTACCTTCTCGAATAAAAAGGTCTGTACCCAATTGTGCTTGCAGCCGTTTCAAAGCGCCACTAACTCCAGGTTGAGTCATACCAAGAGATTCTGATGCTAACGTGATCGACTTTAATCGATACACTTCCAAAAACACGCTCAGTAAATTTAGATCTAACTTTTCAACATCACTCACGGTCACTCTCCATGTTTAGGGCACTCGCATTGGTTATGCGACAAGCTTTGCGCTTCAATCTGCTACTTTTAAGCACACAACACATAACAGTTCGTGATGTGTTAAATAAAGCTTACTTTATTTTTTGCTATATGTCTTATTCCTATAATCGCCTCAACGAAACAAAATTCTGAAATGAAGAGGCTCTTATGACAACTTCTCGCACGTTCAAAAACGCATCACTATTCCTAGCTATCTCACTCGCATTCCCTGCAGTTGCAGCTAACCATGATCACGCACACTTCAGCGAAATTGGTGACCAAGGTGGCAAAAGCGCAACCGAGATGACGACCAAAGCAAACCAAGAGTTCGCAAAAACACTTAACTTTGCCGACACTCGCGCTTTCGACAATAACAACAAGGGACTGATTGCTAGCTTTGATCAAGAGACGGGCGACATCATCCGTAACAGCTTTAACTTCATCGATCCAAGTGTTTCAAATGCAGACAAAGCGCCAGATTCAGTCAACCCATCACTATGGCGACAAGCGGTATTGAACCAAGCCGCAGAAGGTTTATATGAAGTTGTTCCGGGTAAGGTTTATCAGGTTCGCGGCGCCGATTTAGCTTCGATTTCTTTCATCCGTACTGACAATGGCTGGATCGCTTATGACGTTCTACTAACCAAAGAAGCAGCAGAGAAGTCACTAAAGTTCTTCCAAAAGAATGTTCCTAATGGTGGCAACTTACCAATCGTTGCGATGATCTATTCGCACTCACACGCCGATCACTTCGGTGGTGCTCGCGCAATTAAAGACGCGTACCCAGATGTAAAAGTATATGGCTCAAAGAACATCACTAAAGAAATCGTAGATGAAAACGTGCTGGCTGGTAATGCAATGTCTCGCCGTACCGCTTATCAATATGGTGCAACACTGAATCGCCATGAACACGGTATTGTCGATGCTGCGCTGGCAAAAGGCTTATCGACGGGTAGCATTACCTACGTATTGCCAGACTACGAACTGAATCACAACGAAGAAATTGAAACTCTGGTTATCGACGGTTTAGAGTTGCAATTTATGGATGCATCGGGCACTGAAGCTGCCTCTGAGATGGTGACTTATATCCCGAGCATGAAAGCACTATGGACGGGTGAACTGACTTACCAAGGTATGCACAACCTGTATACCCTACGCGGCGCGAAGGTTCGTGATGGTTTGAAGTGGTCTAAGAAAATCAACGAAATGCTAGTGACTTGGGGTGAAGAAACTGAAGTGTTGTTTGCTTCTCACTCATCGCCAATTTGGGGCGAACAAGAAATCTCTGACTACCTAAAAATGCAGCGTGACGCTTACGGTTTCACTCATAACCAAACGCTTCGCTTAGCTAACAACGGTGTGGTTCTGCAAGACATCGGTGATGAGATCTACAAAGTAATGCCAGACAGTATTCAACAGTCTTGGCACACCAATGGTTACCACGGTACTTACTCGCACAATGCCCGCGCTGTGTACAACATGTACCTTGGCTACTTCGACATGAACCCAGCGAATCTGAACCCGCTACAGATTCACCCAGAGTCGGTTAAGTTTGTTGAATACATGGGCGGCAGCGATGCCGTAATTGAAAAAGCGCAGCAAGACTATCAAGAAGGTGAATACCGCTTCGTTGCGACAGCATTGAACAAAGTAATTCAAGCTGAACCAGACAACAAAGTTGCACGTGGCCTATTGGCAGATACTTACGAACAGTTAGGTTACCAATCAGAAGGTGCTGGTTGGAGAAACATCTACCTAACGGGCGCTCAAGAGCTTCGCATTGGCACACAACCGGGCGCACCAAAAACCGCGTCGCCGGACGTACTAGCTAACATGACCATCGAAAACTTGTTGGATTACTTAGCTGTAAAAGTGGATTCACTAAAAGCGCAAGAAACACCATTTACCATGAATATTCAGCTGCCTGACGTGAAAGAGTTCTACTACGTGGAGATGTCGAACGGTAACCTGAACAACATTCAAGTGAGTGAACTGCAAGATGCCGATACGACACTGATCATCAATAAGTCAGACGTGTCTGACATTGTATTGAAGAAAACAACACTCAATAAACTGTTAGAAGATGGCCAAGCAGGCGTGAAAGGTGACAAATCATCTCTGAACAAATTGCTGTCTTCACTGACTGAAGCTGACACCTCGTTTGAGATTGTACCTCGCCCAAGTAAAGGCGAAGAGGTGGATGCCGAGCTATACCAAGATTCAGCGGTACACGCTCATTAAGCAGCTCTAATGTAGAATAATTACAACGTCAAACTGGCTTAAATAGGCCGAAACAAGGCTAATTACGACCAAGCCTCAACCATTAAATCGGTTGAGGCTTTTTTGATTTTAGCTTTATTCGATATCAAGAAAATTAAATGAGAAACCCCACTCACAGTACTCAATAAGCATTTAGAAAATCTTCTTATCAAGCCCAGAAAAACAGTACTGTATTTGTTAAACCACACCCTTATTTCACGGTTTCTCAATAGCAATACACATCCGTACTTTCTATATCTCAGCATGTGAAGTAGTAGAAACTTTGTGCAATCAAACTTTGTTATAAAAGTTGTCCGGACTCTTTATTCAAGGAAGGAAGATGCGAAAAAAGATCATGATTACAGGTGCGACAGATGGTATCGGTTTAGAGACCGCGAAAATGTTAGCCCAACAAGGGCATCACATCCTTATCCATGGACGTAACCCAACAAAACTCAGCAAAGTAGAAACAGGCCTTTCTCGATTATCCAAGGATGCGATTATCGAAAGTTATGTTGCCGATCTCTCTTCTCTTTCAGAAGTTGAAGCCCTCGCCAACCAAGTAAAATCGGAGCATGAAAAGCTCGATGTACTCATTAACAATGCTGGCGTATACAAGGTTTCAGAAGTCACCACCTCAGACAACCTTGATGTACGCTTTGTTGTGAACACCATTGCACCTTACCTACTGACACAGAAGCTGCTCCCTCTTTTTGATGCGACAGGTCGTATCGTCAACCTATCTTCAGCAGCCCAATCAACCGTAAATTTAGAAGCGCTTATCAGTTCGAACGCAGGCAAACTAGATGGCCCAGTTTACGCGCAAAGTAAGCTCGCGCTGACGATGTGGTCTATCGAATTGGCCAACACTCTATTAGATAATGGACCTTCGGTGATCCCGGTGAACCCTGCTTCTTTCCTCGGCAGTAAATTGGTCAAAGAAGCTTATGGCGTGGACGGGAATGATCTGGCGATTGGAGCCGATATCCTGTGTCGCGCTGCACTCAGTGAAGAGTTTGCCAACGCATCAGGAAAGTATTTTGATAATGATTCGGGGTTATTCAAAGACCCTCATGCCGATGCATTGAATCCCGCTAAAAACCGTAAATTAGTGGAAGCGCTTGACCGGTTGCTAGAAGAGAAATTGTGCGTGGCACCCAGTTGATTCTGGTAGACACATAGCATCACACATACTTGATGAAAGCTTGGCTTAACTGCTGAAAGAGTGAGTCTATGCTGGGCAAGGGTGTCACATGCTCGGACAACGGAGTATGAACCTGCGCATCGACCACGGTTGGGTTGCCGCAAACTTGATTATAAAAGTTCACGGGGGCAACGATGTGCTCTAAGTCAGCGTCTAGCAAGATACAGGCTTGCGAAAGTACGATTTGACCGCCCCCGCGTTTAAGCAAAACACGCTGAGCCGTACCCACTATTTTTTGTTTATTGATGTTGAGGTTGTAATCGCCATCGCAATAAGAACCTGGGGTTGCATGAACATCCACATCGACGCCCAGCTCTTTAAAAAACATCGTTAATACATTGCACAAATGTAGATACGCTTTTTGAATACTGTAGGCTTCATCACGAGGCCAATGATAAATGTGCGATAGGTTAATGACACCCGGCAGTTGGGGAACGGGAGCGCCACCGGTTTTACGCGAACAGAGTTGCCAGCCTTGGTCGTCGAGCTGTGCTTGAGACTGCACCGTCACTGGCCACTTTTTACCTGCAGGCAAAACCAGTGTTGGCGTTTTGGCTTGCCACAACATTAAGGCTTGTCCAATCTCACCGGCCTGAATTTGCTGTAAGAGCTCGTCTTCTTTTTCAAACGCACGATCAACATCAATGTGCGGGTAACGCACGAGTTTATTCGTTAACTTCAATGCACTTTTCCTCTACAACTTGTTGTGTTCGAATTATTCACAGGCCCCAGTAATTAATAATATATCCCCCAAATCCAATACAACATAGCGCCAGAGGCACAATATCTTATTATTCCTATTTATGCGGGATCGACTTAGTTAAAACCCTTCCGTTTGGATAGCTTTAGTCAAGCAAGGTTGTCTGATATGGTGGCGGCAGAACTTCAGCAATTGTTTAGATAGTATTAAATATGAAAACACTCACCATACTTGATGGCGGCATGGGCCGAGAGCTCAAAGAAATTGGAGCGCCGTTCTCGCAGCCTCTTTGGAGCGCTCAAGCGCTGATGGAAGCCCCTGATTTTGTTAGCCAAGCACACCAAAACTTTGTCGACGCAGGCGCTGAAATCATAATTACCAACAGCTATGCGTGTGTGCCTTTTCACTTAGGCGAAGAGCTTTTTATACAAAGAGGCTTTGAGCTAGCGGCGCTTTCTGGCGAACTGGCTAAAGCTGTAGCGGACAAGGCTCCTCACACTGTACAAGTCGCAGGTGCGATTCCACCGCCATTTGGCAGCTACCGACCAGACTTATTTAAGGTCGAAGAGGCCGCGCCAATCATCCAAACGCTTTACGATGCACAAGATCCAAATATCGACCTTTGGATAGCAGAAACCATCTGTAGCCTGCAAGAATTCGAATCCATTCATTCGGTACTCAAGCAGTCAGATAAACCTTGTTACTACGCATTCAGTTTGGAAGATACCAAGGGCGATTGTGCCAATATTCGTTCTGGCGAGAGCGTAACAGACGCCATCAAACTGGCCTGCAAATCAAACGCAAAAGGCATTATGTTTAACTGCTCAGTGCCTGAAGTGATGGATCAAGCCATTATTGACGCTAAGAAAGTGTTCAATGAGCTAGGTATCAGCTTAGAAATCGGTGTCTACGCGAACAACTTTGCGCCTATCAGCAGCGAACATGAAGCGAATGATATGCTTCAAGAAATGCGCGAGCTGGATGGCCAAGGTTACTTAGCTTACGCCAAACGCTGGCACACATTGGGCGCGAATATCGTCGGTGGTTGTTGTGGTATCGGGCCCAAACACATTAAAGCCCTAGCCGATTGGAAGCTCTCCATACAGAGCTAAGCCAGAGCTTCAACTAGAATAAAATAAATAGAGAACAGATTGAGAAATCTGTTCTCTATTTGTATGTGACGTCTCTGAGTACACTGATACAAAACAACGATTTGGAGCAACTGATGAGCAACACGCAACGCAAGATCAAATGGGGCATAGCCGGGCTAGGTAATATCGCCAATAGATTCGCAACAGCAGTCACAGAACACTCTCTGCATGGTGAGTTGTATGCTGTTGCTGCAAGAGATCACTCTCGCGCAGCCACGTTCGCCAACAAGTTTAGTTGCGCCAAGGCTTATGGCTCTTATGAAGCTATGGCTAAGGATCCAGACGTCGAAGCAGTGTACATTGCCACGGTTCATCCTTATCACAAGCCTCTAGCCGAACTGTTTCTGAGCCATAAAAAACACGTATTGGTAGAAAAGCCCGCCTTTACCAACCTTGGTGATTGGTTAGAAATGAAAGCCCTTGCGAAGCAACATGGTGTGATGCTACTAGAGGCAATGAAGACTGTCGTGTTCCCAGCCTATCGCGAGCTTACATCGTTTTTAATCGACAACCAGATTAAGATTGATTCGATAGAAGCCAGCTTTGGCAATGAACACGACTATAACCCAGAGCTGTTTATCTTCAACCCAGATTTAGCGGGCGGAGCAACGCTTGATGTTGGGGTGTATGGACTATGGTTTTTCTACGATTTGTGCCGCACGCTTGGGGTTGCGCCTTCTATCCCTCAAGTAGAGATGTCGAGCCTCTATGAAGAATCAAATGTTGATACCGATTCATGCTTCCAGTTCTCTGGAGAAATCAGCGCGACCATATCGGCTTCAACGGTGCGCAATCTGCCACGCGCTGCGCGATTAATTGGCCCAGACATCACCATCACAATTCAAGAGAAGTGGTGGAACCCTGCCTACATCGAGATCGAATACCGGAATGAAACCTTCACTATTCAACACCCGATTGAGGGCAATGGGTTCGAATATCAAATCGAGCACTTCTCGCAACTTCTATTAGAAGGCAAACTTGAGTCTGATATCCTAAGCTCAAAGATAAGTGCACAGGTTCTTGCAACCATGGAAAAAGCACTCGCTGATGCAGGCTACCAACACTTAACTCAACCTAACATTTAGGAATGCGAATTGGGCAACCTTAAGCGCAAGCTTGAACTGTACGAAAAGATATTTCAGGCTTTTGGGCCTGGTGTATCACGCTGCCAAGTCAGTCAAATAGCAACGCTTCTACATGTTAGTGAGCGTCACGTTCAAACTCTACTCAAAGCAATGACAGCGCAAGGCTGGATTGAGTGGCAAGCCAGTTCTGGGCGCAACAAAAAGGCACAGCTCACGTGTCTGGTTGAACCGATGGATATTTGTTACCAATACGCACAAAACCAAGTAGATTCAGGTAACGTCGAGCAGGTATTTAGCACCTTGAGCTTTAACGGACGCAACGCTGGCGCGGAACTGCAAGCTTTTCTAAGCAGCGCCAATCAATCTGCACAGAGCGTCGCGTACATTCCCTTTCACCGTGAGCTCGAGACTCTTCATCCTCAACGAGTACTTAGGCGCACCGAACGCTTCTTAGTGATGCAGGTGTGCCAACGCCTCACCTCCGTTCAGCACGGTAAGCTCAGCGGCGATTTAGCCTACCATTGGCAACCCAATGAAGATGCAACGATCTGGCATTTCCAAATTCGTAATGGCGTTCAATTCCACAGCGGTCGAACACTGGAAGCTCAAGACATAGCTCGCAACCTTAACTCACTCAGCCAAGACAAAATATGGCGTCGCTGCTATCAGCATATTGATGAGGCCTCTGTCTCGACTGGTAATGTGCTTGTCGTGAAATTGAATCAACCTGATTGGTATTTACCGCGCTTGCTTGCCAGAGTTGAAGCCTCCATTTTTGATCACTCATCTGCGACCGATAGGCTGATTGGTTCTGGCGCATTCTCGTTAGACATTTTCTCAAGCAAGATGTTGAGATTGAGCCGCAATAGCGCGTATGTACACAGTACGCCCATTCTCAATCGAGTTGAGTTGTGGGTCTATCCAGAATGGGCACAGAGTAAAGCTTGCGCTCAAAATCAGGTGTGTGTGAAGCTGCCTGAAAAGACGATCACCGTGCGTGGCGATGACAATTCTTCCCAACCGGAATTCGGCTCAACCTTCTTTATGATTCAAAGTCCGATGTTGTCGAAAGCCGTTCGTGAATTCACCGTTGAAGACACATCTGAATGCCAAGCACTATTCAAACAGTTATCGGTTTCTGGCGAGAGCCCGATTGGCGTTGAATATGGACACTACCTAACCATCAAAGACGTCGCGCTATGCAGCATTATTGATGAAAACGACACCTTTGCTTCGTGGCTAAGCTTCTTCAGTCGGTTCCCGTTTGAGGACTTAGCTCTATCCTCTGAGATGCTAAAAACAATAGAACAAGGCTTAGCTTCAATAACAAACCAGCCAAACTTTGAGTTAGCAATGAATGCACTGTTGATGCTTCGGCTTTGGTTGAATGACTCTGGGATTGTGGTTGAGATCAAGCAAGAGGCGTTCAACTTAGAGGTTTCTGAAAAGATACACGGCGCGCAAGTGAATGGTTTCGGTTGGTGCGAACTCGACAAGTTATGGATTAGCCATTTGTAAATCTAACCATGTTCAAAATAAGTCATTAGGTACAGCAACTTATCTTTAACACTCCCCTGCCAATAGCAAGGTAATCGGGTGCTAATGTACTCTGGAAGTAATACTCAACAAAAAATAACACAAGCTAAACAGCCATAATAAGAAGGTAAACCATGACTCGACACTTAAAAGGCTCATTACTGTTTCTTTGCGCATTCTCTTTTAACAGCATGGCGAGCACCCAATGCGACGCACTAACTGGTTGTGAAAAGAAATTCTGTGAGATCGAATATCAAATAAAGAAAGCGGAGCAGTACGATAATCAGTACAAAGTGGAGCGATTAACCACGGCGTTAAAAGCCGCGAAAGAGAACTGCACTAATGAAGGCTTGAAGGATGATCTCCGTGAGAAGATTGAATCCAATGAAGAAGATTTGGCCGAATACAGAGCCGACTTAGAAGAAGCAAAAAGAGACGATAAAGCGGATAAGATTCAAAAATACCAACATAAGATCGAAAAAGAACTGCATAAAATCGATCGCTCAAAGCAAGAGTTAGCAGAGCTCCCTTAAGCAGCAATTGTTTTCAGCTAAGCCCCTTGTTCTAAGCTACTCCCTAGTTTTGATACATCATTTAGCTACCAATGATGTATCAAAACTAGAAACAAAAATGGCCTTACATATTAATAAGGCCATTTAAAGCATGCTGATTTAAACAACATCCACAATTAACAAAGCAAATTCGACAGCTTATCCCACCAACGCCAATTCAGACTCTTTATAGATGCGATTAGCTATCTTATACGCTGCCGGTGACGTCAGCCTCTCCTTGCATCGACTCTTAAACTGCTCGATGTCGATCGCCTGTTCTTCCAATAAGTACGTCAGCTCACTCAAAGAGTTAGCCTCAAACACAGCTTGGCCAAGTGGGGTGCATGCGTATCTGCTCGACTCTTGATAACCAATCACAGTCAGTACCGATTCAGGCAGATCCCAGAACTTTGCAATCGTGTAAGTCAGGCGAATAGAATAGCTATTAATCAAGCGCTTCAATGCCAACGAGTTAGGCGGAACTGAAGGGTCAACATGCTTGAAAGCTTCCACCATCATTTGGAAAATGATCATCTTGCCTAGGTTACGGATCAACCCAACAAAATATGCGGTAGCTTGGTCTTCTTGAGATGGCGACTCTTTCATTAACTCCTTAGAAAAAGAAGCAGTTTGAACACTGTGATTCCAAATTTTCTCACCGAAATGACGCCAGTAAATATTATTGCCCGGTGTGAAGTTCTTCATGTAAGAATTCACCACCCCCTCAACAAGGCCTTGAGAGCCCATATTTAAGAATGCGGTTTTTAGGTTCGTCACCTGCTTTTCATTACGTTTGTAGAACGCACTGTTAGCCAGTTTAATCACATCGGCCGCCATACTCGGCTCGCGCTCAATCACTCTTAACAGTGCATCGACATCAAATTCGTCGCTCTGTAATTCTGCCATCAATGTAGTCACTGAGGCTGGCATCACTGGCAATTCATTGAGCAAGGCTTTTGGAGAGCGAATCAAATGTTCGATCTGACAAGCGACAAAATCGCTAAATGGGTCTGACTCTGTTCGAAGGCGAGACTCTCCAAACAAGTAATCAAGAAACTCACCATCGTGAAGGCTCATCGCTTTGTCGACGATTAATGATGATGGTTGAGCTGACGAAGGCGGAACAAAGATTGAAGAGCGAACAGAATCAGTAGCAACGATTTGTTGTTGCTCTTTTTGGGCAGGCTCTGCAGAGGGTTTGTTTTTTGAATCAACAAAAGGCGAGAATAGTGCCTGCAATACCCTTTTAAACATCAATACGGCTCCTAGATGAATACAAAACAGAACGGGATATATAACGGCGGCGATTATTACATAGCAGACTCATAAACCATACAATGATAAATAAATCATTAATTTTTCAGCTGTATAGGATCTGTTACTCATCAAGTTGTTAAACCAAACTTACGTATCTCCCAGAAACAAAAAGAGCGAGCTATTAACGCTTGCTCACTCTTCCATCAATCTAAATCGTAAAGCTGACTAAAACTAGCGCTCTGCCACTTCTAGCACAATCTTGCCCATAAACCTCAGTCAAACAAGGCTCAATCAGAACACGTTCGCCAATACTTCGTTGCCAACGGCTACGAATCAAGAAAATGAAAAATTCCGCACCCAATAGAATGCGGAATTTATCGATATCGATCAGAAAGTTACCGTTTAAGCTAGAGTCGACTGCGTATCGTCACCAACACAGATAACGCGCCACAAAGTACCAGTACCACGCCTAGATCTTGAATCATTCCCGCTAAAGCGAGCCCTGTACCGATCAAGGTGTAGTACATCAAACCAAACAGTGCGCCAGCGCTTCCTGCTTGAGATTGGTAGCGAACCAAGGCACGGCTCAATACATTAGGAATCGCGATTCCAAACGCCATCACCACCAGCATCATCGGAAGTAAAAACCATATTGACTGCTGTGAAAAATAGACACCCACCGCACCTAATGTTTGAAGCCCTGCCGCTAAGCTAATCAAAGAGATAGATGACACTTTTCGTTTCAATAGTGCCTTATTAACCAAACTTCCCAACAAGGTTCCGAACCCAAGCACAACACCACTATAACCAAACTGCTCGATGCTGAATCCAAGCTGTAAGAAGGTGAATGAACCCAATTGGTAATACGAAAACAACGCAATATTGAACGATGCGACAAGCAGCGCTGAAATCCAAATACTGCCGTCTTTGGCCATGCGTATACCGAGCGATTTTAACTGCAACGGTTGCTTAGATTGCTGTGTTTCCGGCAAAGACCACAAACTGTGTGCTATTAGTGCCAACACCATAATTAGTAAGGCAGTAAATACGTATTGATGCCCGCCTGTTTGACTTAATTGACCACCCAGCAACAATCCGATGATTGGACTAATCGATAGCCCCATCCCCATGTAACCAAATACCTTAGCTAGCTCTGTTCCACTAAAAGCATCTCGAAGCATGGTTTGAGTGACGACAGAGCCAACTGCAAGTCCGAAAGCCCCCATCGCTCTTGCTATCATCAACCACGTAAAACTGTCGGTTTGCATGGCTATGAGTGCAGAACAGGCGAATAATCCCATCCCCAATAACATGGTGGGACGACGTCCCCATTTATCCGCTAACACGCCCCATACCACCACACCCAGCGCAAATGCAGAGAAGTAAATCGATAGAGTTTGAGCGGCTTGTGTGTAACTAACATCAAAGGATTTCGATATTGAATCCAGAGTCGGGCTATAGATGGTTTCTGCGATTTGCGGGAACATCAACAGCAGCACCATTTGCCACAAAGAAGGTTTTGTTTTCATCATTTTTCCAAGACCAGTGAACTTGACGCGAAGTCTAGAGGAAACTAACCTTGACCCGTTAACAACATTAAAACCAAAAACAACAAGATTGGGACAAATGGCATTAATTAGTGAGACCATCGAGTTTGATGCAGATAGTTTACCCGCGCCTGTAATTGGCATTGCCGCAGAGCTAGGCAAACATGACTCGGGTATACATCACCACGTTAAGGGGCAACTTCTGTATGCTCCGCAAGGCTGCATCACCTTGACCTTAGAAAACGCCCTTTGCATTTTACCGCCGACCAAGGCCGTGTGGATCCCGCCCTATACCAAGCACCGAGCGCAGATGACCAATGTGGTTGCCTATCGCTCGCTCTATTTCGACAGTGGTATTTACACATGCCCAGAAAACATAGAAATTGTAGAAGTAAATGAGCTACTAAAGGCTCTGATCAACAAAATGGCTTTTTGGGATTGGGACATTGCGTCCGAGCAAACCACCAATACTGCCAACCTGTTTTGGGAAGAGTTTTACAGCGCCAATCAACACTCGTTTATCTTGCCGCTACCAACAGATCGCCGCTTTAAAAGCTTTTGCAAACGAGTCCGAACCGCCTCGTTTCTTGCCCCAGCCCTGTCGACATTAGCGAGCTCGGTTGGCGCAAGCACCAAGACGATTACTCGATTATTCAAAGCCGAAACAGGCATGACCTATCAAGAATGGCGTCAGCAATGGCGCTTGTTTAAAGCGATTGAACTGCTTTCAGAAAACCGACAAGTTGGTGATGTGGCACATCTGCTAGAGTTCTCGTCCAACAGTGCATTTATCGCTTTTTTCAAACAGCAAACCGGACAAACGCCACTGGCTTTTACCAAGTTAGGGACGTGATCGCTGTAATACAAACTCTTAGATTTTACTTAGCTCAGATACAAAAAAACCAGAGCATGAGTTCTGGTTTTTAAGAATATTTTAAAGCTAGATGCAATCGTTATTTGGTGTAGAAAGCGCGTTTCAAGGCCATCTCTAAACCACGAACTTCAGCTAAGCCTTTCAACCGACCAATCGCAGAATAACCTGGGTTAGTGGTTTTCTTCAGGTCATCCAGCATTTGGTGACCGTGATCCGGACGCATTGGAATTAAGCGGTGATCGCCCACTTCTGCGCGACGATTTTCTTCATCCAAAATGGCCATCACAACATTGTACATGTCCACATCACCATCTAGGTGCGCTGCTTCGTGGAATGTCATTGGGTTGCTCTCTTCACGCTTAGTTGAACGCAGATGCGTAAAGTAAATTCGGTCACCGTGCTTTTTGATCATATTAACCAGATCATTGTCGCCACGAACACCGTATGAACCCGTACACATCGTCAAGCCATTCATTTTGCTCGGTACATGCTCGGTCAACCAATCAATGTCTTCGATCGTTGAAACGATGCGAGGCAAGCCTAGAATTGGACGCGGTGGATCGTCTGGGTGAACCGCCATCTTCAAACCACTCGCATCACAGATAGGCATCAGCTCAGCGAGGAAGTAAGACATGTGCTCACGTAGCTTGTCTTTGTCGATTCCCGCATACCGATCCAGCTGTGCTTGAAACGCTTCTAGTGTATAGCCTTCTTCAGCGCCCGGCAGGCCAGCGATGATGTTATTGGTCAGCTGTTGGATTTGGTCTGGCGTCATGTTGTTGAAGTAATACAACGCTTGCGCTTGCTCTGATTCTGAATAGTCCGATTCTGCCCCCGGACGCTTCAAGATATGCAGCTCAAATGCCGCAAACGCGATTTGGTCAAAACGCAGTGCGCGAGAGCCATCTGGCATTTCAAATTCTAAATCAGTGCGCGTCCAGTCCAACACTGGCATGAAGTTATAGCAAACTGTGTCAATGCCACACTCAGCAAGGTTAGCCAGAGTTTGCTTATAGTTATCAATCCATTGCTGATAGTTGCCAGTTTGAGTTTTGATCTCTTCATGAACAGGCACACTTTCTACTACCGACCACGTTAAACCTTTCTCTTCGATGATGGCTTTACGCTTCAGGATTTCTTCTTTTGTCCAAACTTCACCATTTGGAATATGGTGCAGTGCATTCACAATACCAGTTGCGCCCGCTTGACGAATATCGTCTAGCGAAACTTGATCATTAGGGCCGTACCAACGCCACGTTTGTTCCATGAGACTTACCTTTCTTTAAGACGCACTTAGCCGGCTCGAATTAATCAAGCTAAATGCAATAACGACTTCTTAATGACAGCAATGACAATTACTGCCCGAGATAGCACCGGTCTACGCCGGTCTAAAGACGATTACCTATCTACAACCTAGTGAATGAATCAGCTTTCAAGAGGAACCTTGTCGCTAAATTCAACGTTAGCTTTCAGAACTAACTTTCTGTGCTAAGCAGTACCACTGGGTTAGAACTAAATAAGTAGCCATCAAAGTTTGGGTCATCAATGTCTGACAGCGCTAACAAACGCTGTTTAACATTCTCAAGGTGTTGCCACATTGCGTTCTTAGCAGCGACAGGGTCTTTGCGCTGTAAGGCGGCGAGGATACGAGCGTGATCATCTAACCATTCTTCACGGTAATCTTGACCACTGATGTGAGAGTGGAGTTTATTCCACATTGGACTCTTTTCGCGTCGATCCCAGGATTGCTTCAACATGTCTACTAGCACAGAGTTTTGAGTAGCCTCTGCAATACACATGTGAAATTTTTCATCTCCGCTACAATCGGTGGTGCCGCTTGCAAGCTCTTCGCGCTCGAGTTCGAGTGCAGAGCGCATCTTAATGATGTCGCCCGGAGTGACCTGAGTTGCCGCAAACTCCGCAATATTACTTTCCAGCAATTGACGGGCTTGCAGCATCTCGAATGGACCAGCATCATCGCTGACCACATTCTCGCGAGAATGAGTAGGAATGTTCAGGACATAAACACCTGACCCTTTTTTTACCTCAACTAAGTTTTCAAGCTCCAGCATGATGATCGCTTCACGCACCACAGTGCGGCTTACATCTAGACGATCAGCAATATCGCGTTCTGGAGGTAACCTATCTCCGACCTTATACAGGCCTTCAATAAGTTCTTTTCTTAGTACTAACCCTATCTCCTGATAAGGTCTTTTCGGCTCGAAAGGCATCATGATGATATTGTCACTTCTTTCCATTGTATTTCTCTCGCCATCATAATGACCAAATATAATTGGTCAACCTCTATATCCTAAAATGCAGTAACACCTTGTTTTTGTATTACTCTTTTTTCTATATTTGCTCGTTATTCAACAGCCTGAATACGGTCAATCAATGCACTCAATTCTGGGTCCGCTTTATCTAGCGCGTCGTACATAGGTTGAACCGCTAGTGCGAACGCAGCCTTGTCTGGTTCCACAAAAGTAACACCCATTTCCTCGGCTTTAGCACGCTCTTTTGCTTCCGATTCAGCCCACAATTTTTTCATCAATTCAGATGAATCACTTGCCGCTTTCATTAGCGCATCTTGTTGCTCTGTAGTCAGTTTGTCGTATGCTTTGGTTGAGATAACCAACACATCCGGAACCATCGTGTGCTCATCTAAGCTGAAGTATTTAGATACTTCACTGTGACGGCTCAAGCTGAAAGAAGGAATGTTATTTTCAGCCGCATCCACTACACCTTGCTGCAGTGCTGTGTACAACTCACCGTAAGCTAGTGGCGTTGGGTTACCGCCTAACGCTTTCACCATCGCAATTGCTGATGGGCTTGGTTGAACACGAACTTTCAAACCTTTCAGATCTTCTGGTGTGTTAATTGGCTTGTTGGTATAGAAGCTACGCGCACCAGCGTCGTAGTAAGTCACACCAATAAAGCCGCTATCACGAGAAGAGTTAAGAATGTCACGGCCTACTTCACCATCAGTCACACTGTAGTAGTGCGCTTGATCGCGGAATAAGTAAGGCATGTTGAATGATGAATAAGCGGGAGAAAAAGCTTCTAGCTCAGCAGCATTACTTTTCACCATATCTAAAGCGCCGTTCTGCATCAGCTCCATAGATTCACGCTGTGTACCCAATTGAGCATCAGGGTAAATACGAATACGCACCTCACCATCCGTCAATTCACGTACTTCTTTCGCCATAAACGTCATCGCTTCATGTACTGCATGGTCACGAGGGTGGTTATGGCTCAGTTTCAATGTTGTCGCTGCATAAGCAGAAGCTGTTGCTCCAAAAGTGAAAGCAGCACCGACAACCGCACTAATCAAAGTTTTACGCGTCATCATCATTCTTATTCTCCGTGGATTGGTTATCCAAAATGTAGGGTGTTTTTTGTTATGGGCTCATATTGGGGCTCAAGAAAGGAACCGTCAAAGCGAAATTTAAAATTGATTGACCAATATCACAATAAAAACCCACAAATTGGTTAACCAAAATCATTTGTGAAGTTGCTCACGCCAACCAAAAAATGAATAGCTTATGATTCAGCCAGATTTTTGAACATCCCATCCCTACATAGAAACAATTTCTTACATTGGTAAACCAATTGTTATGAGATACGCAATTTTGTTGAAAGGAAATAAACATGAATAAATTGGTCAGTTACATAAATAGAGGGTTGGCCGCCTTTACAGTGTCTCTATCGTCTTTCTTAGTACTGTGTGTGATATGGCAGGTCTTATCCCGCTATGTTATTGGCAAACCAAGTACTGTTACCGACGAGCTCGCGCGTTATCTCTTTATGTGGGTAGCCTTAATTGGTGCTGCTTACACTACGGGTCTGAAACGCCACCTTGCCATCGACCTGCTTACGATGAAGCTGACTGGCAAACGCAAATTAATCAACGAAATCGTTATCCAAATAGCCATCGCTTCTTTCTCTTATATCGTTCTGGTACACGGTGGAAGCCAACTTGCTGCTAAAACGCTTGCGATGGGACAGCTGACTCCCGCTCTAGGTTTAGAAATGGGCTACATCTACTTCTGCTTACCGATTAGTGGCGCTTTGATGATTTTTTACTCCGTCGTATTTACCTACGAACGCGTTAAACAATTAATGTCAGGTGACGATTTGATCACCGACTCACAACTTGATTGATAGAAGGATTTCACAATGGAATGGCAAGTAATACTGACCTTATTCGGTAGTTTCGCTGTACTGCTTACAATCGGTGTACCGGTCTCTTTTGCGATTGGTTTATCGTCACTGGCAACCATCTTGATGAGCTTACCGCTTGAGCCTGCAATCGCTGTAGTTGCTCAACGTATGGCTGCTGGCCTTGATAACTTTGCTCTACTGGCAATCCCGTTCTTCATTTTGGCGGGCAACATCATGAACCAAGGCGGCATCGCGCTGCGTTTGATCAACTTCGCGAAAGTGTTGGGTGGTCGTCTACCGGGTTCATTGGCACACGTAAACGTGATGGCAAACATGATGTTTGGTTCTATCTCAGGATCAGCGGTTGCATCGGCTGCTGCAGTTGGTGGCACCATGTCTCCTCTACAAAAGAAAGACGGCTATGATGAAAACTTCTCTGCTGCGGTAAACATTACTTCGTGCCCTACTGGTCTATTGATTCCGCCAAGTAACACGCTGATCGTTTTCTCATTGGTTTCTGGTGGTACTTCAATTGCGGCGCTGTTCTTAGCGGGCTACATCCCAGGTATCTTGATGGGATTAAGTATCATGATTGTGGCGGGTATCATTGCGAAACGTCGCGGTTACCCAGTAGCAGCGCGTCCTTCATTATCAATGGTTTGGGATACCTTCCTAAAAGCGGCACCTTCTTTAGCACTGATCGGCATCATCATGGGCGGCATCATTGGCGGTATCTTTACTGCAACTGAGGCTTCCGCAATTGCTGTGGTATACACGTTTGTTTTAGCTGTGCTTGTCTACCGTGAAGTGAAATGGGGTGATATTCCAAAGATTATCCTTGAGTCTGCAGTAACAACATCTATCGTTCTATTACTTGTTGGCGCATCAATGGGGATGTCTTGGGCAATGGCGAACGCCGATGTGCCTTACATGATTGCTGATGCATTATTGGCGGTTTCTGATAACCCGCTAATGATTCTATTGATCATCAACATCATCCTGCTGATTGTGGGTATCTTCATGGATATGACGCCAGCGGTACTGATCTTCACTCCAATCTTCTTGCCAATCGCATTGGATCTAGGCATCGATCCTGTTCACTTCGGCATCATGATGACATTCAACCTAGCTATCGGTATCTGTACGCCGCCAGTAGGTAGTGCTCTATTCATCGGTTGTTCGGTTGCCAACATCGCTATCGACAAAGTCATCAAGCCGTTACTGCCATTCTATGCAGCACTGATTGCTGCCCTAATGGCCGTTACTTTTATCCCTGAGCTGAGCTTGTTCCTACCTGAATTGGTACTGGGCTACGGTTCGTAATTTGGTCACAGAGATATTCTAAGACTGCTAAACACTCAAACGTATAATCAAATAATAAAATCCCGTTGGCTCGCTGGCGGGAAAAGGAACTGAATAATGAAGACTGTTGCTAACTCTACGCTGCCAAACACTGTATTACGACCTGACTACGACCGTTCAGCACTCCAAAGCCGTATTGTGCACCTAGGTTTTGGTGCATTTCACCGAGCTCACCAAGCGCTATTCACCAATGAAATGCTCAGCAAAACCAACACTGATTGGGGCATTAGTGAGATAAACCTATTCGGCGGCGAAGACCTAATTAAATCACTTCGCGCGCAAGACCACCTTTACACCGTAGCTGAAAAAGGCGCTGAATCCACAGACGTTAAAGTGATCGGCTCAGTGACAGAATCTCTTCACCCAAGCCTAGACGGCATCGAAACCGTATTAAAAAAAATGGCAGAGCCTCAAGTCGCTATCGTGTCTATGACCATCACAGAAAAAGGCTACTGCGCTGACCCAGCGACCGGAAAACTCGACAAAAATAACCCATTAGTCATCGCTGACCTAGCTAACCCAACTCAACCAAAATCTGCGCTTGGCTATATTGTCCAAGCCCTAAAAATTCGCCGCGAACGTGGCTTAACACCATTCACGGTGATGTCTTGCGACAACGTGCAAGAGAACGGTCATGTAGCAAAAGCAGCGATCATTGAGTTTGCTCAACTGCTTGACCCAGAATTACGTGATTGGATTGAAACCAATGTCACCTTCCCATGCACCATGGTTGACCGCATCGTACCTGCAGCAACCGAAGAGACACTAACTGAAATTGCAGAACTGCTTGGTTGTGAAGACCCATGCGGTATCGCCTGTGAACCCTTCCGCCAATGGGTGATTGAAGATAATTTTGTTGCGGGGCGTCCAGACTGGAATGTTGCTGGTGCAGAGTTCGTAGAAGATGTAGTGCCTTACGAAGAGATGAAACTGCGCATGCTCAATGGCAGTCACTCTTTCCTTGCTTACCTTGGATACCTTGGTGGCTACGACCATATTTCCGACACCATGACAGATGCAGGCTACCGAAAAGCCGCTTTTGACATGATGATGAAATCACAAGCGCCGTCGTTAACGATGCCTGAAGGGACTGATTTAGAAGGTTACGCAAGCTTGCTGATCAACCGTTTCACTAACCCAAGCTTGAAGCATAAGACCTGGCAGATTGCGATGGATGGCAGCCAGAAGATCCCTCAACGTATGGGTGGCAGCTTACGATTCCATTTAGAGCAAGGCTCAGATTTCACATGGCTTGCAACCGCTATTGCTGGCTGGATGCGCTATGTATCTGGTGTTGATGAGCAAGGTAAGGAGATTGATGTTCGCGATCCAATGGCGGATACACTACGCCAGATCTGCGACCAGCATGGACTCAATGTTTCTGTGGTTCCGGCATTGCTTGCTGTTGAAGCGATTTTCCCTGCCGAGCTAGGCAAAAACCCGCAAGTCATAGATGCGGTATGTTCAGCGTACCAATCACTAATTGAACACGGTGCCGTTGCGACCGTGGCTGCGTTATAAGGAGTACAAACAATGAAGAATTTCTTATGTGAAGACTTTTTACTGTCTAATGAGACTGCACGCCGTTTGTACCATGAACACGCAAGCCACCAGCCTATTTATGACTATCACTGCCACCTAAACCCGGCAGAAGTGGCTCAAGACCGTCAGTTCGAAAATATGTCTAAGATTTGGCTTGAAGGTGACCACTATAAATGGCGTGGCATGCGTTCAGCAGGAATTGACGAGCGTCTGATCACCGGAGATGCAAGCGATTATGATAAGTTCATGGCATGGGCTAAAACTGTCCCTCAAACCTTAGGTAATCCTCTTTACCACTGGACGCACTTAGAGCTACGCCGCCCATTTGGTATTACTGGCACTCTATTTGGCCCAGAGACAGCCGACCAAATTTGGCATGAAGGCAACGAGCTATTAGCGACACCGGAATTTAGTGCTCGCGGCATCATGCAACAGATGAACGTTGTGATGGCAGGTACGACAGACGATCCGATTGATTCTCTTGAACACCATAAAGCGATCGCTCAAGACAGTTCATTTGATGTGAAAGTTCTACCGAGTTGGCGCCCAGATAAAGCGTTCAAAATTGAGCTTGATGGCTTTGCTGATTACCTGCAAAAGTTAAGTATGGTTGCTGACATTGAGATCACTCGCTTCCATCATCTACTAAGTGCTTTAGATAGCCGCTTAGCACATTTCAACGCTCATGGTTGCCGTGCAGCAGACCACGGTATTGAAGTGGTTCGCTACGCACCTATTCCATCGGAATCAGATTTAGATTCCCTATTAGCTCGACGCCGCGATGGCGAAACGCTCACAGAACTAGAATGTGCACAGTTTTCAACAGCGGTTCAAGTGTGGTTAGGCAAGCGTTACGCCGCAATGGGTTGGGTAATGCAGCTTCACATTGGTGCTCAGCGCAATAACAACACGCGTATGTTCCAACTGTTAGGCGCAGATGCAGGGTTTGATTCGATTAGCGATAAGACGTTTGCATTCGAATTGGCTCACCTATTAGACGAGATGGATCAAAGCAATGAATTGCCTCGCACCATCCTTTACTGCTTAAACCCTCGCGATAACGAGATGATGGCAACCATGATTGGTAACTTCCAAGGTGGCGGCATCGCGGGCAAAGTCCAGTTCGGTTCTGGTTGGTGGTTCAACGATCAGAAAGACGGCATGCAACGCCAAATGGAGCAGTTATCTCAACTTGGCCTGCTCAGCCAGTTTGTCGGCATGCTGACCGATTCTCGCAGCTTCCTGTCTTACACTCGTCACGAATATTTCCGCCGTATCTTATGTGACATGGTTGGCCGCTGGGCTGAAAATGGTGAAGTACCAAATGATATGTCACTGCTTGGTCCAATGATTGAAGACATCTGTTTTGGTAATGCTAAGCGTTACTTTGAAGAGAGGGCATAACTGATGAAACATATCGCCATTATTGGTGAATGTATGATTGAGCTGAACGGAAAACCATTTGGCTCAATGCATCAAACATTCGGTGGTGACACACTGAATGCCGCGATTTATCTAAGTCGTGGCTGTGAAGCCAATGTAAACCTTGGGGACGTTAAAGTCTCTTATGTCACTGCTCTTGGTACCGACCCCATTAGTAAAGGTATGCTGTCTCGCTGGCAAGATGAGGGCGTTGCGACGGATTTAGTACTCCTTGATGAAACTCGCACACCCGGCTTATACCTAATCCAACTTGATGACCAAGGTGAGCGTACATTCTTATACTGGCGCAACCAATCTGCAGCGCGATACCTGCTTCAACATCCAAGTTTCGCACAGATCAAGCAAGCATTAACTCAAGTAGACGTGGTTTTCTTAAGTGGCATTACCTTAGCTATTTTACCGGAAGAAGATCGTATCTCGTTGCTCAATCTGTTGGTCGAACTCAAAACACAAGGGGTTGAAGTCGCTTTTGATAGTAACTTCCGCCCAGCGCTATGGCCACAAGACGACAATCAGACCGTAAAAAACATTTACCAAGCCATGTATCAACTCACTGATGTTGCACTGGTAACGTTTGATGATGAACAGCTGATTTGGGGTGACAGCTCCCCAGAACAAACGATAAACCGCCTGAAGACATTAGGCGTAAACAAGTGCATCATAAAATTAGGCGCTGATGGCTGCCTAATTCAAGATTCCACGAATCAGGGTTCAGGTACGGTTTTGGCTCCACAACCCGTGCCAACCCAACCTGTCGCACAAGTGGTGGACACCACCTCCGCAGGCGATTCATTTAATGGTGGCTTCTTATCGGCATACCTTGTAGGCGCAGATTTAGCGACCGCATGCCAAAGAGGCAACGCAATGGCTGGCGCGGTGATTCAACATCGTGGCGCTATCATTCCAAAAGCATTCACACAACCGGCGCTTGGCGTCGCTTAAGGACCACACATGTCTAGTATTAAAGAACAACTAAAAGCACTGAAAGTCATTCCTGTTATCGCTATCGACAAGGCAGAAGACATCATCCCTCTAGGTAAAGTTTTAGCCGAAAATGGCCTACCAGCGGCAGAAATCACTTTCCGTTCTGAAGCGGCTGTCGAAGCAATTCGTCTACTTCGTGAATCGCAACCAAACATGTTGATCGGCGCTGGCACTGTGCTCAATCGTGAGCAGGCGATCGCCGCTAAAGAAGCAGGCGCAACGTTTGTAGTCTCTCCTGGCTTTAACCCAAATACGGTAAGAGCCTGCCAAGAGATTGGTATTGATATCATTCCTGGGGTCAACAACCCGAGTACAGTAGAAGCCGCTCTAGAAATGGGCTTAACCACATTGAAGTTCTTCCCAGCTGAAGCATCAGGTGGCATCAACATGGTTAAGTCACTTCTTGCGCCTTACACGGATATTGAGATCATGCCGACAGGTGGCATTAACCCAAACAACATCAAAGACTACCTAGCGATACCTCGAGTGCTCGCATGTGGTGGTACTTGGATGGTGGATAAGAAGCTAATTGAAGAAGGTAATTGGGAACAGCTGGCTCATTTAACTCGTGAAGCCGTTAAGTTAGTCAATTAAACCTAATGCAATAGCACCTTTAGCGTTATATCTAGCCCTCCTTTCGGAGGGTTATTTTATGGTTGAGCATTATTCTCTCAAAGTTAATTATTTAATCGTGCTCGATAGCATCTAAAAATAAAGGCTAAATATGGAAAACTGGATAACACAAGGAGTTGGCGGCCTGGCTTTTTGTATAGGTGTAATGGCCTTTTGGCAAAAAGATGATATGCGTTTTCGCTACCAGATGATGATCTTTTGTTTTGTTATGAGTATCCATTTCATATTAATGGGTGCCATAGTGGCTGCTATAGGCGTAATTATTAATGCTATTCGCAGTTACGTATCGATAAAAACTCAATCGCGCAAAGTGATGTGGTTCTTTATTGGCTTGATGTGGTGCATGACTTTGCCCAACATGAACCATTTCTTTGAGTTTATTACGGTTGTTGGTTCGTCCGTTGCGACATGGGCACTCTTTTCAAGACAAGGCATCGCCTTGAGATCATTAATCTTATTCAATTCCTTCTGTTGGGCTAGCCATAACATTTGGATTGGTTCAATTGGAGGCTCCTTTGTCGAAATCACCTTTATAGTCACCAATATAGTCACTATCTATCGTTTACATCAGCGCAGATTGTTAACTATAAAATAGGCAATAAATTTTTTATTCTAGATTTAAAATATGGAAGTAATACACCACTAATTAAATGGGGGATTAATTGGATATCAAAAAATCAAATCTAATTAAGTTTACGTTATTTAATCGTCGTCAATATATTTCCAGTACTAAATTGAATTAAATCACCAATTAAATTTATATGGTGATCCAAATCTTTAGTTTGCTTTATTTTGGTTAACCAATAATCCGTTAATTATTAAAATTGGTCATGTACTTATTATTATACTAACAATAGGATCGTGACCATGAAGCGTCTTACCCTGACACCTATAGCAATCGCGTTGCTTCTTGCAGGATGCAACTCATCTGATAGCGACAATAACCTCCAGCAACCCCAAGTTCACTCTCGTGTTCATGATGTATTGAACGTTGAGGGTTACCAATTCCGAGATTCTAACGGCAATGGAAAACTGGAACCCTTTGAAGACTGGCGATTATCTCCAGAAGAACGAGCAGCAGACTTGGTTAGCCGAATGACGCTAGATGAGAAAGCCGGCATGATGCTCATTGACACCTTAAACTCAGCCGAGGGTGGACTTGTTAGCAGTGCCGGACAAGACATGATTGCCGATGCCCAAATGACGCGCTTTATCTTCCGTAACAGCGTAGTTGAAACCCCAACTAACACACCTGATTGTGATGCTGGCCGTTCAGGCTGTCAGATAACCCCAACAGAAGCTGCCCAGTTCATGAATAGTGTTCAAGAACTGCGTGAACAGACGCGAATGGGTATCCCCGCTCTATTCAAATCCAATGCTCGTAACCACATAGATCCATCAGCTAAAGCAGGGATCAACGTTTCTTCAGGTGCCTTTTCTGCTTGGCCTAAAGAGGCAGGTTTAGCAGCCACTCGTGACATGGATTTGATCACTGAATTTGCTGGCATCATGAATGACGAATGGTCTTCAATCGGCCTGCGCAGTATGTACGGATACATGATGGATTTGGCAACAGAACCTCGCTGGTATCGAGTGCATGAGACCTTTACCGAAGATGCAGATTTAGCGTCTGACATTATGCGCTCACTGATCAAAGGGTTGCAGGATGGCGGTGAGGTCAACGAAGACAGTATCGCGCTAACCATCAAACACTTCCCTGGCGGCGGTCCACAAGAAAACGGCGGTGATCCACACTATGACTTCGGTAAGAACCAAGTCTATCCAAAGAACAATTTTGATTATCACCTAAAACCGTTTATTGCCGCAATTGAGGCTGGCGCTTCTTCAATCATGCCTTACTACGGCATCCCTGTAGATCAAAAGTGGATGCCAAATGATGTTGGTATGTCCTTTTCAAAAGGCATTGTCACCGATTTGCTCAGAGACGAATTAGGCTACACAGGTAACGTGAACTCAGATACCGGCATTATTGGCGATCGAGCATGGGGTGTGGAACACAAAACGATTGATGAACAGGTTGCAATGGCGGTCGAAGCAGGCGTTGATGTGCTTTCAGGTTTCCATGATAAAGAAGTCATCGTGAAACTGGTCGAAAAGGATCTGCTCACCGAAGAGCGTGTCGACCTATCCGTAACTCGCTTACTTGAAGAACAATTCAAGCTTGGCCTTTTCGAAAACACTTACGTTGATGAGAAAAAAGCCCAAGAGATTTTAGGCAACGAGAAGTACCAAGAACGCGCTGATTACGCACAGAAAAAATCTGTCGTCTTACTTCAAAATACCAATAAGACTTTACCTTTAGCTGAATCAACCGCACAAGCTCCTGTTGCTCTGTATGTCATGGGAATGGACGAAAACATTGCAGGAGACGACAAGTACAACTTTACCGTGACTTCTGGTGATTACGAAACGGGAGAAACACGTCCACCAGTTCCAGCCGATACGGACTATGCGGTTATTCGTGTTCGCGTATCTAACGAAGGTTCAGATCCTGACCTTATCTTTGGTGGTGCAAACCCAGATGAACTCGATATTCTTGCGTTCAGCGAAATGGCTACTGCCGCCTCTTGGCATATCGAACCAAGCCTAAGCGACATTAAAGCCGTCATGAACGAAGTGGGCGCAGACAAAACGGTATTGTCCATCAACTTTAGACAACCCTTCGTACTAGACGATCAAAGTAACCTTAAGCAAGCCGGCGCCGTGATAGCTACATTTGGTGTCTCGGACAGTAACCTAATGGAAGTGCTTTCAGGTAACTTTGCACCTCAAGGAAAACTGCCATTTGCTTTGGCTAATAGCGCGCAAGCCATTCAGAACCAAGACTCAGACTACCCTGGATATGACCAAGCTGACACGCTCTACCCGTTCGGACATGGTTTAAGTTACGAATAATATTTGAGCTAATTCAGGCAGTGTTGAGCACTGCCTTTCCTTCTTAGATACCAAGGACAAAGTCATGGAACATATCTTACAACTGAATTGGGATGATCACGCTATTCCACATAAGATCTGGATAGAACAATACTACGATGGGTGTCGTATCTGCTTGAAAGTCGTAAAGGACGTTGAGCCAGAAATGCTCTCACTGATTGTTCCAAATATTGATGTGCAAACCACTCATAAGGCATGGCAAGGTAAAGCGACGAACATTACACCGGCCTATGATGACGGCGTGTTGTTCACTCAAACTCGCTCGCTATTCAATTTACCTCACGGCTGCGTGATCTGGGCAGTAACACATATCCAGATGCAAAACGGCTTAAAGATGTCGGCAGACAAACTGTGCTTCGTACCAAAATACAGCAATCAAGATTCTTGTTTTAAGGTTCCGGCATAACGCGACTAAGCACTCGTTCAAACCACAAAATCGCGACCAACAAAAAGGCCAACGTTCACATGCTGGCCTTTGTTTTATCTGCTATCTGTCAGAATCAGGAGTTAATCAATCAACACCAGCGAATCGAGAATACCTTTGCCACTGTGGATTCCACCTTCATTTTCGCTAGCGGGTTTGCTGCGGATTAAATAGCCCGCGTAGCCGTCTAGCTCTGTTACTGGCTCACCTTTGTAGTAAGCGGTGAACAAACCCACTTCGCTGACTAAGTCTGTCACGAGCGTTTGTTGGGTATCACGCACTGCAATGGTCGGCACGTCACGCTCATGCGGGTACAAGCGCTGCATCAGAGCCCAAGCGTCGTATTCTTCCGGTTTAAGCTGGTTCAATTGTTCACTGATGTCATCACCAAATACGCAGTGACCGCCGCCCTCACCTTGGTTTTTCAACACCCACTCTTGCTTATTAGCTTGCGTGTTAAACCACTCTATTGATTCACTGGTGATTGGCTTCATATCGGCTAATACACTCTTGGCCAATTCGGCTTCTTCTAACGTTAAACTCCAGCGTGTGTATTCTGTTGCTGGCATCATGGTCAGCAGCATTTGCATGGTTTTACTGGTCGCTAACTGTTGGCTGATGGTCGCGTTCATTGCGACATGGTGTTGTTCCATAAACAAGCGAGTCTGACTTAGCGTGTGGCAACAAATCGATTCGTTGAGTTCTGGAGCCCAGTAATCTGAATACTGATAGCCAGCTCTTAGATACACCACATCGACCGCACCAACATCTTGCAGCAACAAACGTTGGTTATCTCCTGTTGAAAGCTGACAGCTCAATTGTTCAAAGGTACGACGAACCGTGCGAATGCCCTGTTTTTGCAGCTCAACCTCAAGCAAATGTTGGTCATATACATTGTCTTCGTTCTTCTGAACCACCATCAAGAAAACTGGTTTATCTTGCTCATCGAAATCGGTTTTCACTTGCCTTGCAGCATTAGCGATACCATCAGCCAACTGCGTTAAGCCTTGGTTTTCAGCTGGTGTTGCTGACAATTCTTCCAACCAATGGTTATAAACGTTTGGCCATTGGTTTTGCATGAATGAGTGGAACTCTGTAGCGCGTTGACCAAAAGGCGCCATTCCTGCCGCAATGCCATTAAACTCAATCACTTTTGCACCGTGTTGGCGATCGTCCATAAAATCAGTACGCATCAACAACAAAGGTTGTCGCGCTGGATTCAAGCGCTCATCCGCACTGCCGTGTGCTTGTCGGTGCAACTCCATCAAGCGACCAAAAAACGGGTCGGCTTTCGCCATATCGCTCAATGATGACTGTAAAAAGTCGTGGTCTTCAGAAACATTATTGATGAGCTTGGTGATCAGCGGCGTCACCTTCAACAGGCGTTCAAAAACCTCACGCTCAATACTCATTGGAGCAAGGCTAAAAGGGCAATGTCTCGCGGCATTGTCAGACTGACGAAAAGCGACACCGTGCATAATGGCCCACTCACAAGCCTCTTCAATTACTTGCTGCGGAATCAATGGCATTGAATTCATTTAGATATCTCATTCTTGGCGGGCATTTAGCACCCGTAGTAAGACGATGCTCATTCTAAAAAGACGAAATAAATTTCAAAAAGTTATTTCGCCGCTTTGATCATCGTAGCTTGAAGTTTACAGCTGAGGTTCTTGAGTCTTATTAACAATGAGGTCGCGAAGCCATTTGTGGCTTGGTTCAGAGTCAAAGTAACGATGCCAAAGCAAAAACAAACCACCGGGAACCAACTCAATGGGAATCGACTTCATCACCAGCTCGCCACTCTCAATATAGTCACGAACCGAGTTGTACGGATAACACATCAGCAAATCGCTTTGCTTACAAAGCTTTACTGCACTGGTGATGTCCGACACGTTGGCGGCTTTGTTAATTTGAAGCTGTTTGGCTTGTAAGATTTCCAGTAGCAACCAGTCGCCAACGCCACCGGTCACTAACTGAATATGACGGTATTTAAGGAAGGCTTGCAGATTCCACTCTTCTTGAAGCACTGGGTGATCATTGCGCATCAAACACACAGAGTAATCTTGCAGCAATTCGACATAGTTCAGCTCGGCAGGAATGTTTTGAATGTGGGTACTCGCCCTTTCATCGAGCTCAAAAATTCCAATCCCAAAATCGACCTCACGCTTTAGTAAGCGCTTAAAAGTTTCGCTGCTCCAAGTAGTGCTGTTTACCGTAATGTTCGGCGCATCTGCCAGCGCGTTAGGCATAAATTTAGGGTAAATCGCGGTATAAGCGGTTTCAACAAGATCGATATTAAAAGTGCGTTCGCTATCTTTCGGTTCAAAGATGTCCGGCACGGTTAGCTGTTCAACTTGCAGAAGGATCTGATGAATCTTAGGCGCTAAAGAGGTGGCTTTCGGGGTTGGAAACAGACCTTTTGACTCGCGTTCAAACAAAGGGTCATCAAACAAAGAGCGTAGCTTGGTGAGTTGCTTACTCACCGCAGACTGACTAAGGAACAATCGCTCTGCCGTTTTGCTCACACTGCGCTCTTCAAGCAACACGTGTAAACACAGCAGTAAATTCATATCACATTTGAGTAAGCTCTTAACATCTACCATGATATTCCTTAGATTCAGATTAATGATGACTTTATGTCACTTTAAATCATATCACAAACTTGTTAATTTAAGCCCATGTAACCTATGAGTTAATAACTCAAAAAAATAATAGACCTAAGGAATACTCATGAATTTTCTAGCACTCCCTAAGATTGATTTGCACTGCCACCTAGACGGAAGTGTTCGTCCAGACACCATTATTGATCTGGCGAAACAGTACGGAATCGAACTGCCTGAAGATCGCGATGCGGTTGTTCAATCTCTAACGGTGCCAGAAGATTGCAAAAACCTTGATGAGTACCTGGCTTGTTTCAGCTTGCCACTGCAAGTGATGCAGACTGAAGAAGCGATTGAACGTATCTCTTTCGAGCTTTACGAAGACGCTGCACTAGAAAACGTTAAGTACCTAGAAGTTCGCTTTGCACCAATCCTGCACGTAAATAAAGGTCTGTCTCTTGATACGATCATTGCAAGCGCAGTTAAAGGCATGAAGCGTGCTGAAGAGAAATACGACATCAAGGGCAACTACATCATGTCTGTACTGCGTATGTTCCCTAAAGATTCTATCAAGAACGTAATCGACGCAGGCCAACCTTACCTAGGTAAAGGCGTGGTTGCATTTGATATCGCTGGTGGCGAAAAGCCAGGTTTCTGCGCTGAATTCCCTGAATACACGCAATACGCTCTTGAAAAAGGCTACCGCATTACCGTGCACGCTGGTGAGCAATGGCATGGTCAAAACGTTTACGATGCAGTAACTATGTTGGATGCTGAGCGTATCGGCCACGGTGTTCACATCCAAGGTAACGAAGACGCGTACAACATCGTTAAAGAGAAGCAAGTTGCACTTGAGACTTGCCCAACAAGTAACGTTCAAACTAAATGTATTCACAAATTCAGCGACCACCCAATTGCTGAATTCAAGAAAGACGGCATCGTTGTAACGATCAACACAGATAACCGCACTGTGTCGAACACAACCATGACTAACGAAGTGAAGCGTGTGTGTGAAACATTCAGCTTAACAAAAGAAGATTACGTAGAAATCTATAAGTACTCTGTAGAAAGTGCGTTTGCTTCAGACGAAGTGAAACAACACCTAATGGGTTTCGTTGAGCAAATCTAATTTGGCAAAGCGCGCCTTTTACTGAATAGCTGGGCTCACTTAGCATTAGTGCTTAAAGCACAAAATAGGAAGAGAAAGGCTGAGGCTTTTCTCTTTTTTTATGCCCGAAAATCGCTAATCTTGCAGTATTCGTCATTTAGACCGAGACTCTCGGAAAGTGGGCAAGCATGAGTAATACAAACGTTAAAACTGAACTAGAAAAGATGCTATCTGGGCAAGTATATGATGGTGCAGACCAAGAAATTGAAACCGTGCGTTCCAATGCCAGAAAGTCGCTAATGGCTTTCAACAGCCACCAAGACCCAGACCAGCAACACACATTGCAAGAGCAGCTATTTGGTAAGGTTGGTAGCAGCAGCTTAATCCAGCCCCCTTTTCATTGTGAGTTTGGCAAAACCATCGAGATTGGTGACGACACCTTCATCAACATGAATGTGGTGATGCTTGACGGCTCCAACATCAAAATTGGCAACAATGTATTGGTGGGACCAAGTGTCCAGTTTTACACTGCCTCTCACTCACTGAACCACCTCAGTCGTCGCAAGTGGGAAACTTTCTGTCTACCTATCGCAATCGAAGATGATGTCTGGATTGGTGGAAACTCGGTGATTAACCAAGGTGTGACCATTGGTGCTCGCTCTGTGATCGCAGCCAACTCTGTGGTCAACAGTGATGTACCACCAGACTGCTTGTACGGCGGCACACCAGCAAAGCTGATTCGACACTTGAATGCCGAACAAGCCCACGACTAAACAAGCAAGTTGCGTATCCAAATCTAAAAACAAAAAGAGCCATGTTTCAATAACATGGCTCTTAATCTAATAAACAGCGTTGTTCTATCGTACGATTAACTTTCTACACAGTTCATCTCATTCACTGCTCTGAGGCCTGTAATAGGCTCCGTTCTAAAGCCTTCTCATACTCGCTTTGTGGTGAACTAAGATAGGTATTTTTCACAAAATCCTTCCACCCTGAAAATAGCAACTCTATCGGCTCATTCGTTATTCCAGATACATCACCGTTACTCTTTATGAGCTTGATAAAAGCCTCCTCCCCCCAAGAACGCTCGATAAACTCACCGATAGTATAACCGACTTCATAGATTGTTGAACCACCATTAGGGTTGATATATAACTCTTGAACAAGCCCATCAAAACGGGCTTTGATGGCATTCCTGTTATTCATGTGGAACCAATAATCTTCAGATTTATAGATAGCCACCGCTTCCCACAACCAACGAGGGTTATTCGCAAAATTGGGGTTGATTTGAAGTGTCAGTAAGTGCACAAATTCATGCAATGCTGTTCGTTGAATTTCACCACCAAAATAAAGCAGCCTGATTTCATTACTTTTAGGCTCGATGTAGCCTGTAGAAAACGCATATCGCTGTCCAATGCTACGCTCTTGCTCATCTAAGTAGGCCTTTTGGCTTTGCCATACTCTCACTGTTATGACCGGTATTGAGTCCAGGCCGAAGCTCTTCATCAAAGGAGCCTGCTTGAGTAATAGCTCGTTGTGAATACTTGGAATTATCGCAGGTGAAGTTCCATCGTAAAGGACAAACTTGAACTGTCCTTTATCTGATTCATAGCAACCATCACATGCTTGCTCACCGCGAATTTGAAGCACGAAAGCCACGACTAAAACCAGCACCGACATGGTCAAAAACAAGAATGTAACGATAGACTTAGGTGGGTATCTTTTCATTTTCTACATCCTCAAATTTAACTCATTTGCCAAGGTGTCAATCTATTAAATTAACGCCAAGCGCCTGCAAGCTGTTTTCACACTGAACGGCATCAGTAAACTGGATAGCAGCCATACCCACAGATCTCGCACCTTCAACGTTATAAGGCATATCATCGAGGAAGACGGTTTCTGAAGCTTTAAGCCCATAATTAGATAAAAGCGCTTGGTAGATTTCAGGTTGTGGCTTAAGCATACCAAGCTCAGCGGAGACTGCCGCACCATCAAACAACGCCCAAAATTGATAGGTATTTTTTAAGTAATCAACAATCTCGACCACATTGTCGGTAAGCGCATACACACCATACCCAGATCGCTTTACACGTTCGATGAGTTCAACTGAACCGTGCAGTAAAATCTGCGTTTGCTTAACGTAATAAAACAAGCGTTCGCACTCTAACGGGGATAAGTCGAGTTCTTGTTGATAACGAAGCTTGGCCTCACTTTCGGTCAAGAATCCTTTGTTCAAATCCAACCAAATCGTGCTTTGGAAAATAGAACGAGCTCGAGACTCCAAGTCTTCAGTATCACCAAAAGTAAGACGGGCAATTTCCAGAGGTGCCCAACGCACAATGACATTGCCCACATCAAACACCACATTTTTGATTTCATTAGAACTCATACATACTCCCGTGATCGCCATGTTATTGATGGAAAAAAGACACAAAGTGCCACACATCAAGATTCATAGCGAACGTTTATAAATTAAAAGTCTCGAGTAGAATATACAACCAATAGAGTACAAAAAAGACCATCATTACGACGGCCTTCTCAATATTCACTAACGAGTCAATCATCAACATAAATCAGCTTCAGATGGGAATATGGTCGGTGCTTTATAAGCGTTATACGTTTATGTCATCACCTGCACTCTTTTTGTTCTTTTTCCATTGAAGCGGTGTTATCCGTTCGATCGCTTAAACGCTCGTATAAATTGTGAGGCATCTGCGTATCCCAATTGAAGCGCAATATCTAAGATCGAATAATCTTGCTCTGTCATAACCCGCTAGCGAATTCAAAAGACAAAGTCATCTAAAAGCACTCACCAAGTTAAGAAATGAAAACTTAGCCATGTAGCTCGCGACTCAGAAAGCTCAAACATTCAAAGCACGTCCTATTGGATGTGCTTTTTTCTTATCTGCTTGCAGGTAATCTCATCCTTCCGCCTATCAAGCAAAGAGAGAAAGGTGAGATACCAAGTAATTTTAAGATCGAGTAATAAATAGGATAAATATATAGGAAGTTTGGGGAATAACTATATAATATGATTACGCTTCAATAATTACACTCTCCATTTAACTAACCTCCTTACTCCTTATAACAATATTTTTACTGGTCACCTCCTCAATAAAATACCAGTTAATCAAGAATACTTTGTGATATCAATCTAGACTAAATTCCCAAGTACAACTTATTGATACTTCCCACCCAACAAATTAATCTCTCGTAAGAAAACTTTTACTAAAAACCGATATGAACTTAATTTTACGCATCAAAACAATTATACTCACCCCCATACTGATAATGAGTTAAACGTTAGTAACATTGAGTAAAACTTGTTCAATAAACAACAAGTAAAATTCTCAAACTTGCAAAACTCAACTCATAGTTAATATTGAAAATATTTGGAACCAAAATCACAAGAGTAGGATTCTCTTGAATTTATTATCAGGGATGCTGACAAAAATAGAACAGGCATTGTTAGATGAATAATTCTGCAACGTATTTACTTGCTGCTTTACGAGAAAAAATCAAAGAGAAGGGGATTTGTTATTCCGATCTCTCTGCTGGGATGGGAATTCCTCTCTCAACCATTAAAAGACAACTGCACAACACGTCTTTAGGGCTGGATAAAATACTCTCGTACGCGACTCATTTAGATACTGACTTAGTAGAATTATCTATGCGAGGCAAACAGCTACAGCAAGAGAACGAACAGTTTATTACTGATATAAATAGTGAAATATTCCATCAATATCCGTACTTGTTTGATTTTTTGTATCTATTGCGACGAAAAAAATGGTCACCACAAGATATTGCCAATAAATATCAACTGAGTCATACGTCAGTAGCTATATATTTTCGAGCATTAGAAATGATGGACTACGTAGAATTAAAAGGCGAAGATCAATACCGCTTCAAAGATCAAGGCCGTTTTATTTTTGAAGAAGGTTCTAAGCTTGATACGTTGTTTGCTAAGCGCTTTAGAGATGAAGTATTCAGCCATGACGTGCGCCCTCCGATCTGTATAGGACGCATTGCTATTACTGAAGAACAAGAAGAGAAGCTGGCGAACGAGGTGTACAACAAACTGATTGAGTTTGATGTACAAAACAAGAATGGAGAAGGCAGTGAACGGCTCAGAAATGTGTTAATGACCTACACACCAGGCAATCAGATATTTCTTTCTGATACGATTCCAAATATTGACGGTGAATTATTAAAAGCCATATCGATGGCAAACGAATAATGATTAACACGCACTAATAACAAATTATATTTGATTGAGAAAGAATCTAGTCGTAATCCATCAAGGCTACAATATTATTCAATAATTAATAACTTGTTATTTAAACAAGTTGAATAAAGAAAGAATAGACGCAAATAGCGCTCTTTTCTCATACCAATAAGTGAAATAAATAAGGCTGAATCTTCTTCACGAAACTCGGCAGGGCATGTCTCGACCTTTTTTCGCCTGATCAGATTCAAAAACCAATAAATGAAGGATATAACATGCAGTTTAAAACGTCTTTATGTGCGATTGCTGTCGGGGTTGCTCTAACACTAAGCGGATGCAATAGTAGTGATAATAGCTCGAATGTGGATGCTCCACTTAAAGCAACCGAATTCCACAACACCATCGATCGTGCAGGTGTACCAGTGGCGTTACGTGATTTGCACGGCGGCCACCTGCGCTACATTCCAATGTTCGATAACGGCTCATGGCATGGCCACACGTTAGACACCAAAGGTGGTGAAATCACGCTAGGTGGTACAGCGCTATTGACCGAAGAATACGTATCATTCATGGCTGCACGTTTTGACCGTTTGGCTCTGACTGTCGACGGCCAGCCAATGCCGCTAGAACTGACAAACGCATACTCACAACCAGGTGCGTTGATTCAAACGTATACAGGCGATAACGGTATCGAAGCCGAGCTAGAAATGCGTTTTGTGACTAATCGAACTTCTCTTGTGAAAACCACCATCAAGAACCCAAATAAGCTGGATATTCAAGGTGAATGGGATGGTGAGTTGATGCAAAACTATCGTGCGGATGATGGCACGGCATACAAGAATGAAGACAGCACAGTCCGCAGTGTTGAAGAAGCTTATCCAACTTACTCCCGTGAAATTGCAGCGACAGACAGTGGTGTAGAAGTCTCTTTTGGCGCAGTTCGTGATTCATGGTCATTGTTGACATCTGGCGATTCAAAGTTCGAAGTAACGCGTTCTATCAAACCAGAAACTTCTACCATCAATGACGACAAGAAAGGTTTCGTGCAAACGGCCTCTCTAGGTGATGGCGAAGAGATCACGTTATACACGGCTTACACTCACGTTCAAAACACCAAAGAACAAGCGTCTGAGTTTGCAAAACTGTATAAAGTGATGGCCGATCCAAAAGGTTACATGCACGATTCAGCAATGCGTTGGGAAGAATACCTAGAAAACGGTCTCACCAACGATGCGGCTTCAAAAGAGCATGAGTTTGTTGCAGTAAAAGCAATGGAAACATTGAACGCGAACTGGCGTGGTGCTGCGGGTGCGATTGACCACGACACGGTAACCCCTTCCGTTACGGCCCCTTACTTCTCAGGCAACATGACATGGCCATGGGATACGTGGAAACAAGCTTACGCAATGTCACACTTCAACCCAGATGTAGCGATGGAAAACATTCGCACTGTATTCCAATACCAAGTGCAGTCTGATGATCCAGTCCGTCCTTGGGATGAGGGCTACCTACTTGATGTCGTGACTTACAACCTACCAGCTGAACGCTGGCAAGGCATGTCTGCAGAATACAAAAAAGTGTTCCCTCAAGCGACCGATGGCCTGAACTGGAACGAGCGTAATACTAAGCCATCATTGGCTGCATGGGCTGTTTGGGAAGTGTATACGGCACTGAAAGACGAACATAACCGTCCCGAAGAAGCGCAGAAGTGGCTAGAAGAAATGTATCCGAAGCTAGTGGCATTCCACGATTGGTGGTTACGCGCTCGTGATACCAACAAGAACGGAATACCGGAATATGGCGCAGCGAAAGACCCAATTCATACCGTTTTCGAAGATGATGTGAATAACGGTTCTTGGGGACCAGATGCGTTTGTGGACGACATGAAGTTCCAATATAAAGACGAAGCGAATGGCGATACGTGGATCAAAGAAACGAGTATCGAGAAGTACAATGAATTACTGACTTCTGGTGATTACACAGCAATGAGCATACCTGCGAAAGTTGCAGCGGGTTGGGAATCAGGGCGTGATAACGCAGGCGTATTCGGCTTTATCGACACTATCGATAACCTACAAGGATTATCTGAACAACCGACACAAGAAAAAGCGGAAGTGATAGACCAAATGGGTCGTTACGCTCATGACACTAATGGTTTCGACAATACGTATGACATCGCTATGGGCACAGACGGTTCAGTGGTGACTTACCTCGATGATTCAGTTGAGAATATGAACAAGCTGGCTCAGGCGAAGAAAGATTGGGAAGTGAAGTTCAACGAGAACACAGACGATTCAAACAACTTATCAGGTTACTCATTGATGCAAGAGTCAGTAGATCAGGCCTCTTACTGGTACTCAGACAACCTATACCTATCGCAAATCGCCGACGTACTGGGTAAAGCAGACAAAGCCGCTGAGTTTGCAGAAAAAGCAGCGGACACCAAAGAGTACATCAACCGTTGTATGTACGATGAGTCAACGGGCTTCTACTACGATATCGAAGTAATACCAAATGGACTCCCTAATCAATGTGCAGGTCCGGTGTTGGTGAAACGCGGTATGGGCCCTGAAGGTTGGTCACCGCTATTCAACAACGCAGCGACGCAAGAACACGCGGACAAAGTCGTGGAAAACATGCTAAATACTAGCAAGTTTAACTCACCTAAGATTCCGCTAGGTACGGCATCAATGGACAACCCGGCTTACGGCCCAGATATTTACTGGCGTGGTCGCGTGTGGCTAGATCAGTTCTACTTTGGTGTGCGCGGTATGGACAACTATGGGTACGGTGTAGAAGCGCGTCAAATGGTCGACAAGCTATTCCAAAATGCGCAAGGCCTAACAGAAGCCACCCCGATTCAGGAGAACTACAACCCAGAAACGGGCGAGGTTCAGGGCGCAAATAACTTCTCTTGGAGTGCCGCGCACCTTTACATGCTGTACAACGGTTTTGTGGGTAAATAGCAGCCACACTCATTAGATATTAGGCGTTGCAGATGATCCCCCTAGCATCTGCAACCGCTTAAGCCTCTTCAAGTCAGGTTTAAAAGTCACAGTAAATGCTGTGGCTTTTTATTATCTGCTTGCCTAATACCTCTATCTCCCCCTTATCTAATCGAGAAAGAGAATGAAGTCACACCCCTAGATATAACCCTCGAATTCACCCTCCAAAACACCCTATTTCTCATCATCTAATCAGCCTTCTATGTTAGAATTATCGGCTAGTTCGGAATGCGCTGAGTCTCTGATTTAGTTAACTATAATTTAATCACCATGAGTGCTTTTTTAAGTTTTTAGAATGAAAAAATATGAATTAGTTGTTCAAGATATTGTGAGCAAAATTTGTCAAAACAGTATCAGCCATAAGCTTCCTGCAGAAAGAGAACTGTCTGAAATATATGGATTATCTCGTTTCACGATTCGTAAAGCACTAGCCAAGCTAGAAGCTATTGGCATGGTGAAATCTAAAGTGGGTTCTGGTTACTTCGTCAACACTTCTCTCATTGGCACACCACTGGTGTACAACTCCATTACTGAAAACAGTTTTGAAGAGATCTCTTATAAAAAGCTCCAGCTAAATAAAGCGCTACCTAATAACCATGAACAGCAGATTTTCTCTTTAGACGACAATGACTACATTTGGAAAATTAGACGGCTTCGATTGATTAACAACAAAGTAGTTCAGATAGAAGAAGCCAAGATCCCTGTTAGCGTCTTTCCAGAAATGAATGCCGAGATCATTGAAAGTTCAATCCAGAAACATGCATTGGCGAAAGGCCTTCAGATCGATAGCTACTTAACAACGTATCAAGCGATCAACGTTTCTAAAGAAGATGCAGAGTTGCTCGGCTGCAAAAAAAATGCGGCAGCGATGAATATCACCAACCGAGGTTTCTTAGCATCGGGTGAGCTGTTCATCGTCAGCGATATCATTGACATCAACTACCAATGCACCTACCACACGCCTTTTAACAATGAGAGCATGAGCTTCCGAGACAAAAAGTAACAGTTTGATTTGTATTCAGCTACTTTGTCTTCCCACGTTTAATTTCTCTAGTTTCCGTATCTCCCTAAAAACAACAACCCGCACAGTGGCGGGTTGTCAGGAGAATTGAATCAACTGTTATTAGAATTCGTAGTACAAACGTACGCGAGCACCAAAATCATCGTCTTCAGAGAACGCAGATGTATTGGTCGTTTTGTTGTCGACCGTCGTGTAGTAAGTACCAAGAAGAACAGAGAAGTCTTGTACTTCGAGCACATTCTGGAACTCATAAGATGCGTAACCCGTGTTAACCGTCACATCACCTTTCGCCCATGTGGAATCATATTCGTTCGCACCATAGATGTAACCGATACCGAAGTTGTTATAAAGCGCGTTCAAACCCGCAGTTGCATTGGTTTCATCGACAGCATCTAAGTAAGCAAAGTTAGCGTTAACGCTCCAAGAATCATTAGACCAATTACCTGTTAGACCGTAGCCAGTTCGGTCAGAGATATCTTTACCCGAGGTGTCGACAACTGCATCGCTAACTAAGTTAGTTTCCATTGAGGCTGCAACAGTAAAATCACCCATTTTATATGACACAACCGGGCGAACAAGGAAGGCATCTTTGGCGTTGTCGTGGTCTACGTCCACACCATGGTAACTATCAGAGAACAAGTCAGAGCGATCGCCGATCATCGTTCCTACTTCGACATACAGATCCCCAAAACTTTGGCTATACATCAACTGACCATCAGAACCACGACCGCGAGCTTCTTTCATCTGGTACACATAAGCGCTGCCACCCGTATAAAGCTCATTTGAGGTATCACCTGAATACTCTAGGAAAACATCGAGGCCTACAGGGAACATATCGTAGGCTTCAAAACGACCCGCTTTGATCGCCCACCCGTCTTTTTTGCCGAACTCAAAGTAGGCATCATCGAGTGCGACATTGCCTGTGCTTTCAAATAGAGGCTGCGCTTTAACCCCAACATAGTGACCATTACTGGTGTACTTTTCGCCAGCGAACTCAATCAGAACTCGACCATCTTGGTTGAACTCTGCGTTACCATTATCATTCGACTCTCTATCTTGGTAGTTGAAGTTCAGCTCAACGTTACCACCAACAGAGAAGTTACCTTCTTCTGTATCAACAATGGCAATGCCTGCATGAGCCCCCATTGCAGAAGAAACTAAAACAGCAGCTAAAGACAGTTTGAATGTGCTTTTCATATAAACCCTAATATTATTTTATTGTTATTAGTTGCATAGCAACTTTTTGAATTTCAAGTTGAAATATATGGACAGTATTCGACTCGATTTCTAGGGCATATATTGACTAATTAACTCCTCACTCACAATATTATCCATCTGGAATTGCAGACCTAAATCACTGTTTTATATTTATTAAAATAACCTTTAAATTCAACACTTTAAATGTAAAACGCAAAGTTAAAAGCTAAAATAACCTCTATTGCACAACACAAGTTAAATAACAGTCAAACTTGGATGAATTTATAGCAATACGCTCAACTACTTAATTTAAAATCATATTAAACCGTTTTAATAACTATCAGGCTATTTATTTAAATTAATTAAAGGTTAACGAAGCTATATTATAAATATTAACAGTGATAATTAATGTACATCATTACTTTTCCATGAACCGATCAAATAAAACTTAAACTTAAACTTTTATCGAAAAGAAAACCCTAGTAAGTGGGTAAATTAATGTGCACTTATAATGAAGTATTTTCATGATAGTCAGCTTATTATTACTGAACTATTTAAAGTCAGTTAATTGAAGGCATGTGAGAGGTAATACTAATAGTTTGGATATGAAAATTCTGATTACTTGCTGATTGATTAGCTAGGCCAGAAACAGCAACACATCGGGAACGAAGACTGACAAAGAAGCTAAAACTAACGATAAGTTTCAGACAAAAAAAATGGCCGCTATCTGCGGCCATTTTGGTTAACTCAATGAGTTATGGAGTGTGAATCGCGCCATCAGGAAGGCGACTTTGAGTCCACTCGTGGGGGCGATACATAACAGGGAACTCGGCAGCAACCTCTCGGTCGATTTCAACACCAATACCTGCGATTTCCGACGCGTATAAGTAGCCATTAATTGGCTCTGCAGCGTTCGGGAATACCTTGTGCGTATTCTCGTTGTACTCGACATGTTCTTGAATGGCGGCATTGTGTAAATGCACATTCAAATGCGTGTTTACCGCTGCACCAATTGGCGTCATATCTGGTGGGCAATGCCATGCAATACGAACACCAAAGTTCTGACATAGATGGCCAAGTTTCAGAGCTGGCGTAATACCACCGATTTGTGAAACATGGCAGCGGATAAAGTCGATACGACGATTCGCGATCAGAGATTTCCACTCTTCAGGGTTATTAAATAACTCACCTAAACCTAATGATACCGAGCTTTGGCTACGAATGTTATCCAACCATTCCGTTTGATTTGGCGGCAGAATATCTTCAATGAAGTACGGCTTATATTGCTCGACTTCCTTCGCAAATTGTATTGCCTGATTTGGGAAAAGGCGCTCATGCACATCGTGAAGAATATGGAATTGATTACCATATTTCTCTCTCAGCGACTTAAACATCGTTAGAGTATTGTCCATGTACTGATCTTGATCGTAGTACGAACCTTCAGTCGGATTTTCAGTGGTATGCAAATCGGTTGGAACACCGCCATAGAAACCAAGCTGACAACGAATGTGCTTGTAGCCTTTGTCTAGGAAAGATTCCACCAGCTCATAAATGCCTTCCATCGTGTCGCTAGTCGCGTGTGTGTATACAGGAATAGCATCACGAGACTTACCACCAAATAATTGATGTAACGGCATACCCGCCAATTTGGCTTTAATATCCCACAGTGCCATATCAACACCGGAAATTGCATTATTGATAACAGGGCCATTTCGCCAATAAGCGTTGACCATCATCATTTGCCATAAGTCTTCAATATTATTGGCGTTTTTACCAATAAGAATAGGTTTTAAATATTCATCGACCATTGTTTTTACAGCAAGCGGTCTTTGTTGGAATGTCGCACAACCAAACCCAGTCACGCCTTCATTCGTTTCAACTACCACGGTAATGAGATTGTGCCTGTCTGGTTTAGTAATAATACAGTGGATATCAGATATAATAGTTTCTTTCACAATTAAATAACCTAAACTTAAGTCAACTCCTATTATCTAACCGCTTTAAAAACCACATTTCAAGCGCTAATTTTGCGTAAAAATAATTGGTACGTTAAGTGATTTTTTTTGATAAACAAAACATACCAATTGGCCAAAAACGGTGAAAAAATAATTTTTCGGATTTTAAGTGTGATTGAGATCTCTTTTTACTCCGTTGGATTTAAATTGGTTGTCGTTATGATTGCTCGAGTTAAATATATTCCAATAACAGGTGTAGTATGCAAATGGTAGAAAAGAATGATGCCGTTATTAATAACTCGAAGTCATCATCGAAGAAGAAAAATTTCAAAGAAAATATACAGTTATTAATCACTGCACTTGGTGGTGAAGACAATATCGTGAGTATCACGCACTGTATGACAAGGCTGAGATTCAAATTAGCCGACGAGTCTCTGGTAGACGAAGAGGCTATCAAGCAGATCGCTGATGTGAAAGGTGTGGTACTTCAACAAGGCCAAACCCAAGTCATCATCGGTGTTGAGGTCGAGAAGTGGTTCAACGCGCTATCAAACACTCAACAAGCTGACGCTAATCCGGCTGATGAGCTAGAGAAAGGCAAGCTGTTCCAGGGCGTAATGCGCATTGTCGCAGGCATCTTTGGCCCTGTCGTGCCTGCAATTGCTGGCGCTGGTATGTTGATGGGTCTGTTGTCTGGTCTTATTGCGACCAATGTTATCTCTGAAACCTCAGACACAGTTTATTTCTTCCGCTCAATCTCTGTTGCTGTGTTCTTCTTCTTACCTATGCTGGTTTCTTTCTCTGCAGCTAAAGTATTCAAAGTAAACGAATACATTGCGCTTGCTGTTTCCTCCGCAATGTTAGCACCCAAACTAGTAGATAAAGCGGCGATGCTAAAAGATGCTGGCGCTGCTCCTGAGCTGACGGTTTTTGGCGTAGTTCCGATTGAACTGCTCAACTACGGCGGCGCAATTGTTCCTGCGATTCTAGCAATCTGGTTATTGTCCAAAGTGACTCCGTTAGTTGACCGTCTAGTTCCTTCTTCTGCGAAGCCTGTATTTACACCACTGCTTGCTTTTACGGTAACTTCGACCATCACGCTATCATTTGTTGGCCCTGCTGGTATCTGGCTAAGTAACGGCGCGGGTTGGGTAATGAGTTCACTACTGGAAATCTCTCCGACGTTAACGGGCTTTGTGTTTGGTCTGACTCGCCCGATTACGATTGTGTTTGGTATTCACCACAGCATGACACCAATCAGTCTGAACAACTTTGCACTGTATGGTAAGGATTTACTTATGCCGATCATGTGCTTGGGTAACATGGCAATTGCAGGCGCGACAATGGCTATCTGGCATAAGCAACGTAAGACAGTTTCTAAAGAGCAATCTTCAATTACGATGGGCTCAAGTGTTACCGCTATCTTAGGCATCACGGAGCCAGCTCTATTTGGTGTACTAACGAAGTACACCAAAGCGATGATGACCGCGAGTTTGGCTGCTGGTGTATTCGGTGCAATCTCGGTAACAATCGATACGCACCTAACAAGCTACATTCTTTCTTCTGTCTTCAGCTTGCCGGCTTACCTTGCTGGCGGTACGCAAAACTTCATTCAAGCACTAATGGGCGTGGTGGGTGTGTTTGTACTGTCTTATGTTCTAACGCTATTGTTCGTAAAACTAGACAACAAATAACACTTCCTCCCAACCTATTGGGAACAGAATCAACGTGGCAACCTTCCTTGTAGCCACGTTCCATCATTTATAGCTAGCAATACCCATTCTTCTGTAAGGGCACACTTATGAGCCACATTGCGATTATCGGCGAGTGCATGATTGAACTGAACGGCGCTCCATTCGGTACCATGCAACAAACCTATGGTGGAGATACGCTCAACGCCGCTGTGTATTTGAACCGAAGTGCCACCAGCCATTCCAGTTCGACAAATACTCCTAGGATTCGTACCAGTTACGTCACGGCTCTTGGAGCAGATTCCATTAGCCAAGAGATGCTTAAGCGTTGGCAAGATGAAGGGTTATCAACCGATTTAGTGCTTATCGACGAACAGCGCTCGCCAGGCCTGTATCTGATTCAATTAGACGACGTTGGCGAACGCACATTCTTGTATTGGCGTAATGACTCTGCTGCTCGTTACATGGTGCAGCACCCAGATTTCGATAAGATAACCGCCCAACTTTGCGATGTTGATATGGTGTTTTTGAGCGGGATCTCTCTGGCGATCTTGCCACATAGCGATCAACTCAAATTACTCACTATCATCCAAGGCTTACGTGAACGTGGCGTTACCATCGCCTTTGATAGTAACTATCGACCAAAGTTGTGGGACTCACAAGACGCAACCAAAGAAGCTTATCAGCTTGCCTATAAAACGACAGATATCGCCTTGGTTACCTTTGATGACGAACAACTATTGTGGGGCGATACAACGCCGCAAGACACCATAAGAAGGCTGCATTCACTCGGCGTCAAAACCGTTGTTGTGAAGCTTGGTGCTGAAGGCTGCTTGATCAGCGAAAACCCCGAAAATGAGCCAGTAAAAATCACAACGACACCTGTCGAAACTGTGGTTGATAGCACCTCTGCAGGCGACTCTTTTAACGGTGGTTTCTTATCTTGTTACCTCTCTGGAGGTTCTGTGTCAGAAGCCTGCCAACAAGGTAATGCACTCGCGAGACTAGTGATTCAGCACCACGGTGCAATTATTCCAAAAGCCATCACCAATACTCTTTCAAACCCTATTAAGAAGTAAACCCATGTCTACAATTAACGAACAGCTAAAAGCACTTAAAGTTATCCCTGTTATCGCGCTTGATAACGCTGAAGATATTATTCCACTAGGCAAAGTATTGGCTGAGAATGGCCTTCCAGCTGCTGAGATTACGTTCCGTTCAGACGCCGCTGTTGAAGCTATCCGATTGCTTCGCGAAGCTCAGCCTAACATGCTGATCGGCGCGGGCACCATCTTGAACCGTGAGCAAGCACTCGCAGCCAAAGAAGCGGGCGCAACGTTTGTGGTATCACCGGGATTCAATACAAACACGGTTAAAGCATGCCAAGAAATCGGCATCGATATCATTCCTGGAGTGAACAATCCAAGCACCGTTGAAGCGGCATTAGAGATGGGCTTAACAACCTTGAAGTTCTTCCCAGCAGAAGCTTCTGGCGGTATCAGTATGGTGAAATCGTTAGTCGGACCTTATGGCGACATAAGACTCATGCCTACAGGCGGTATCACGCCATCAAACATTGGCAACTACCTAGCCGTTCCTCAGGTATTGGCATGTGGTGGCACCTGGATGGTGGATAAGAAGCTCGTCGAAAACAAAGAGTGGGACGAGATTGCCCGTCTAACAAGAGAGATTGTTGAGCAGGTGAATCGCTAGTCGATAACGATCTAGAGAGCACAAATTCTCTTGATTCCATAGCAACAAAGCCACAGCAGAAGCTGTGGCTTTTCTTTTATCGGGTTGTATCAATATCGCTAACTGTCCGTCGTCGTTAATGGCCTTTTACCGTCACACGCCCCTTTCTCAAGGTCGTATAGCGGGCTGGCTCCGTGGCTGCTCCATCGGTGATCTTCTCTAGCTAATTTTCTATATTGAGTCGGCGTGACACCAATGTACGTTTGGAAGGTTTCATAGAATCGGCTGCTCGAATTAAAGCCCACCGTGAGTGATATATCGAGAATGGTTCTATCCGTATCACTCAGCAAAGCACGAGCGTGGTTGATACGCATCGCAGTAATGTACTGCTTAATGGTCATCTGCATCGTGCGCTGAAATACGTTCATCGCGTAGTTGCTGTGTAACCCGATATGTTCAGCGATATCTTTAACGGTCAATGGTTGATTATGGTGAGTCGCAATATATTCCAACATCTGGCTGACATAGAATTGGGAGTGTTTCGATACCCCTTTCTTAGTCGACTTATCTTGTCGATTTACCAACAGTTGTTGCCAGCCATCAAGGCAGATTCGTTTAAGCATCAAGCCAATTTCATCCATAGCCAACTGTTGACGACTTTCGGACGAATGCTTTATCTCTTGTGCCCAACGGGAGATTTCAAACTCACTGATCAGCGAACAAGAATTCGATTGCAACACACTGCCGTGAGTGATCTGGTTAACTAAATCCCGACTGAGAGCCCACGACATAAAATGGTGAATCGGTATGTTAATGATCCCCATATTATGGCATTGGCCTGGATTCGTAAGTCGATGCGGTACCGATGCCCAAAACAAGCCAATCGATCCGCTTTTAACCACAACCGGACTGCCGTTAATAATGTACTCCACATCATCCCCAAAGGGTATATTCACCTCAATTTGACCATGCCAATGATAACCAGGCATGGAGTGAGGGGCTCTGAGTTCGATATCGATTTTCTCATAGGAAGAATATAGAGACAGCGGGCTTACCGACACGGTCTCGGACGAGTACTTGTCTAAAGTGATAATTCTCACCGTATCTGGGGCTGATTGCGGCATGTCTCGCTCCTTAGGAAATCGTATACCAGACTTTTATCAGCTCCTCGATAATAAAACTCAGAAGGCGATCATAGAGCCGTAATAGCCCATTTCATAAGATCAGAACTCTGTGATTAGAGTTCAAACCTTAAGTGTAAAACTGCCTTCATTGCACGACACCTCTCCTTAAAACCCAAGAAATTATCCCATTTCCTAAGATTTCCATTCACTAATTTAAAAATATTAGAAAACAGGAGAGCTATTAAGTTATCTGAGACGAATCGACATGGGTTCTAGGTGTAATTTATCTGCATCAACAAAGAACTAAGAGAGATAAAGGATTCCACTATGCAAAGCCCTAAAATCACATTCATCGGTGCAGGCTCAACCATTTTTGTTAAGAACATTCTTGGCGACGTTTTCCACCGTTCAGCACTACAAAATGCTCATGTCGCATTAATGGATATTGATGAGAACCGATTAGAAGAGTCTCACCTTGTCGTCAGTAAGTTGATGGAATCATCAGGCGCGACCGGCTCGATTTCATGCCATTTAGATCAAAAAGAGGCACTACAAGGTGCAGATTTTGTTGTCATAGCCTTTCAAATCGGTGGCTACGAGCCATGTACCGTCACAGATTTCGAAGTGTGTAAACGCCACGGTCTTGAACAAACAATTGCTGACACATTGGGGCCTGGCGGGATTATGCGTTCACTACGCACTATTCCGCACCTTTGGAGTGTCTGTGAAGACATGACTGAGGTTTGCCCGACCGCTACCATGCTCAACTACGTAAACCCAATGGCAATGAACACATGGGCAATGTACGAGAAGTATCCGCACATTAAACAAGTCGGTTTGTGTCACTCAGTACAAGGTACAGCTGAAGAACTAGCACGCGACCTAGACTTAGATTACGCAGATCTTCGCTATACCTGCGCAGGCATTAACCACATGGCTTACTACCTAACCCTCGAGAAGAAGACAGAAAGCGGTGAGTACGTCGACATTTATCCAGACCTACTTGAAGCCTTTGAGAGTGGCAAAGCGCCTAAGCCGGGTATTTATCACAATGGTCGCTGCACCAACTTAGTTCGCTATGAGATGTTTAAGAAGCTTGGTTACTTCGTGACAGAGTCTTCTGAACATTTTTCTGAATACACCCCCTATTTTATCAAGCCAAATCGTCCAGATTTAATCGAACGTTATAAAGTGCCACTTGATGAATACCCTAAACGTTGTGTCGAACAAATTGCAGATTGGAAGCGCGACCTTCAAGAGTTTAAAACAGCGGACAAGATCACTGTTGAGGAGTCTCATGAATACGCTAGTACCATCATGAACTCTATCTGGACAGGTATACCGAGCGTCATTTATGGAAACGTTAAAAACGAAGCCTTAATCGACAATTTACCTCAAGGTTGCTGTGTTGAAGTCGCCTGTTTAGTGGATGCTAATGGTGTTCAACCAATCAAAGCAGGGCGTCTACCAAACCACTTAGCTGCATTGATGCAAACCAACATTAATGTTCAGACTCTACTCACAGAAGCGATTCTCACCGAAAACCGTGACCGTATCTATCATGCTGCGATGCTTGACCCTCATACTGCCGCTGTACTTGGAATAGAAGAGATATACGCGCTGGTTGATGACTTGATTGAAGCCCATCAGGGCTGGTTACCAGAGTGGGTTAACAAGTAATTTCATACTAATAAAAACATACAATAACGTGAATATTAACGCCTTCTCAGTGAGGAGGCGTAAGGAGTGGTAATGAGTATCTCAATGAATACCAAGCTAAGTTATGGCTTTGGCGCATTTGGTAAAGACTTCGCAATCACCATCGTCTATATGTACCTAATGTTTTACTACACGGATGTAGTCGGTATTTCTGCTGCTACAGTCGGAACTATTTTCCTCGTCGCACGCATCTGGGATGCCGTCAATGACCCTATTATGGGGTGGTTGGTCAACAATACACGTACTCGATGGGGCAAGTTCAAACCTTGGATTTTAATTGGCACACTCGCTAACTCCGTGGTTCTTCTGATGGTGTTTAGTGCGCATTACATCGAAGGTCCTTGGTTAATCGCATACGCCGCTGTCACCTATATCTTGTGGGGCATGACTTACACACTAATGGATATCCCTTTTTGGTCACTGGTCCCAACACTGACTTTGGACAAGCGTGAACGTGAAGAGCTTGTGCCATACCCTCGATTTTTCGCGAGCCTTGCATGGATAGTAACCGCAGCTATCGCTATGCCTTTCGTGAACTACGTAGGTGGGGACGATAAAGGGTTCGGCTTCCAGATTTTCACCCTCTTGTTGATCGCTTGTTTCTTAGTCTCTACTTTCATTACTTTACGCAATGTGAAAGAGCGCTATTCAACGGCTAACCTCGACACAACACAACCGGAAGAAAAGGTTTCACTGAAAAAGCTTCTCGCGCTTATCTACAAAAACGACCAATTGACTAGCGTTCTGTGCATGGCGTTGTCTTATAACCTCGCGACCAACATTATTACCGCCTTTGCTGTGTACTACTTCACTTATGTTGTTGGTAATGAAGAACTATTCCCTTACTACATGGCTTATGCGGGTATTGCTAACCTAATCACGCTAGTGTTGTTCCCTAAACTTGCTCAGATGTTTTCACGCCGAGTTCTGTGGGCATGTGCATCCACTTTCCCTATCTTAGGTAGTGCGGTACTCATCTACGTTGGCATGTATGACACACAAAGCATTCTCCTGATATCAACGGCAGGCGTCTTCCTACAAATTGGTACAGCTCTATTCTGGGTGCTTAACGTCATCATGGTCGCTGACACGGTCGATTACGGTGAGTTCAAACTGGGGGCTCGCTGTGAAAGTATCGCCTACTCCGTGCAAACACTGGTTGTGAAAGCAGGCTCTGCATTTGCCGCTTTCTTTATCGGTATCGCGCTCACTGCCGTTGACTATGTGCCTAACGTAACGCAAAGCCCTGAAACAGTATTCGGCATGCAATGCATCATGGTCGGCCTACCTGCTTTTTTCTTTGCCATTGCATTAATCATCTACTTCCGCTTCTACAAACTGAACGGTGCCTATCACCAAAAGATTCAAGATCACTTAACAGAGAAATACGACCACATTACAAACGAAGGCTCAAATAAAGGCGAAAACCACAAGCCAACAGAACCAGCACAAGTCGTTTAGTATGAAGTCACATCAAACAGTTCGCTTATACAATTAAAAGCACAAACAACAAAGCCACAGTACATGCTGTGGCTTGTCTTATTAGTTAGTCAGCTTTAACCAGCACCTTGATTAAACAACCAATAACTCACGGGGTTATCAGGGCATTGATAAGGTCCACACTCAACGAACGTAGCAAGGGCATTGAGCGCAACGACGACAATTGCCAATAAGCACGCAATACGCCCTAGATTACTCATTTTGTATGGTTCTTGAGACTCTGCCTTATTGGTCAGTATCAAAAGAACAGAGACAGCAAATATAGTCGCAGTGAACAACACAAAAGCCCAAGTGTAGTAGTGCATCCCAAAGATAGGGCTACCATAACCAGGAGTTCCGGGAATAACATGAAGGGAAACCTGCCTTAGCGATGTCGCAACACCGTACAAGGCACCAATCATAATAACACCATAGTGGCGAGATTGAGGCCCATAAACCACATTCAACATGAAGCCAAACGCGACCATCACAAAGCCAATACGTTGCAATAAGCATAACGGGCAAGGCAACTCGTTAAGAACAAACTGAAGAATAAAGCCGGTCAACAGCACAGCTGTCATCCCTAGCAGCCCAAGAGTATTCAAGAGAGTTAACTGATTTCGATTCATGCTAACTCCTTACAATAAAATTGATAGTGGGTCGGTGGCATGGTGGTTAAACCAATACAAACCAAGGATCACTGAGCTAGCAAAAAAGCCATAAGCAGCAGTCTTCTTGTCGAAAAAGGCGCATAGCATCGCCACAAGTAACAACAAAAACAGTAAAGACATCATAAGAGGTACTTCCTTTCTATTTATCCTGTTCATTCAGATTGAACGTCATAATGAATATCCACACCGATGCTCTTAGTCATTCAACTCCGGTAAATCTATGGATTACGAATTGAAAATCATCAACTTAATAGTTGTAAGTAAGGCCCAAGCTGTCAAGCTTGAAGCCACGCACTAAGTGCATACCGGCACGTTAAAGCACCTAACAAACCGATAAAGTTCGTTGATGTTGATGTCAGGCAAGGTTGGCGAATATATGAATGAAGTTAAGCTTGGGGAGTACTAGGGCTATTTTTACTGCTCCCAAAAGCAAAAAACCTAGCGAAAGGTCGCTAGGTTTCAAATATAAAATGAGGTAATACAAGCTCACTTCAGCGGATCATTGTCCGGCAAAGCTTTGTGTATCCATAACGCCAAACGCTTTTTAATGTTCGCACCGTCAAGCTTACTTTCAGGTAGAGGCGTAATCTGATTCACTTCGACCAAAAATAAGTACACTGATTTAATTTTTATTGGTTGGGATGAGTGTGGCAAATCAAAACCTTGTAATTTCGCCATTTTAAAACCGACTTCCAGCGCCTTCTTGACCAATTTGTCTTCATTAATGATCTTCGCGGTTTTCGACATATCATCTCCATCATATTTATTGAACGAACATTGAGTATACCAAACAGAATCGCGGACAAGATTACCGCGATCTCAATTCGAAAACTCTATTTGGATAAATACAATAAAACGAATCACCTATCTAAAGCCAATTCCAATCTAATTAATATTTTCTAAATGAATAGCAATAAGCAAACGATTTCTTAATAGAATACTCAATAAATGAGATCCTCAGTCAAGAAACTAAAAACCGAACAATTTTTGACTTATCATTCCAAAGGATACGGAATACTATGATTACCATTAAAATGATACGCATTCTATAAAATAGCAATAAGCTTCTGTTATTTAATCAGTTTTATACTAAAACGACTCAGATCATATTTACAGAAACCTGTAACAAAACATTATTTACAAAACACTCACTAAGAAAATAGAATAAACCCACTAATATTATACTGGTGTTAAAAATGCGTTATCTATGGGCTTCATTCTGTCATAAAAACCCAATTCCCGGACGAATCGTTCATATCTTTGTTATGTTGGTAGCGTTAGCTTCTATCGTTGTTCCATTGATTTCAAAAGACGCGACTACGATCTTAGTTTCACTATGTATCGCTTTAGTCTGTTTCGTGCTGTTTGTCTTCTTTGCTCTTGCCGACAAAATGCGTTCAGGTATGCATTAATCTCAGATACTGGTTACTTTTAAGCCTTTAGAGAATTTAAAGAAAAACGCCCAACGCTATTCACTTTGGGCGTTTTTGCTTTAGCGACACATGACATCAAAAATAGTACTCAATAGAAATCTCTAAACTCTTCAATTCGATTCTTTCCTCTCAACAACAGAAAGTTAAGAAATCGCGATGTAGATGTCGTTATCACTTTATCTTCAGCAACTCCGTGCTTTTCAAGTAGTGCAATGGCGAGCTCTAAGCGCGCGATCTCCTCACAGAAGTGAGCATCAGATCCTGTCGAGAAGTAAACGCCTACTTCTTTACCGATTTCCACAATGTTACTGCAGCGAACATCACTGCCTTTACGGCTTTTTCCCGTCAAAGAGGTATTGTTCACTTCTATTGCCACATTGTGTTCTTTGGCACACTCAAGCACGGCACGAATATCAAATGGGTAATTCGGGTTGCCAAGGTGTCCAAGCACATCGACTTTCCCTCTTTTAATCACATTGATTAGCGCTTGAGTATGTACCTCTTCAGTTGAGGGTGGAAACACAGGTTCATGGAAGCTAGTAATGGTCCAATCAAGGTGCTGATAGGTTGAAGGGGCTAGATCTAAGTCACCTTCAATATTCAGGGTGTTAGCTTCCACTCCACGCAGGATTCCAACATCGTGAAGGAAACGGGGCAAAATTCTTTGGTTATTGAAAAACCAGTAGTGGGGGGCTCCCGGCATTTCTGGAGCATGATCCGTTGTGCAAAGAAGTTTTAGCCCCTTCTCCTGAGCTGCTTTAGCATTCTCTATAATAGTGCTGTAAGCATGGCCGCTAGCAAGAGTATGAGTATGGCTGTCGACGACGATCTTCATAGCGACCTCCTAAAATCAATTAATGTCAAAAGAACCATCTTGGTTCATGTACAGTGTCAGATCTGCTTTTACGGAGTGATTCAAAACCATGTCTACATTCTTAGAATCTGAGCTTTGATAAAACGCGAGTGCCTCTTCTGGTGTTGAACCACCGCGGATCTTTCGGTTCACCAAACGCTCTTCTAAAAATTTAGGATCGGTATCAATGAAGATGGTGAAATCAGCAAGTTCATTAAGCCCATTCCATACAGGCTCATTGAGCAGTAACCAGTTACCTTCAATCACGACAATTTCTTTCTCTACCGTAATAGCATCATCAACCGGATCATGTAGGTTACGGTCGTAGTATGGCCATTTCGGATCTTGGACTTTGAGCTTTTTTAGCTTGTCTATCAGAGATGTGAGATTAAAAGTCTCGTGGGCACCTTTAATACTACGCAGCTTTATCTTCTCGTCGCCGCGTATCGTGTAATTCGAATCAAGAATCTCATTTGGGTAGTGGAAACCATCAAAAGGTAAAACCTGTAATGGCACGGCATTAGGAATGGTTTGGGATAGATGTTCCCAAAATGCCGCTAAGGTCGATTTCCCGCTGCCGGGAGGCGCAGCCAGGAATATCACCGTTCGTTCGTTTTTTTCTTGGTAAAGGCGAGAAAACTTTTCAACCAATGGCTTATGAATTTGTTCGATATTGTTATCTGGGAATACAGCTTCAGTCTCAAAGCCACTGACATTTAGGGAAACTTTCATATGAAAAGCCTTAATCTAAAATTTCGTTCTCCACGGTTTCTAGCAAACCCTCACAAGCGAGCTTTAACACGGTTTTGACCAGTGACTCATAGCGAGCTTGAGAAAAGGAGTCGAATGATGAAAATTTTAATTGGTTAATCGAATCAAGATAGATACTGCTATCGGACTTTGAGAGCGTAGATTGGTTGCTGATGAAGTCGTAAATCACATCATCACTAAACGAAATCGGCTCTTTTTGTTGAATGACAAAGCCGTGCATTTGGTCAAACAAGTTAATGTCAGCGTAACTCTCTAGTGAGATCTTACCCATCGCAAACATCAGTTTGGATACCACATCAATCTCGACTAATGGACCATCTTCTTTGAGAAGAGGGGTCACGGCATACTCAATCACCAAAGGATCTTGTACGAATACCCTTGGTAACAAATGCTTCAACTTGGCTGTAATTAGCTTATGAGATGCTTGAATAAAACAAGTGGCGGTTGCGCACTCTTCTAACGCATCTAATAAATTGTCTTGCACCGTAATAACATGTTCCTTATTGGTCGTGGCAGCAGTCACGCTGCCACGAAATCATCGATTAAGCCGTTAGGCTAACGCCATAGAACTCCAGCAGTGCTTTCTCCGCTAGCTCGTTCCAAACGTAGTTATTGTCTTTCAAAATTCGGTCTAGTTCACCGAAGAACGGGTCTTGGCCTGCTAGCTTGTGGAATTCATCAATTGCCGTCAGTGGCAGGTCAATGTGCGGGTAGATTAACTTTTTACCACCAGGGATATCCAATTGATTTAGGATAGTGTGAGGTGCCGCTTCTAGTCCACCAACATGAGTTAACATAAATGATGGGTTGATCTTACCCGCTTCAGAAAGTTCAATGGATTCAACCATATCCCCCGTTGAACCGCCAGAGGTTCCGACAATATGCGTTGATTCATAGTGCACATTGTAAAAATTGAACGGTACTTTAAATTGCTTGTCCGTTGGGCCCGCAAAGAAGTTCAGGCAGCCATCGTTACCTAATAGCTCATCAGCTTGCTCAAGAACCTGTGCAACCGCCGCATATACCATGACATCATCGTAGCCATTGCCTTCGTTTAGGTCTTTCAGGTATGCGACAGGGTCATCAATTTTTGCCGTGTTTACATAATGAAGTTCAATACCGTTTTCAGCCGCTTTTGATACCGGAATTAGGCTCTCAGCGCGCGCCAGGCGAGCTTCATCAATATCAGTCACAACAATACGACTTGGCTTAACTGGGCCATTAATCGCGTAATCAATCGCGCCAATGCCCATAGGGCCAGCACATGCAAGAAGTGCTAGCGCACCACCTTCTTTAATACCCATTTGGTGCTCGTACACGTAAGGCGTGGTGTGGTAGCTCGCATGGAAAGCACCGATGATGCAAGACATTGGCTCCGCAAGTGAGGCATTTGCGTAGTAAGAGCTCTTGTATGGCAGAACACAGTCTAAGTCGATTGCAACTTTAGGAATGATTGAGTAAGTCGCGTTACCACCAAATGTTTCATAGCTGTAGCCTGCTGAGTAGCCTGTTGGTAGCCCCATTGCTGGTTGCAATACAAATGGTTCGCCTGGTTTGAAACGGTCTTGTAAGTTAGCGCCTACTTCTACAATTACGCCAGCGTACTCGTGGCCAGTCATTACTGGAACTTCTGAAATATTGTCTGGTACACGTTTGTGGTTGCTACCAAGTAACGCCGCTTTGTAAGTAGATAGACAGATGCTGTTTGAAACGTTTTTAACCAGCAGTTCATCATCTGAAATCTTTGGCAGATCGAAGGTTCTCAGTTGAACGTCTTTCTCACCACAAATTACTGCTGCAGTTGTTTGAACCATGATTTTTTCTCCGAAAAGTGGGGCCAGTATCTGACCCCTGAATATTGATTAAGCTTGCTGACCGATGGTGTCCATTAGGCTGTCTAATGCTGGGTCATGTAGGAAGTTCTTGATAGTCACCACAGGAAGACCTGTTGCTTTGATTGCGCGACTCTCAAGGCTCTCGTGGGTCACGACCACGTCAGCGTTGCTTGGAACTTTCTCGATTGCGAAGTTCTTCACTTCAACATTAAAGCCTGCCTTTTCGAGTTTACGCTTGAAGGTTGATGCCCCCATCGCGCTTGAACCCATGCCTGCATCACATGCAAAGGCGACGAATTTGATGTCTTTAGCTTCTGCTTTTACCGCTGCTGTTGGATCTTTAGCCACTACGCCTTCTGCTTTCATATCCTTCATGTCAGTCACAGATTGCTCGAACTCATCTTCAGATTCTGTCTTCTTGCTCACTTTCAGGATTGCACTTGCCACTAGGAAAGACACAATCGTTGCTGTTGTTACACCTGCGATGGTTGCGAAGAAGCTGCCTTTTGGTGTTAGTGCTAGGTAAGAGAAGATTGAACCAGGGCTTGGGCCTGCAACCAGACCACCATCAAGTAGGTTGAACGTTGCAATACCTGTCGCTGCACCAGCAATCATCGCTAGAATCATGATTGGCTTCATTAGCACGTATGGGAAGTACAGCTCATGGATACCACCGAAGAAGTGGATGATGATGGCACTTGGCGCTGATTTCTTACTTAGACCTTGACCAAATTTAGCGTAAGCCAGAAGCATACCTAAACCAGGACCTGGGTTAGACGCCACCATGAAGAAGATAGATTTGCCGGTTTCAGCTGCTGCTTGCAGGCCTAGTGGGTAATAAATACCTTGATCGATTGCGTTATTCAGGAAGAGAACTTTTGCTGGCTCGTTAATAATCGCAAGCAAAGGTAGGAAACCAGTCGCAACCAATGCTTCGATGCCAGATTTAACGAACAGGTTCGCTGCAGTCACAGCCGGGCCAACAATCGCATAGGCAAATAGACACATCAGCATGCCGAAGATACCTAGTGAGAAGTTGTTTACTACCATCTCAAAGCCGGAAGGAATCTTGTCTTGTAGGCGCTTATCGATTTGCACAATCACCCAGCCACTCAATGGACCCATGATCATTGCGCCAACAAACATTGGAATTTCAGCGCCGGCAATAACACCCATAGTACCGATGGCACCAGCCACAGCACCACGCTTGTCACCAACAATTTGACCACCGGTATAACCAATAAGTAACGGTAATAAATAGGTAATCATAGGGCCAACAAGTTCACCGAAATATTCATTCGGCATCCAACCTGTTGGGATAAATAATGCAGTAATAAAGCCCCAAGCAATGAAGGCTCCGATATTTGGCAATACCATGGCAGTCAAGTGACCACCAAAAGCTTGCACTTTGGCTCTTATATTTGTAGACACGTTATATTCCTTATTTTCAAAGGTTATTATTAGTAACTTTTAATAATTTCAAGCACTTCAGCTTTTGAAGAAGAGGCTGCCAGTTTGGCAATGTTTTCTTCATCGACCAGCATTTCGCTTAATGCTTGAATCACTTCAATGTGAGTATCTGAATCTTGTGCTGCTAGGGTCAGTAATACATGCGCTGGTCCCATATCTGAACCGAAGTCGACTGGGTTAGAAAACACATGGATACCAAGGCCTGTTTTTAGAACTCCAGCCTCTGGGCGAGCATGAGGCATTGCAACACCTGGACAAAGTACGTAATAAGGTCCATTATCATGCGTTGACTGAATGATCGCGTCTGCATACTTATCGGTTACATAACCTTTATCCTGCAAATAACGCGTCGTTTCTTTAACTGCATCTTCCCACTGATATTCTGAGTGGTTAATGACGTCAATTAAGTCATGGTCAATAAGGTCATAAAGCATAATAAATCCCAGTTATTCGTCTTCGTTGTTGTTGGGTTTATTATCAATGGAAGTGTAGAATTAGAGAAATGACCAATAATGTAGACAGGGGTCACTAAAAATATCGAGTCAATCACCAATTAATGCTGAACATCACGATAATCACATGTTATTTAATTACAAATTTAACATTAACAACAAGTCAATAATCTTAATTAGATATAGCCCTCAAATTTGATATTATTTAAAAATCCATAAAACGTGACAAAACTCAAATTAAACCTGTTGATCATAAATTAAACGTGATGATGATTAGGTTTATATCTAGTGATAATTAAATGTAGCACGTCAAAATGAGTGACCTAGATCGCGTGTGAAATCCAAGCACCACTCAACTGAAAGTTTACGTCATAACAAACTGCTAACTCACTCATCCAGCCTCACAACATGCAAACGACCTACATAAAAAAGTCAGACGAAACTCCAAGTACGGAAAAGCCCAAAGTTATTAGCTTTGGGCTTTTCTTCTAGCGACTGTGTTTGATTACAACCGAATGATAAGAATCAATCAGGCATTACAACAATACCCATACTTTCAAGCAGTTGCTCTTGCTGCCACGCGACGATTTTAATCCCCGATGTATCTACCTTGCGAGGATCTAACCCTTCTAATTCAGCATGGCATAAATTAGCACCTTGCATACTGAATTGCCCCCATACATCTTCCGAGAACACGCCTCGGCTGAGATCAGACTCTTTCAGTGACGCGCCGCCAAGGTAAGTCCCTATCCAACGGTTCTCAAACAGCTCGCACTTCTCTAAACAAGCTTGTTCAAAATTGGCGTATGACAGGTTGCAGCCCGTGATATACGCAGAGCAAAAATACATTCTATTGCTTACCTGATTGGCAAAGTTAGCACGAGTGAAGTTCGCCCCTTTTAAGTCGCAATCACGTAACTCAATACCGTAACAATTCGCGTTGCTAAAATTCGCCATCGCCAACTGGCAATTCTGGAAGCTTGCATCTCGTAAGTCGGCAATATCAAAGTGGCATCCCTCAAGATCGCCTTGCTCAATAAACTTACAGTTAATGAACGTTGCATCACGTAAGTTCGAACGTCTGAAATCACAACGGATAAACGTGCAGGCTGTAAATGTAAGCTCTGATAAATCTTGCTGAGCAAAACTGTGGTGATGATAAGTGCTGTTATTGGTGTCCATTTAGCCCCCTAAAGAAATTAAGCTAAGACTATCATTGCGATCTTAAGAAAACACTAAATTAAAAACCAACAAAAACAGCAACTTAAAGCACCCGAAATTAGTCATTTTAAGGCACCAAACAAGCTCTGTAAGGCTGTTATTTTTGTTTTATAGCATGCGCTTATCTTGAAAAAAGTTTTGTCGCTTAGAAGGGGGATATAAGAGAAAAGTCACTTTGACGAAGCGAGTCAACTATTGACAGCGTCCTAACGCGCTAGACTGGACGGTTGGTATGTTGCTGGTTACACTATTCCTCATTCTCAGCATAAAGAGTAAGAACAATGAAAGACATGCGACAAGCTATGCTCGATGCAGGGTTTAGCCTTATTAATGAACACGGGTTTGCTGGTGTTGGCCTGATGAAAATCATCAACCAAGCGGAAGGCACCAAGGGTTCTTTTTACCACTACTTTAAATCCAAAGAGCACTTTGGCGAGATCCTTCTTACTAACTACTTTGATGAGCACCTCGCTAAGCTGGACGACTTTTTAAGTGATGAATCGCTTTCTCGTCGTGATCGCGTTAAAGCCTATTTCGATTTTTGGTGCGCGTCGAAGCTGACTGAGGGCTTCAATATCCAATGTCTTGTCGTAAAACTGGCTGGAGAAGTGTCTGGGTCTGCTAACCCGCTGCAATCGACCATGGCGGAAGGCGCAGAAAAGATCATCCTGCGTATGGCAAAGCTGTTTGAAGAAGGCAATGAGGACGGTGATTTCACTATCGCAGAGCCAGAATCGCTATCTCGAACGCTTTATGGCTTGTGGCTAGGCTCAACGCTCATGGCCGCGATGCAGCGCAACCGTTCGATTCTAAACAATGCCATGGATGAAACCATTCTTGCCATGAGCCCAGCACAATAATCGGCTGACTAGATACCCCCGTAACCAGAAGCCAAATACCAAAAGGCTCGCACAATTTAGCGAGCCTTCTATCTAACTTTAAATCTTGATTGAATCGATTCACGCCAACTCACTACCCCAGACGAGACGCAATATTATTGGCTTTGAGTAAGCCCTTAATAACCGGGTCGATATACTTGAAGAAGCTGAGCCACCCTTGACACAGGTAATTTAGTCCGGCTTCACCATCACGACTGTTGATAATTCGGTTCTTAGGGCACTCCCCATGGCATGCGAACTTAAACTCACAGGTTTGGCATTGTTTCGGCAAATACTTCTGTTTGGCGAACCCAAAACTCTGTTGCTTTGGCGAAAAGGCTAAAGATGAAAGTTCTTGTTCCTGAATATTACCCAACTGAAATTCAGGAAAGACATAATGGTCACATGAATACACATCACCATTGGGCTCAACCGCTAACCCTTTTCCGCAGATCTCACTCAAGGTGCACATGGTACTGTCTCTTCCCATCCACACGCCGACGAAATTTTCAAAATAAGGCACGAGTACTCGACCAAAATCGTGTTCGAACCACTCATCAAAAACCGTCGAAAGAAACTCTCCCCATTGCGTTGAACCGACACTCCAAGGCTCTACTTCACCAGAAACAGGAATGATCGCTTGTTGGTTGCTCAACCATTTATTGTTGGTATGAGCCTCGTGCTTATCCACCACAGGGATAAACTGCAGCTGCTTTGAACCGACTTCGTCACGCAGAAAACGATAAACCTCTAACGGGTATTTGCCCGTCACATCATTCACACAGGTAAGGGTTGCAAACTCAACGTTATGTTTTTTTAGATAGCCGATTCCCCGTATGGTTTGGGAAAAAGTGCCTTTGCCTGCGCGATTAGTGCGGTAATGATTATGCAGATGCTCTGGACCATCAATGCTCACACCGATGATAAAATCATTGTTCTTGAAGAACTCACACCAATCATCATTCAACAAGGTGCCATTGGTTTGCAGGTCATTGCTAATCTTACTGTGGCTAGGGCAATATTTTTTCTGTAATGCCACGACCCTTTCAAAGTACTCAATGCCGAGCAGAGTTGGCTCACCACCATGCCAAGAAAAGATAATCTCCGGCGTATTCTGCCCCTCAATATACTGCTTGATATACAACTCTAGCAGTTCCTCATCCATCACATATTGAGTGCCCTTAGGGTATTCAAGCAGGTGTTGCTTTTCCAAGTAATAACAGTAGGTACAGCTGATATTGCATACGGCACCAATGGGTTTTGCCAACGCTTGAAGCTTGCTGTGCGCCTTGCCATTAAACTGCGGAACCGAACTCAGGTTTGATAGTGATAAGGTCGTCATGAAGAATTCCTCGATGTAAAAGTTATTGTATTAGCCAAAACAATTCGTAATTCCTTTACATGGTGTTCATCGGCCAACCAAGCCTGATGGCATTAGGTTGGCCGAGTGGTTTGTTTCCTCTATTTCACGTTCTCAAACGGGTTCCACGCTTCATCAACTGGCACAATGTTTTGCGCTTTTTCGTACTCTTGATACTCAGCAACCATCTCTAGGAACAAGTCTGGCATTTGATTTCTTAAGTCATGCTGCTCAGCCGGATCCTGTTTGGTGTTGTACAGATGCCATTCACTGTCACCGCCCATGCCTGTAGAGATTCGGATGATCTTGTAATCCCCTTTGAGCAAAATGCCACTACCGAACAACTCAAATGGAATCGCATTATCGGCACTGTGCACCTCTGTAGTTTCTCCCTTAAAGTAAGGCAACAAGCTCACACCACTCATCGGGGCCACTTCACGACCTTGATACTCTGTTCCTGGATGTTCTACATCGGCAATTTCAAGAATGGTGGCAGCGATGTCTTTTACTTGTGACAAATCATCAGTTTGAGTACCAGGCTCTAACGCTTGCTCCCCCTCTAAGACGGCTTTCGCAGGTTTAACAATGAACGGAACTCGGATACCACCTTCCGCGGTATAGGCTTTGTACCAAGACAAGCCACCGGTAGACGCACTCGCCCACTCAGGACCAAGTGACACACTAGAGTTTGCTTTGCCTAAGTTTTCAGTTGAGTTATCAAAGTGATGCGCCGTCCATGTTCGAATCAGATCACTGATGTTTTCACCGGTAATATCTGCAGCTTCTGGGCCGTTATCTGCCAGATACATGATGTAAGTATTGTCGTATTCCCCAATGTCTTTTAGGTAGTCGACAATCTGGCCAACTTGCTGGTCTTGCATCTCCATCATGCCCATCGCGACAGCCATCTTCTTGCCATACCATTTTTGTTTTTTCTCAGAGAGTGAATCCCAAGGGCGACTCAATGAATTACGACCTGAGATATCCGCATCTTTAGGAATCACGCCCATCTCTTTCATGCGTTGAAAACGGTCTTCTCGAACCGAGTCCCAACCATGCTCGACGTAGTAATCGACTTTATCTTGATACGCTGATTCTGGTGCTTGCAGCGGAAGGTGTATCGCAGTGAAAGGAAGATAAGCAAAGAAAGGCTTACCGTCGTCTTTCTTGCCATCGATCATCTTGATGAGTTCGTTGGTGTAGACTTGGTCGGAGTACTCGCCTTTGTATTTGTCCTCAACCACTTCACCGTTTCTGTAGGTAGGCTCAACTTCAACACCGGGAATGTCACCTTTTTGCAGCGCATCTGCTGTCGCTGCATTTTTGGCTGGGAACATCATGTCGCGGTTAAAGTGATTAGAACCGCCCGCTAAAATGCCGTAACTCTCCGAAAAACCTCTGTCGTCTGGTAAAAACCCATCATCATGACCTAAATGCCATTTGCCCGATAAATACGTGTTGTAGCCATTTTCCTTGAGCAGCGTAGCCACTGTTACGCCCTTCTTGGTCAGGTAACCTTCATAACCCGGCTTACCAATCGCACCTGGATAGACAGCATAATCAAAGGTACCTAGCCCAACCTCGTGGCTGTTCGCGCCAGTTAGCATCATTGAGCGAGTGACTGATGAGGTCGGTGAAGCGTGAAAGTTAGTGAATTTAACCCCCTCTTCAGCCAACGCCATCAAGTTCGGTGTTTCGACTTCTGAACCATAAGGCTGGGTATCAGCAAAGCCAACATCATCACCGACAATAACAACGATGTTCGGCTTGTCTGATTCGGCGGCGAAGGCGGCGCTACTTGCGGCGGCCATCGCGGTGAATAGTAGGGATTTCTTGAATGTCTGCATAAGACGTCTCCAATAGCTGTGAATAATTTTTCTGTGATTAGCTTTTTCTGTGACTAACTTTGGTTAGAATCTGAATTAGTGCGCGGCTTGGGACATCCAATGTAATAAGTCGAGCGCAGGGTCATAATCTTGAGCTGCTGCCAAACCGATCCAGGTGACAGCTTCCGCCTGGCTAACCTGAACACCACTTCCAGAGAAGTACATTAGGCCAAGCTGTGTTTGAGCTTCAGGGCTACCGGCACTGGCTGCGGTTTCAAACCACCGCGCCGCTTTCTCGTCATTTTGCTCAACACCATCACCGCTCAAATACCGATAAGCGAGAGCAAGTTGTGCTTCAGACTGTCCTCCATAGGCTTCATCCAACACCTGAACAACATCTCGGAGCTGTTCAGACAAAGCCGCGGAGCTTTCACTTCCAACGCTTGCCTTGGCAAAAAGCAGAACAGCCAAAACACCAGTCAGAATCACGGTAGTTAAACGTTTATTGAACATTTATTTCCTCCTCAGGAATAAAGGTCACAACGTCCCTGTCGAGTGAATTAGGTGAAAAGTAGGAATGGCGCGATGATGCACAAGCTCGATAGCAATACGTTTTCAATCTTCATAATTTGTCCTCGATTTTCAGTAAATTTTGGGATGCTTAATCAGACGACTAAATTGATTTTTCTATAATCTGTTCAATCGTTTGTTTTGAGATTGGGTAGAACTGGAAGCAGATATCTTTCTCAATCGCTTGAGCAATATTGCGCTTCTCTTGGTCATCAAATTCCCAGCTACTGAAACGCTTCATCGCACCAACTTGGGTTTGGAAGTTGTGTAAGAAATCCAACACTCGTTGGTAAATCATCTCGTCCGTTCCAGTGCTCTCTAGCGAGAATGCTTGAGCCAATTTAATTGCGTTCGGCATATAGAACTCGGGCAGAGCCTCAATCACAACTGGCATCAGTACCGTGTTAGCGTCGCCATGTGGAATATGGCTAATCGCACCAAAGGCATGGGCGCAGTTATGAATTGGGATGCCACCTAACGATGAATAAAATGCAGAAATCGCCATGGTGCTTGCCTGAAGTAGATTGCCTCGTGCCGTTAGGTTTTCAGGCTCCTCAAGTGCCACGGGTAAGTTTTCAACAATCAGTTTTGCAGCTTGGATACCGTAAGCATCGGTAAAGGCATTGCTCATAGGAGAAACAATGGCCTCAACGGCGTGCGTTAATGCATCCATTGCTGTTGAGCGAGTAAGGTGAGCAGGTAATTTGGTCGTAACTGTAGGATCAAGTATTGCGATGTCAGCTTCTAAACCGGACGCGACTAAACTTGCCTTAATGTTTTCATGCTCGTTGTAAAAAACAGCAATCGGAGAGGCTTCCGCGCCAGTTCCCGCGGTTGTCGGTACGGCAATGTGAGGAACTCGAATGTCTTCATTGTTTGGCCAAACATCCATAAAGCCACCGCCTGCAATCACGGTACGGATATCATCAATCTGCTTATGGAGTGCGTATTTCACGCCCTTAGAAGCATCAATCACGCTGCCCCCACCGACAGACAAAATAGCGTCGGCATTTAAGCTATTAGCAAACTCAATCGCAGCGTTGATATTGTCGCAAGTCGCGTCTGGCGCAATATCTGTATACACACCAGCGAGCTGAGTCGTTTGTTGATTTGCTTCTTGATTCACCGTCTGGTTTGCAAACAACGCTGAAAATTGCTCAACAAAGCCCAAAGACTCCAAACCTTTGTCAGAAAAAAGCACGACTCTTTTTGCACCTAAGCGAGCAAATAAAGAAGGGATATTTTCGATGCCGTTCTCTTGCGCATGAACAATGGTTTTCAGTTGAAAGTTAAAGTTATTGGTAGTCATGGTGTTTACCTCGTTTATGTTTGATGACTAAACAATAATCAATACAAACCGGTCGGTCCAGGGTGGTAATGTCAAAGATATGTCAATTAAGATCGTTGAGGATCATTTGTCGAAAACGAAAAAAGCCCGCAAATGCGGGCTTAGGAATATTAGATTCAACGAGCTGAACAACAGAGGTTAACGCAAGTGAGCGGGTACCTTTGTTTTGTCTCGATTGAGATAGTAGTAGAGATAAACCAAAGAGTAGACGGTTACAAACGCATCGAGCGCAAACACACCACTCCAACCATAAAACCACTCATAGTCATTAATGCAGACGTTGTATAAGAAGATGCCAACAAACATCGACTTCTCAAATGCGCTGTAAATCATGGTCGAAGTGCGCAGCGATTTGTACTTGGCCGAGAACATCAGCAACACACCAATACAGCCAACCATCACACCCCAGTGCTGATATGTCCCCATCAAATACGTACTACTGCCCAACATCGTATCATTGTAAGAGAACAGGGTCTGCATGCTCCAATCAGGCGCAAGAAAAGTAGCGAAAGCCGTAGCCGTTAAGAAACCAGTAACCATCAAATACGCTTTCATGGTTCGTTCAAAAAATCGTTCTAACATAAAAATAACCTCTCAAAATAAACAGTGTCATACCAACAGTGATTTACTGACCAAGCATGCTCATCACTGCTGTTTTTAATTCGTTTTCTTCTTTTGCAAACAGATGCTTAACTCGATGATCTAAGCCCGTTTCCAAGACTGTTTTGGCATGGGAGAAAGTGATAAACCCTTCTTTACCGTGATAATTGCCCTGCCCTGATTCACCAATGCCACCAAACGGCGCGTCGTCTACCGCCAAGTGGAAAACACAGTCATTGATACACATTCCACCGGAATGAACTTGGTGCTTAACCTGAGACTGTAAACTCAAATCAAAGCTCATCAGATACAGCGCCAAAGGCCTTGGTTTGCTATTGATGATTTGGAACGCCTCTTCTATATTGCGATACGTAATCAACGGTAATAGTGGGCCGAAAATCTCTTCGTTCATCACCTTGGATGACAAGCTTGGTTCAACAATCAGATGCGTCACTAATCGATGAGTATCTAGGTCCATCGCGTCGTCATGGCACGCTACGGTTCGAGTTCCGGCTTGTTGTTCTTCATTCAACAAACCCACTATACGGTCGCATTGGCGAGGGTTGATTAAGGACGTCAAATTCTCGGAATAAACCCCTTCATCAAACAACAGTTGGTACTGTTTTTTGTACTCCAAAATGAAAGCCTCGAGTTTGTCTTCAGGCAGTAACACGTAGTCTGGAGCAACACACACTTGGCCGTTATTGAGGCTCTTGCCGTAAATGATTCGCTCGACCGCAATATCGATCGGCATGTCTTCTGCCACGATAACTGGAGACTTGCCACCGAGCTCAAGAGTGACGGGAGTTAACGTGTCAGCCGCTGATTTCATCACTTGACGACCCACTTGGGTTGAACCTGTAAACAGAAGATGATCAAACGGCAACGCAGAAAACGCAGCAGCAATGTCAACCTCACCTTCAACCAAGCACACCTCATCGGCATTGAAAACTTCATCCAATAACTGTCTTAAAACGTCATTGGTTGCTGGCGTAAATTCACTCATCTTGATCATGGCGAGATTGCCCGCCGCTAAGGCTGAAATGAGCGGGCCAATCGACAACATGATAGGGAAGTTCCACGGGGCAATGATCCCCACTACGCCTTTAGGCTGATAAACCACTTCAACGCGAGAAGTTGAAAGCAAAGGGCCAGAGTGGCGAATTGAAGATGTCGACCAATGCGGCAAACACTCGATGGTGTGATCAATATTTCCTAAGCAAGGCAATATGTCAGCCATCAAAGTGTCTTGTCGGCTACGGTGACCATAGTCCTCACTCACCGCGACACACAAACGGTCTGTGTAATCGATAAGAGCAGATTTCAGCGCAAGCAACTGTTCAATTCTCACCGGCACAGTGGGCATCGGATCATCTGCAAAAGCTTCCTGCATACTCTTCAACGTCGCTGTCATTTGTGTAGCCGTCAATTCATGTTTCATACATCACCTCGTGGTTAAGAGATGCACACAATAATACACAACAAACCGGTCGGTCTAGTATTATTTTGTCAGAGAATCGTCAATGCTGTCTGAAAGAAGTGGCTAGATATTGAATAAATAACAGGTAGTAAATTTGAAAAAGTGGGAAGAAGAAAAGGATAAAGAAAAGACAAATCAGGCTGATATAACCAGAGAAATGGGGAGTAACAGGTTCAAAAATAGCCGCTTAAAGCGACCATTAAAAATTATCTTAATACATTGTTTTTAAACAATAAGTTCAGCTAACTAACTAGCTCTTAGCAACGTTGGCAATGCCTTCAAGCTGTAGAACTGGTGCAGCGTCGATGTCTTCTGCATTCATCATTGACGACACGCGTTGCATCGAAGAAAGCAGTAGGCTTTGTTCCCACGGCTCTAGGTTTTGGAATTTTTTAACGAAGTTATCTTGCAGCGGCGGTGGCGCATTGTTTAGCAGCTCTTGGCCTTTTTCAGTCAGATTTGCGTGTACTTTGCGGCGATCTGACGAGCTGCGAACACGTTGTACATAGCCGTTCAGTTCCAAGCGATCGATGATCGTGGTTGTGGTGGCTTGGCTTACATTGGTGTGATTAGACAATTCTTTGATCGTCACATTACCCATTTCTTGGATTGCTCTCATTAAGATTAATTGAGGGCCAGTCAAACCATACTCTTTACTCAGCTTTTTCGAGTGTAAATCGATAGCGCGAATAATTTGGCGAATAGCGACCAGGATTTCGTCATGTTTGTCCAAGATGCAGACCTTTGTACTAATATACTGTGAATGGTTTTACAGCGTCGAAGCGATGAAATATCCTGATTATTTACGTCAGGTGAGCTCGGATTACACTGTAAATTGATAAATTACTTCATTGATTTTTCCGCATTGTACTGATGTTCATACTATTCTCAATCTTTTATATGCCTCTGAATTTGCGCATGGCAACACTTTTGTACAATGAGTAGCGATCTTCAGTCTTAAAGTGGCAAACAAGGCAAGAAAAAGCGAGATATTGTCGGTAAATAAAAAGCCGCATACTCAAAATAATTGGATTTGCTGCTAGGTAACAAGTAAGTTCATCCTTATGAGCATAGAAGTTCTATGTGATTAGGGTGCACTTAAGCAGTTACAACGCTGTAGCTTCAAGTATGAAGAGTATAGATTCATCTAGGTAGCGAGATTTGAACACCTCACTACCTATTTTATTCGTTAGAGAACGAATTATTTCAGTTCAAACCACTAAGCGGCATTATTGAGTTGAAAATTACCCGTTAGCGCGTTGTAAAACTCGCTGTTATCCAGAATGCCCACCAATTGGTTGTCTTCAACGAGAAGAATTGGGTGGTTACTGATCTGCTTGAGCTTAATCGCATCACGCATGCCAATTTCCGGGCTTGCCACGACCACACTCGACGCGCTGATCGCAGCTAAGCCATCTGACTCGCTCCACTCGACAAGCGCCAAAGTAGATTCACCTTTTACTGATAAAGCACCTTCACTCTGTTCAATCCAGAGGTCTTTAGAATCGCAGATCTTCCAGCTTTCATTCTCTTGTGTCAGTGAATCAAGAGGCTGCATTAAAGAACGACCTTTAAGCACATTCAATGGATTGGTGTGAGCAACGAAGTCTTTTACGTATTCGGTTTTTGGCGTCAGTACGATCTCTTCAGGCTTACCGTGTTGAATCAGTTTGCCTGACTCCATGATCGCAATGTTATTGCCAATCTTCAGAGCTTCATCTAGGTCGTGACTCACGAACAGAATCGTCTTGTTGAGTTTGTTTTGCAGCGTGATCAGTTCATCTTGCAGTTGAGCTCGAATCAATGGGTCAAGCGCCGAAAACGGTTCATCCATCAACAGGATATCGGTGTCCATTGCAAACGCACGCGCCAAACCAACACGTTGCTGCATACCGCCAGAAAGCTCATGTGGAAATTTGGTTTCCCACTCTGCTAGGCCGACCATTTCTAATTGTTCACGCGCTTTGGCACGACGAATATCTTTCGCCACGCCCTGCATTTCAAGACCAAATGCCACGTTGTCTAATACGTTAAGCCATGGCATCAAAGCAAACTTTTGGAACACCATAGATACGCGGTGAGTACGAAGGTGACGCAGAGTCGCTTCATCACATTGCGCTAAATCGACTTGCTGGTCACCGTCTTTGATTGTTAGTGAACCACGGCTGATCTCATTCAAACCGTTAACTGCGCGAAGCAAAGATGATTTACCAGAACCAGACAAACCCATCAATACACAGATCTCGCCTTCTTCCACCGTCAGCGACACATTATCCACACCAACAACTTGCCCAGTTTCATCGATGATCTCTTGGCGAGTTTTACCTTGGTCGAGTAGATCAAGCGCTTGATTGGCTTTGTTACCGAACACAACATCAAGGTTTTTAATGGTAATCGCGTCCATTGGCTTTTGTTCTTGAGAGGTAGACATGATTAAGCTTCCTTCTGGTTTGGTGTTTTGCACAAGCGGTCAAGGATGATTGCGACTAAAACAATCGCTAATCCGGCTTCAAAACCTTGTGAGATATTCACTGTGTTCAATGCACGAACAACAGGTTTACCAAGTCCGTCAGCACCGACAAGAGCGGCGATAACCACCATCGAAAGCGACAACATAATACATTGGGTTACACCCGCCATGATGCTTGGCAGAGCGGCAGGTAATTCAACTTTGAGCAGTAACTTCATGCGACTTGCACCAAAGGCTTTACCCGCTTCAATCAACTCTTCAGGGACTTTCGTTACCCCTAAGTAGGTCAAACGAATCGGAGCAGCTATCGCGAAAATAATGGTCGAGATTAAGCCAGGAACGATGCCCAAGCCAAATAGAACCAGAGTTGGAATCAGATAAACGAAAGTTGGGACTGTCTGCATCAAATCAAGGATTGGACGCAAAACTGTATAGAGCCAAGGACGGTGAGCAGCCATGATGCCAACCGGTACGCCAATTAATACGGAAATCGTTGTCGCCGCAAAGACGAGAACAAAGGTTTCCAGCATTTCTTGCCAATAGCCAAGGTTAAGAATAGTCAGCAGTGCTGCAACCACAAAGATCACTAGCGAAGGTTTACGGTGTAAGTACCATGCAATCGCAGCAGTCATCACGATTGGCAGTGCAGGCGGCATCCACTTAAATACATCGACTAAAAACATAATGACGGTTTCTAAAAAGATAGAAATAGCATCAAAAAAGCCTGCTGCATTGATTGTTAGCCAATCAACACCCGCTTCCATCCATTGTCCGACAGGGATTTTGTTTTCCGTAATAAAATTCACAATATTGCCTTTTATTATGGGTGGGCTACTTCAAACCAATCGATAAATTGGCAAGCCCACCTTTATTATTTATGTAGCTGTTGAGATAGGTAGAACTAAGCTTTTACTTGCTTTAGGTATTCAGTAACGGCTTGAGTTGCTGATTCACCTTTATGTGTTTTTACATTGTCTAACCAAGCTTCAACTTGTTGAGGGTTATTGTTCAACCATTGTTGAGCCGCTTTTTCTGGCTTCACTTTTTGGTTAAGAATCTCTTCCATCAACTGGTTTTCCATCTCTAGAGTGAATTCTAAGTTTTGTAGAAGTTGACCGACGTTTGCACACTCAGACAGGTAGTTTGAACGAACGTTAGTGTAAACATTCGCGCCACCGTAGTTAGGGCCAAAGAAATCGTCACCACCTGATAGGTATTCCATCTCAACATTGCTGTTCATTGGGTGCGGTGCCCAACCAAGGTAAACAATCCACTGGCTACGACGAGCAGCGCGAGATACTTGCGATACCATGCCCGCTTCACTTGATTCCACTAGGCTGAAATCTTTCAAGCCAAACGCGTCAGAATCAATCATTGATTGGATTAAGCGGTTACCGTCGTTACCCGGTTCGATGCCGTAGATGCGGTCTTTAAATTTGTCGGCATGTTTTGCTAGGTCTGCGAAGCTTTTCACGCCAGAGTCGTACACGTATTTTGGTACGGCTAGTGTGTATTTTGCCCCTTCAAGGTTGGCACGCACTGTCTCAACCGTTCCCGCTTCGCGGTACTTAGCGATGTCGCCTTCCATAGTTGGCATCCAGTTACCTAGGAATACGTCAATATCGCCGTTCGCCATTGAAGAGTAAGTCACCGGTACTGAAAGTAGGTCGGTTTTGGTTTGGTAACCAAGGCCTTTTAATAGTTCTGAAGTAACGGCGGTTGTTGCGGTAATGTCAGTCCAGCCTACATCAGCGAAGCGAACGTTTTCACATTGCTGTGGTTCTACTGAAGCGTTGGCGTAAGCACTGAACGCGAATGAACTGATTGCTAGCGTTGCGAGCGCCTTTTTTGTAGCGGTTTGTTTATGTTGAGTCGTCATAATGATTCCTTTTTATCTTTCCTTTTTCTGCCCTAACTCATACTCATCGGGGCTGTTTTGCTGACTTTTGACTAATTTTGCTATTTTTATCTCAATAACAGAGGCTTACGCATCTCTTGCTGGTTTATTTATTCTTTGCTTCTCTTCCCACTCAGGTGCAATCCACACTGGAACGTCTTGCGCTTTGAGCATTGGTTTACCCAAAATCAAATCGGATGCGCGCTCGGCAACCATGATGGTCGGTGCGTTAAGGTTGCCGTTTGGAATAACAGGGAAAACAGACGAGTCGACAACACGCAGGCTATCAATGCCGCGAACACGACACTCTTCATCAAGTACAGCCATAGGGTCATCATCAGCGCCCATTTTGCAGCCACAAGAAGGGTGATAAGCACTTTCAACATTTTGCTTAACCCATTCGTCGATCGCCTCATCAGAAGTTACACTCAGACCCGGCTGAATCTCTTCGCCACGGTAAACATCCATCGCAGGTTGCGACAAAATCTCACGCGTCAGACGAATACAATCGCGCCAATCTTGGCGATCTTGCTCAGTCGAGATGTAATTGAAAATGATCTCTGGCTTGGCATGCGGATCAGCCGAAGTGATCGCCACCGTACCGCGACTCTCTGGCTTGTTAGGTCCAACGTGTACTTGGAAGCCATGGCCATCAAAGGCTGCTTGTCCGTCGTAACGCATCGCTGCTGGCAGGAAGTGATATTGAATGTTTGGCCACTTCAATCCTTTGCGAGAACGAATGAACGCGCACGATTCAAAGTGGTTAGTGGCACCCAAACCTTTGCGAGTCAGAATCCACTCTGCGCCAATCATGCCCTTGCTGACTAAGCCCAGCTTGCTGTTGAGCGTGATGGGTTCGTTACAGTGATATTGGAAGTACACTTCTAAGTGATCTTGTAGATTTTCACCGACGCCGCTCAGTTCGTGTTTCAGCTCAACACCCGCCTTTTCAAGCACCGCTTTCGGGCCGATACCAGATAATTGAAGCAGTTGAACAGAACCGATAGAGCCCGCAGAAGAGATCACTTCTTTGTTCGCTACCGCCACTTGGGTATTGCCTGACTTTTCAAACTCGACACCAACGGCTTTCAAGCCTGATTGGCCTGTTGAGTTTTGTGCTTCAAGTAAGAAACGACGCGCCACGATGCCTTTCTTCAATGTTAGGTTTGAACGCTTCAATGCACGGCGTAGGTAAGCGTTAGAGGTTGAGGCTCTAACACCCTTGTCTACCGTCATATGCATGGTGCCGAAGCCTTCTTGCTGGTAGCCGTTATAGTCTTGTGTTTCTGGGTAACCGGCATCTTTACCTGCATCTATGAATGCTTGGTAAAGCGGGTTAAGCTCCATATCGTTACCATTACAAGTACCTACAGGGCCATTGTCACCACGATATTCGTCACCACCTTTATTCCATGATTCAGCGCGGCGGAAGTAAGGCAAGCAAGCTTGGTAATTCCAACCAGCAGCGCCCTCTTCTTCCCATTGGTCGAAGTCACAAGCGTGGCCTCGCACATAAACCATGCCATTGATTGATGAACTACCACCTAATACCTTGCCACGTGGGCAATGCAGTTCACGTCCATCAAGGCCCGGTTCTTGCTCTGTTTCAAATTGCCAAGCGTACTTTTCAGTATTCATTGGGTAAGAAAGTGCGGTTGGCATCTGGATAAAAATGCTCTTATCCGTGCCACCAGCTTCCAGTAATAAAACGCTATGTTCACCGCTTTCCGTTAGCCTATCCGCTAACACACAGCCGGCCGAACCCGCGCCGACGATAATATAATCGTAGCGTTGTTCCATGTTTTGATTTCCCTGAGATGAGTCAGTAGGGCTAGCTCTGTTAAGCTAACCCATAAAATTGAGTGTTACGCGTTAGGCATAAGGGCTGGCGTAGTCGCCAAGTTCAATAAGAATGCTCTTAGTCTGCGTATAGTGGAGTAGAGTCTCTGGCCCGTTTTCGCGGCCAACCCCTGAAAGTTTGTAGCCACCAACAGGCATTTCTGCCGGTGAGTCACCCCACGTGTTCACCCAGCAAATACCCGCCTGCATTTGATGAATAACACGGTGAGCGCGAGAAAGGTTTTGCGTGAACACACCAGCAGCAAGGCCGTATTTGGTATCGTTAGCACGACGAATCACATCGTCTTCGTCCGAAAACTTCAACACTGACATCACAGGGCCGAAGATCTCTTGTTGAACGTGAGGCATGTTGTCTTCGCAATCCACAAATACGGTTGGGATAACAAAGTTGCCGTTTGCTAAGCCGTTGTCAGTCACTTGATAACCGCCAGTCAGCAGAGTTGCACCTGACTGTTTAGCTAACTCAATCGCTTCAAGGACTTTTGAAAGATGTTCTTTAGATATCAACGCGCCGATCTGAGTCTCCATGTCCATTGGGTTACCAATGATCAGCTTCTCAGTGCGTGTTTTAAGTTGATCGACGAATGCGTTGTAGATGTTTTCGTGTACATAAACACGAGTACCGTTGGTGCACACTTCGCCTTGGGTGTAGAAGTTAGCAACCATCGAAGCGGAAACCGCATCATCCAATTTCGCATCATCAAACACTATCATTGGTGACTTGCCGCCAAGTTCCATTGTGACTGATTTAAGCGTCTCAGCGCTGTCTGCCATTACCGCTTTACCGGTACCGGTTTCGCCCGTGAACGACACTTTCGCGATGTCTGGGTGAGCCGTTAGCATCTGACCAACACGGTAATCGCCCTGAACCACGTTAAACACGCCATCAGGAAGACCAGCTTCAGTAAAGATTTCTGCAAGCTTGAGCGCCGTTAGCGGCGTTTCTTCTGAAGGTTTGAAAATCATCGCGTTACCCGCGGCCAATGCCGGAGCCGATTTCCACATCGCGATTTGAATGGGGTAGTTCCACGCGCCAATGCCCGCACAAATGCCTAGCGGCTCGCGGCGAGTGTAGAAAAATTGAGATTCGCTCAGCGGCTGTTGGTCGCCTTGTAGCGTTGGAGCCAAACCAGCAAAGTATTCAATAACATCAGCGCCAGACGCCACATCCACTTCAATCGCTTCTTGCAGCGGCTTGCCCGTATCAACAACCTCAAGATTTGCAAGGTCATTATTTCGAGCTCTAAGTATTTCCACTGCCTTCAAAAGAATGCGGCTGCGTTCCACAGCGGTCATTGCTGACCATACCGCAAATCCGCGCTTCGCAGATTCAATAGCACTGTCGACATCCGCTGAAGATGCTTGGCCTAACGTCGCGATAGGTTCGCCGTTTGCAGGGTTAATGCTATCAAAGGTTTCACCAGAGGTTGCTTTAACCGCTGCGCCATCGATGTATAACGAGTTCATTTCCATTTGAGATTCTGACTTAATTATTGTTATTAGACTCTACTGGTCTATATGTGAGTATTAGGTGCGAATAGTGGTCGTTCTAGTTCTTTATCTTGATCTAGGTCTAACGCTACCACTGCGATCTATTTGCTGTGACACGAGTAGAACGTAAGTTGTTTATCTAGATAATCATTGATGATGGCACGCGCCTTTTGAGCATCGATACCATCTGGGTTTAGTGTGCCTCTCAGCCACAAACCATCAATCAGAGACGCAATCCCGTGAGCAACGAGATCCGCTTGTTCATGATTCAAAATACCTTTCAACTCAAGACGTAAGTGTGAAATCAAACGTTTTTCATTCACACGCTGCAGTCTTTTCAGTTGCTCGTCATGCATTGAATATGACCAAAATGCCAACCACGCCTTCGCGACCTTATTTTCTGCTTGGTAACCTTCGAAGTTACCATCGATGATCGCGTTAATTCTCTGTTGGTGAGCATCAACAGGAAGTGCTTTTAGTGAAGTGGTGATGGTATTGGAAAGTTGGCGAAGGATTTCACGCATGGTCTCTTCGAGCAGCCCATGCTTTCCACCAAAATAGTGATTAATAATGCCAGTGGAGACTCCCGCTTCTTTGCTGATCAACGCAATACTCGCGGCATGCAAACCCACTCGATCAATCACCGTCATGGTGGCTTGAACAAGCTGTGGTTTACGTATATCAGGCATCCCAACCTTCGGCATTTCTTAGTCCTTTTATTTTATATTGAACGTTCAGTTAAATATAAAATGACAGAAATTTAGTTAGGGTTCAAATGATTATTTAAAACAAACTCGTAACAACACGGCATTCAAAACAACAAAAATCATTATAAAACAACAAATTAAATATCATTTAGAGCACTAACGAAAACAATTAAAGATTTGAGGTGTGATAGTTATTGGTCAAATGTTTTTACTCAATAAGCACAAAATTCAACCACACCTACTCCCGAAAAACTTGGGGTGAGTGATGTACAACTGGCTTTTAGGGTAGGAATTGAAGACCAAACAACAAGAATGAGAACAGATAGGAGAAGTAGAATAAAAAGAACTAGAGCACCCTCACTTATTCGGATGCAATAGCTCTAAGTGCGCCATCAATAGGCAATGATTGACTGACTCAAAACATCTAAAACGCTAGGTGGTAACTGTTGCTCGCTTGGTCCAGTTTAATTACCCAACTCTGCTCTTGTACTTTGCTGCTCATCGGTACCCAACGGGCATAGATTTGCTCCCAATTACCATTGACCTCCAACTCCACGACATCAGTATGAGTTGGGTAAACCGTGGTAATTCTGGAAGTGGGTTCTGCCACCACATCGCCATTACTCATGACGAATGCTGATTCAGAGTACAAGTGCAAGGCACCGGGCGTCACACCGGTGTAATCCATCGACAAACTGATTTTCTCACCGATATCAAATGAGAAGCCGACGGGGGCCACAATATCCGAGGTGTTGATTGCCGCAGCCGCAGCAGGTTGAGAGGGCGTTGCGGGTGATTGAACCGGCGTTGGGGTAACAGCTGGCGTCTGCGCAGGTGATGCACTGGTGTTACCACCGCCACCTCCTCCACCGCCACAAGCACCAAGTATGAGTGAGAAGGATGTCATGGTGATTAATTTACTTATCTTATTCATGGTACTCTCCTACTCATCCGTCGCTGATATAACTTTGTTGGTGGTTGATGCTTTGTACCATTCACCCTCAGTCTCACCGCTGCTGGTTACCCATGTAGGGAATGATGTATACGCATCACTGATATCAACCAGTTCTACAGGGTGATCCCATTCGTCACGAATATTAATAACCCATGGCATGTTGTTGCTGGTTTTGAAGGACTCAGAACCTGAAGAGCTATCATCATGGCTGTTGAATAAGGTGTTATTCATGTCACTGGTACCAGAAAATGTTTTGAGGTGAGTTTGCCAAGTCATGCCCGGTGGCGTTCCAACAAAGTCACCGTGATAAATTCCGTCAGCGGCAAAAATGAATGAATCATAAGGCGGATAACCGATGTCATCACGAGACACAGGAGTCGTAAACTCCACATACAACTGATAGTTGAGAACATCAGCATTTTGCTGATCAGAACACGCACTTTGGGTTCGGTAGAAAACGCAGCTTTCTGAAAGTTCTCCTAGGTTATCGAGGTCCGCCCTTAGATCCTCAGATACCATCAGAATCGTCTCACTGTCCCCTTCCTTGAGAATAGTATGAGCAACCGCCACACCATTTCGAGTCAAGGTTGTAGATGCCACATTGGCAGGCAGGACGTTCGGTAGCTTAACGGCATAGCCATTAGAGTAGCCTGCTCCCATGGCTTGGAGTGTGTAGTCTACGGTCAAATTTTTAAGTGCTCGCTGTCCATTGAGCTGCTCCGTGACTTGATAACGCCAAACCACATCATTGAAGTCGTAGTCACCTTTTAGTGGCCAGTTATCCTCAAAAGCAATCGTTGCGTAGCTATTGGAACTTGGGTAGACAGTTGTCACTGTCACATCTTCATTGTTCTCTTGAACAAGCACCTCATATTTTGAGTCTGTTGTGCCATCTTCATTGACCCCATCAACAGCAGAAAACGGGGTAACATCAACCGTGAAGATCAAATCATTGAAATCATTGTCTCCGCTCGGTCGATAGATATCCTCAAAACCAAGCACTAGAAACTCATTCTCTGTATCAAGAAAAGCGACATTGTGTCTTCTATTTTCAATGGTCGCTTCTGGATTTATCGCAGGATAGCTGTAAAAAGGCGTTCCCCAACCTCCAAGCCAAGAAATGTTGTTATAAGACCCCTCCCAACCCCACCCATTAGAAATGATGAAAAAGGCTAATGTTTGACCCGCCGTAAGTTGGACACTTAGGTCAATGGAGTCACCTTCTTGCATTTCCCCTACGTCAGCAACGGACGTATTTGGAAACACCACTATGTGTGCGTTGATATCGTCTTTAGTTGCTGGAGGGTTGTTGGTATCAAAAACGAAGTAACCAAGGGTGTTGCGGTAACCAGCCCCTTCATTCAAGAAAGTGATTGTTGCTGTGGCATACTCCGCACCATTGAGTTCATCGTCAATATCAATACTTGAATAACGCTCCGGTGCAATAAAGGCACTGTTCACAGTAGTACCCTCTGGCAACATCGAATAGACATTAGTTAAAACGTCTTGAGGAAGTGACTCCGCGATCGAGTAAGTATTATTGGGTTTACCTTTGGCCGAATAGTTGGACGCATCCGCTCCAGACTCAAACGTTAAGTCCGCAGTGGTCAACGCCAACGCAACACATGGCATCAAGCAACTAGGCAGTATGACTGAATTCCAATTTCTCATTATGTTCCCTCTTCACTAGCCTTAAACGTGTAAAGAGATAAGGAGCAAAGATGGTGCCGGAAATTAATCTATTATTTAACAGTGTGTTAGAGTTTAAGTTTTCGTTTTTCTCATTTTGAGAATGAAGTTGATTTGAAAAAGGCCGCAGATTTATTCGCGACCTTAATTTTAGTGTGGGGGGTGAGACTAGAAAGCAATGAGTACCCGATTATTGAGTAATAATCGGCATCGATTGCCAGGCTCTTTGATGCAGTATCTCACAGCCAGATTCTGTGATAACAATGTTTTCCTCGTGCACCATCATGCGGTTCTTCGCAAATGCCATGCCCGGCTCAAGGGTTAACACCATTCCGGGTTTTAATATCACATCACCGTTAGGCACATGTGATGGCCACTCGGTTAGCTGCATACCCAGACCATGTCCCATGCGACCCACATCGTTGCCGAGTGCACCGTTCTTTTCGAGCACCGACCACATGGCTTGCCACACGTCTCCGGTTGTTCGTCCCGGTTCAGCAATCGCTAACCCTGCTTCTGTCGACTGATACACCGCGTCATAAGCCGCTATTGTATCTGGCTGCGCATATCCAAACGCATAGTTCCGGTCAAAGTCACTGAAGTAGCCATCAAAGTTAGCACCCGTATCGATGATCAAAACATCTCCTTCAGAAAGCACACGATCGGTTGGTCCCATGATGATGTTGTCATAACCACCTTGGCCGGATGCCGAGATCAGATAAGGACATGCATCAGCGCCCAAGCGTAGCATTTCCAAATGCATGGCTTTACACGCCTGTCGCTCTGTCATACCTATTGCTAAATTTTGGCGAAGATACTCAAAACCCGCCGCCGTGACTTGGCACGCAAAGCGCACTTTATCGATTTCTGCTTGAGACTTAACACTGCGCAGATCGCGAATCATCAGCGATACATCCACCACACTATGTTGGCTTAGTTTCTGCTGTAACAATGCATAGTTAATGGCTGGCATACGCAGATGTGTTTCTGGGCCGACCATCGAACCGATTCGACGAGATCCTCTCGATACTTCAGACAACGTAGCCGCTAGCAAAGAGATACCGTCGTCTTCTGGCCTTGGTGATGGCCAACTGCGCACGTCGTCAATCCATGTATCATCAAAGCCAGCGACACCAATCTCTGGCACCACAGCGATAGGCTTGCCAACCGCAGGCACCACCAAAAACCAAGGTCGAGTTGGACTTTCCCAGAACTGCGATTTAAAGCCACTGAAATAGCGAAACTCAGGTTCGGTCGTAAAAAACGCAGCATCGATGTTTTGAGCACGTAGACGTTGTTGTAACTCGACAGTACGTTGCTCTAGTTCTGCTGATTCAAACCCTCTCTGCGGAGGTGTTAACGGCAATATACTCATATCTCGATCCTTGATTGAATTAGGGTAACTCGGCGAATTAATTGAATAAAACATCTCTTGGTAACAGAGCGATACTTGGGAAGAAAATCAGCAAAGCAGACATCAATATCAAGATGAGGAAAAACGGCAGTGTTCCGCGGATAACTTCCATATAAGGACGTTCGAAAATCGCAATCGCGGTGAAGATGTCACAACCGAATGGAGGCGTGGCCGACCCAATCGCCATTTGTAGCGTCACCATCACGCCGACCAAGATTGGGTCGATGCCCGCTGCATCAACAATCGGCATGAAAATCGGCGTCAAGATAAGAAGAACCACCAATGAATCCACGAACATACAACCGACAAAGAAAGTCAGTGCGATAACAAACAGTATGAATTCAGGCGAAGCGTCTTCTAGATTGAGAGGAGCTAACAACTCTTGAGGGATTTGCTCAAACGAGATGTACCAAGAAAACGCCTGACCGACACCCACCAGCACAAACACAACCGCCGTAATCAAGCCGGTATTTAACGCTGCATCACAGATGTCTTTTACGCCAAGTTTGCGATAAAAAATGCACTCAACGATGATTGCATACAACACGGCAAATGAGGCTGCTTCGGTAGGTGTGACTACGCCAGAATAAATACCACCGATGATCAAAGCAGGGAAACCAAGAGGAAGAATCGCTTTCTTGATCGCTTCAATACGTTCTGCTGTGTTGGCTTTTTCAACCAAAGTGATGGTGTCGCTGTGTTTCACGCTGTAGGCATAGCTGTACAAAGAGAACAGGCTCGCGAGTACTAAACCTGGGCCAATACCAGCAATAAACAACTCCCCTACACTGGCGTTGGCTAAGGTTCCGTAAAGAATCAAACCGATACTCGGTGGGATAAGAAACGCGATATCACTGGCATTGATGATCAGCGCCATCACAAAGCTGTCTTTGTAGCCTGCTTGCAGCAACTTCGGACGCATGATCTGGCCAACCGACACCACGGTCGCTTGGGTCGAACCGGAAACAGAACCAAATAAAGTACAGCTGATACACGTCGTAATCGGTAACCCACCACGCAGATGCCCGACAAACGCTTGGATTAAACCAAGTAAGTTATAGGCCGTGTGTCCACGCGTCATGATATCGGCTGCCAAGATAAACATGGGTACCGCAATCAATGCGTTCGGCGAAATGCCCGTGACCATCTGCTGAATCAGTACTCCCGGCTCAACCTGAGAGAAATGAATCAAGCCAATTAAGGCCCCAACCGCTAACGGTACAATCATCGGGAAGCTCAAAAACAGCAAAATCACCATCACAGAAACAAGAGTAAATGTGATGACATAAATATCTAATTCGCCCGCAATAATGTCCGAGAAAAACTGTGCAACATCGCTCATTCGAACTCACCTACTTTTGTGTTTCTATTTTCAATCACGTCAAATGACACGTAGATCTCTTTGTGCAGTAAGTTCATCAAGAAACTCATGCTGTATTGCAATCCGGCAATGAAAAAACCAATTGGAATGATCGCGTATACCCAATACACAGGGAACTGTAAGGCTGGACTTAACCGATTGATGTCTTTGAGCTCTTTGACATAGAAGAACGCATGGTAAGTGAGATAAAACATCAACATGGCGGTAAGTAGCGCAATGATGGTTGTGAGAACTTTTTGAGCTTTCGTGCTCAGTGAATCGTAGACTGCGGTCATACGAATATTTCGACCTTGGCGCACCGCGTAAGCGAAGCCAATAAAGGTGACAGAGACAATCAAAAACTGATTGAGCTCTTCTGAGAAAAATAGGCTTTTATTGAAGGCGTAACGACCAATCGCATTGGCAGTAGAGTTGATCATCATCGCGAGAATAGCGGTCATGATCAGAAAGCGCTCAAGCTTTTCTGTCGCGACACTTATTTTATGTAGCAGTTCTTTCATAGCAGGCAGTGCTCCATACTTCGTTCAGTGACACGAGTCCATTGCCACAATTTGGAGAAGGTGGGGATAAGCTACCCGCCGCCAATGAACAGTGGATAGCATTCATCCTTACTAACGCTTTTTATTGCGTTGCTGAAGCAGCCTTCACTTCACCTAGGATTTCTTCGAGAATGTTTTTCGCACCCTCACGAGCTTCACTCTGCTGACCTGCTGGGTAGGCATTTGCCACTACGTCATAGTAGGTGGTGTGCAGTTTTTGGCTGAGTGTTTTAAAACGCTCACGCTCTTCATCCGTCAACACAATCACTTGCATGTTTGGACGCTCTTTCAGGATCTTGTCCATGTTCTCTTTGTTGATGCGAATCTGGTAGTCATAAGCAGCTTGGTCTGCGGCTTTGATCGCTTTGTCGACCATCGCTTGCTTCTCCTCTGACAAACCGTTGTACCATTTGCTGTTGGTTGAAACGGTGCTCACATAAGGTTGCTGACCTGGGAACATCAAGTAGTCTTGAACTTCATGCCACTTCGCGTTGTAGATGAAGTAGATAGGGTTAACCATGCTATCGATAGTCTTAAGTTGCAGTGAACCGTACACTTCACCCCAAGAAAGAGGAGTAGGTGTTGCACCAAACGCTTTGTAGGTTTCAACAGGAATGGTTGAAGTGAAAGTACGGATTTTCTGGTTAGCAAAGTCCTCAGGTGTACGGATAGGTTTGTTACCACCCCACACCATTTCGCCTTCCGACATCATCGACAACAGCTTTAGGTTTACGCTCTCAAACTTGGGTGCCAGCTTGTTGTAGATGGTTGGGCTTTCCGTTAAGACCTTATGCGTGATCGCTTCGTTAGTACCCAGAACATACGGTAAGCTCACCGCTTGTACCTCAGGAACATAAGACCCTAAGTGACCCGCGCCTACAGACACAAATTGAATGGTGCCTTTAGCAGCCAGTTCTACGATGTCGTTCTCTGTACCCAATTGTCCGTAGTAATAGATTCGAACACGGATGTCGCCATCAGATTCCTTCTTAATCACTTCCGCAAATTTTTGCGCATAGATGTCTTGAACGTCTGTTTTGTCCTCTTCTGAAGCAAACTTCCATGTTTCGGCATGAACGCCAAAAACCATGCTCAAACTTAGCAGTGCTACGCCTAATCGTTTCATCCTGTCTTTCCTTTTATTATCCTAATTTCACGCTGATGACTTTGGTCAATTCACGCGCTTCAGTATTGGCTGTATCGACAATAAACTCCGTTTAAAGTCGGCCATCTTGCAGTGCCAAATGCGTCACTGCTGAATCTTTTTCTCTACTTGTTACTTATCATTGAGCCGTTTCTAAATTGATCTTGCTAAACGGTCGTTCACCAACTGAATCCAGTAGCTCGCACCGAGCTTTAAGATGCCGTCGTTAAAGTCGTATTTTGGGTTATGCAATGCGCAGCCACCGACCGATTCCGTGCCATTACCCAGCAGCACATAGCAGCCCGGCTTAACGCGCAACATGCTTGAGAAATCTTCCGAAATTGTCAGTGGATCGCAGGTGTCATTAACGTTCTCGACACCAAGCACCTTCTGCGCGGCGGCAACCGAATATTGGGTTTGTAGCTCACTGTTGATGGTTGGGTAGAAGGTATTAATAAACTCAAATTCGTAGGTCGCACCTGCAGCCTGACAAATGCCCGCCACGATTCGCTCCATACTTTGCTTGATTCGGTCGAGAGAAGATTCAGTAAAACAACGGCAATCTCCCTTAATAATCACTTGAGTCGGGATGACGTTAACCGTGCCGTCTGTAATAAACTCGGTCGCAGAGACTACAGCCGTATCGTGGATCGCACTAAGATTGCGAGAGACGATGGTTTGCAGGCCAAGGATTACTTGCGAGCCAACGACTAGAGGATCGACCCCTTGATGCGGCAGAGCGGCATGCCCACCCACACCGTTGATCGTGATCTCAAAGCTGCTCTCACTGGCCATTAATGATCCAGGACGAACCATCAATTCACCTTCCGCTAAACCGGGAAAGTTATGCACGCCATACACTTCATCAATCGAGAATCGCTCAAACAAGCCATCATCAATCATCGCTTGCGCGCCACAGCCATGCTCTTCATCGGGTTGAAAAATGAAATACACCGTGCCATCGAAGGTTGGGTTCCCTGCCAATAGGTTTTCGGCTAAATAACTTGCTGCGCCAAGCAGCATTGCAGAGTGTCCATCGTGGCCACAAGCGTGCATCTTTCCATCGTGTTGTGAGCAATGTGCGAAGCTGTTTTGTTCATGAATATGCAGAGCATCCATATCAGCTCTTAGGCCAATACTCGCTTCACTTGATCCTGAACGAAGTATCCCTACCAATCCCGTTTTGCCAATATTGCGCACCACTTCGATACCAAAACTGTGTAACTTGTCGGCGATAAAATCGGAGGTCAGGTTTACGTCAAAGCCGCACTCAGGAAAGCGGTGTAAGTGTTGACGCCATCCCGTCATGCTTTGAATAAGCTGCGAAGACAGTTGGTCTGGTTTTATCAAGAAAGTAGACGACATAGTAGTGATCCCAAAGTGTAATTCTTTGTATTAACGTGAAATGTAGAGTTAGCTTGGCTGCTGAATGTAAACGTGAAGCGAGCAGCCTTAATCAAAGGTCGTTACAACGACTGCGACCTTCGGCAATTATCTGAGGATGGCTTAAGATGGTGCTCTAGTAGTGCACCAAAGCCTTTAATGGGTATGGGGTAGTTCATCAACTGAAGTGAGTGCCAAGCCAGCACCTGATTGCTGCTCACAACAGGTTTATCTAATTCCGCTTCAATGGATTCGATGACTGATGCAGCACGTAATGCAGTACAAGAGATAAACAGTAAATCGGCATTCGGATCACAGACTTCAATCGCGGCTTGTTTAATGTCCTGTGGTGAAATGAACGTCATCGCGGTGTCATCTTCAAAGCCGAAGCCAGCAATGCTCAACACCTCAATGCCTTGCGACTCAAAAAATGCGGCCACGTCTTGATTCACAGCTTCGGTATAAGGCGTTAATACCGAGATGCGCTTAGCTTTAAAGCTGTCGAAAGCCGCTAAGGCAGCGGTCACAGGATTCGTTACCGCAGCGTTTGGGCGAGACTGATGAATGAGCTGGGTAATTCGCTCACTTCCGATCGCCACCGTGCCAGAGGTACATGCATAAATCACAACATCCAACTCTGTGCCCGGTAAGATAGTATCGGCACAATCGGCAATTCCCGGCTCCATTCTACGTAAATTATCTATGGTCAAAGGATTGTAATTTCGAACACGGCTAGTAAAAGATTGCACATCACTTGGGTACAGTTGGGCGAGATCTCGCTCAATATTAAAGTCGGTTGCTAACGCGATCACACCGACGCGTCCTGCTGGTGCTAATGCTTCTAATTCAGACTGTAAAGTAGCGATTCCAGATCTCATACTTACCGATTCCTTGAACTCATTAAGTGTTAATAAAATGTGCACTCACAACTAACATCTTTGCCAATTGACTCTTTACATTTTGTTTACAAGGTTAATAATGCCCCGATAAGTTTAAGGATTATCATCAAATAACGTCTTTATTGTGCAGAAATTCCGCATTTTTATTACGTTATAGTGATTTTTTGTTCTCCCTGGTAGCTCACGCATTGCTAAGGAAAAATACCTTAATCTTGATCACACAATGACCTAAAAGTAACAATTCACTTACAAGCAAATATTGGGAAGCGTTGGTATGGCACAGCAACCGGAAATGACGGTCGACAGTTTTGACAGAAAGATCCTCAACATCGTACAAGACTCAAATCGAGCAACTTCGGACAACATCGCAGAAAAAGTAGGTCTCTCTCCCGCGGCCGTTCAACGGCGTTTAAAACGCATGCGAACTCAAGGAGTCATTCAAGCGGATGTCTCGGTCATCAATCCAAAAGCGGTGGGTCACGGAATGACTTTTATCGTCCAAGTGACCTTGGAGCGTGAACGCGTTGATTTGATGCATAACTTCAAAAAAGAGATGAGTGCCAATCGATCTGTACAGCAGTGCTATTACGTGACGGGCAGTTCTGACTTTATCTTGATCGTCACTGCGGCAGATATGGAGGGGTACGACAACTTTACTCGTGAAGCCTTCTTCGATAATGCCAATATCAAGAGCTTTCAAACCAATGTGGTGATGGATAACGTTAAGGTAGGGCTGACAATTCCAATTGATGACCGGATCGATTAGCAAACAAGGCGTGTCGTAAAAGGAAGTCAAAAAGAGAGTAAAAAAAGACGGTATGAAGAAACCTTACATACCGCCAACCTTGGGGCTTACTTTATTATTTGTGGTTCTCGATTAGCTATTAACTATTAACTGCTAACTATGTACTTTTCGATATTAGATTTTATTGTCGATGATCTGTTGGTAGAGATCCGGGTCGGTTGCCCCTTCAGTACCAATCACTAGCACTCGACTGTCTTCCGTTAAATTCAATTTTTCAGCGAAGTTCGGGGCTTGCTTAGCGATGATCGCTGCAGCAAAACCTGGGACTGCAGATTCCCCCCCTTCTATTGCCACTTCCGTTTGTTCGCCACTTGCCAACATGCGCATCGCTTGCGGAATAGCTTCTTCGCTCAACGTCATGAAATCATCAGCGCCGTTTTGTAGAATCGTCCACGCCAAGCTTGAAACCTCACCACATGCGAGTCCTGCCATCAGCGTCTCTAGGTCGCCCGTAACCACAATCGGTTTTCCAGCTTGAGCACTCTTCTGTAAGCAGTTGGCTTGTTCTGGTTCTACAATTACAAAGCGTGGACGATCAACGCCCCACAGATCCCAGAAGTAGCCGCAAACTGCTGAAGCTAGACCACCCACTCCCCCTTGTACAAAGACATGGGTTGGGATTTCACCATCGAGTTGCTCGACAATTTCAGCCAACATCACGGTGTAGCCCAAAGCAACGTCTTTAGGGATTTCCATGTAGCCTTCGTAAGAGGTGTCCGAAACGATCACGCGATTTTGCGCTTTAGCTTCTGAGTCGGCCAAACGAACAGATTCATCGTAGTTACCGGTAATGCGTACCACTTCTGCACCGAACGCTTCCATGGCTTGCTTGCGGCCTTCCGATACGTCACGGTGAATGTAGATAACACAACCACAACCAAACATTTGTGCGCCCCATGCGACGGAGCGACCATGGTTTCCGTCTGTTGCACAGCTGACAACGATTTCAGCCACTTCTGATTTCCACTCCCCGTTGAGCAGCTCACTGATGGCCGGGGTCTTCCCATAGCGATTGGCGATCTCAATCTGAAGCTGACGGGCAACAGCATACGCGCCGCCCAGTGCTTTAAAACTCTTTAGGCCAAAACGCTGCGATTCATCTTTATACCAAAACTTGTTTACGCCGATCTCAGCAGAAATACGATTCAATTCATGCAAGGGAGTGACGGAATAACCCGGCCATTGTGAAATATCCTTAATTGCCTGCTCAGAACTCGCAACACTCAGAATATCAAGTTGCTCACTTGAGTACTCCAATTCAGGGTGTGCTTGAGGGTTAGCATAGTGTGTCAGAGTGCCTGCCAGTAACTGCATAAATGATCGTCCTTATTAGTCATTCACATTGCTCCTTACATCACCAAGCATAATCGTCTTCGGCTTGTAAGGCTTGCGGATATTAAAGTTTATCGGCATCAAAGTGCTGTGATTGTGCTTTCTAAAAACCAAATCTGCAGAAATTAGTTGTTACTTAGCGAATAAATGCGGTTTTTACTCACATTCATGATCTCACGTTGAATTCATGAGCATTACAAGCGGTACCGCCTTCAATTCCAAAACAAAAAAGGCTGGTGATGACAAAGCACAACCAACCTTTCAACATACACACCTAATTTTTAATGCGAGTCAAAGCTACTCAATACGAGTGATGAAACCGTATCTATCTGAATCGGCCTTAGTCACCCAGTGTTCACCAGAGGCAGGAGCTGAATCTAAAGTGAAGATATAAAAATCGATTCCTTTGTCTCCCATCACCTTTTTAAAGTAGGTCGCTTGCTTACGATGGCTTTCATTGGTGTATGGGAATTCTTTGGCTTTTTTATCACCCTCAGCCCAACTGTGCACACCAACCTGCTTATTAAGCTCAATAGCTTTGGTGGTATCAGCGCGTTGCAAAACTCGTGGATTACCCGCTGCGAACAGATCCGTGCCGCCAGAGAACACCGAGCCTGTTGGGGTAACCACCGTCGTCATATGGTTGTTGTTGATCACCCGCCCGGTGTACATATTGATATCGTCGTCAGCGCTGCCACCGATATGGTTAGTGAACTTCAATGTCATCTCACTGCCTTGATACAATTTCACGATATCAAAAAGCTGAGAATAGGTTGATGCCCCCAGAGTAGACCGAATTCGATCAACAGCACCTGTCTCGTTCAGCACATCGCGGTAAAAAGCGTTGAAAGCAAACGATGTGGTAATGGTTACCTTGTTGCCAGTTTTGGTGTTACTCAAAACCGTAGACCCGAGACTAGTCACGTATTGCGACAGCTCGTTTTGGTATTCAAGCTCAACTGCAAGCTTTCTATTGCCCGTTGTCGTTTGGATTAACGTTGTATCATTACTAATTGAACGTAGAGCCGTACCACAATCAAATGAATCAAAATAATTACCCTCGCTGTAAATTGCACAGTCATCGACTCCTGCATCTGGAAAGTACAGGTCAACGCTTTGGCCTAAGCGATCTACAAGCCTAACTACTTTTTGCTTATCACTAATATCTTCAGCAAACTGAATTTTTTCATACTGAACACCATCATAAGTAAGCTTCATTGCTTCTTGGAGCTCTTGTCGCTCTTGATACAACTCACCAAGCTTAGCCGATGAAAATACGTAATCAGCTTTAGGCTTCGTTTGCGCCTTGGTGTCAGCCTTGCTTGAGCTTGAATTACAGCCAGCTAAAAAAATCAAAGGTAACGCCAGTAATGCCTTTCGATAGTCGTTCATAAAATCATTCCCATAATGTTTTGATGGAAGTGATTCTATTATTTAAACCCGCAAGCATCTGTCCTGTGAATGTATGAGAGTGTAATTCTTTTTGAACGTTGTTTTTTATTTTCCCTAAAAGTCAAAATCATCATTGAACTGACGTAGAAAGTGTTTAATCATTCACGTTAGGTATTTTTCGTGAAGCGTTTAAATTTAATATGCGATATCGACTTGCATAAGATGAGAATCGCTCACGTCATCTCGATAAGTGAAATGCATGATAAGGCTGGGAGTGGAATGACAAAACCTAAAATGATCATCGTGGAAGACGATTTAAAACTTCAGAAAATGTTGCAGGATTACTTTGTCACGCAAGATTTTGATGTCTCCACGTTAGATGATGGCGGTGATGCCGCACATACTATCCTATCTGAGCAACCTGATATCGTACTCTTAGATCTAATGCTTCCTGTAAGTGACGGACTTACAATCTGCCGACAGACGCGTACACACTACAAAGGTAAAATCCTGATGCTCACCGCTAGTGATGACGACTTCGATCATGTCGCTGGTCTAGAGACAGGGGCTGATGACTATGTCACCAAGCCAATCAAACCAAGAGTTCTGCTGGCAAGAGTTCGTTCACTATTACGTCGCCAAGATACCAATACTGCTTCAGCCGACGGTTCAGACAACCTACAGTTTGATAAACTGGTCCTGAAAAACACCTATAAGAAATGCGAACTTTCGGGTGAGGTTTTGTCACTCACAGACAGTGAGTTTGACCTACTTTGGTTATTGGCAAGCAACCCCGATACTCCACTATCACGTGACTACTTGACGAAAACGCTGCGTGGTATTGAGTACGACGGAATCGACCGAACAATTGATAACAAGGTGGTACGTCTAAGAAAAATATTGGGCGACGACCATGCGCCAGCAGAGAAAATTCAGACGATTCGCGGAAAAGGCTACTTATTTGTTTCCACCGCCTGGCATTAAACCTCGCTCAATACGAGCGTAATGAAAGAGAGTGATTATGCGACGTATCTATTTGGAGTCCCTACTAGGGCTATTGATTTGTTTTATTAGCGGTATTGTCGCCTACGAAATTTGTGTTTATCAACTCAATACCGACTACGAATATGTACTGCAAGATTATGAAGCAACAGCCCACCAACAACTGATAGAAAACATCGCCAAGAATCAAGGCCTTGAAGCGGCTCATCAAGCGATAAACCAGTTTGTAGAGACCACACGAAATAAACTGGTTACGTTCAGCCCTGAAGATGAAATTCCAGGCCCCGTTTCTAAGTTTTTCAGTACCAACCCAAGTACCTTTATCTTTCATGATGAAGAGCGAGATCTTTGGTTTCGCTTAGCAAACAGTGATAACACCTATCACTACCTGCCCAACAGTGAAGCATTCGTTAGGCAAAAAATCGAGTTAGAAGATGACCTCATTTGGTTGTTCTTTTTAGCGAGCTTTATCTTATATGGTTTATGCCATGTACTGATCATCTTCCGCCGAGTAAAAAAACTGGAATCAGCCACTCTGAGTTTTGCAGAAGGGGATCTCTCCTCGCGAGCTGAGACTTCAAGTGGCATTGCGATCGGTTCACTGAACAAATCCTTCAACCTAATGGCCGACCGAATTCATCGCTTAATTGAAAGCAATCGCTCACTCACTAATGCTGTCGCTCATGAACTGCGCACGCCAATATTTCGTATTCAGTGGCAAGCTGAAATGTTGAAAGACACCCTGCTAAACGAAGAGCAAGAAAGTACGATTGAGAGTATTGTCGAAGACACTGAAGAGATGGAAAAGATGGTTGATGAGCTATTGTATTACGCCAAACTTGACAGCTGTGACCTAGAAAACTTGCAACAACCATTAGAGATAAGAGACCTTCTCGACCACGCTATGGCGCGCTGGAACAAAGATACAGAGCTCGACATAAACCTATCACTGCCAGAGCAACCTTATGAAATTCTTGCGGATGAAATACTGCTGAACCGCGCCCTAGATAACCTCGTCCGTAACGCCATGAAATTCGCACGCTCTCAAGTGTTGATTGAAGCCAGCGCGCATCAAGAACAACTACAGATTGCAGTACATGATGATGGTGATGGTGTGGCTCAAGAACATCAAGCGCGCCTATTTGAACCCTTTTACGTTGGCGACAAAGCGCGCAATAAAGCTAAGAGCGGCCATGGTTTAGGGCTCTCTATCGTCGATAAGATCTGCGCTCAACACGGCGCTACCGTGGAAGTAGGTCAAAGCCAAACCTTAAATGGTGCAGTATTCACTATAACCATTCAGCTATGTAATGATTCAGATGACAAACCCATACAGTAACGACAAAACACCTCTGGAATAATGTTCAACATCGGCCGGGAGATGCTGTCTCCCTATGAACCTAAACTCCAACCATTCTTAAGGTGTGTTTATGAAAAAGTTATTAGTTATTTTGGGTATTGTCTCTCTTGCTGGTTGTTCAGGTATTAGCCACAACGATGAAGTTTACACAGCGCACGCTGAGAGCTTCAACATTGTCGGTTTCCAAGTTCCAGGTAACACACAAGATCGTGCAATGGAATTAGTACCTGAAGGCGCTACGGTTGAGACTATTCACTCAACAAACTCTGATACGAGCTCTGTTCTGGGTATCATCAACCGTATTATCGGTATCGACTACGTTCAAGTTGGCGGTAAGAAGCAGTAATTCGCTTTAGTTACAAACCATAGTTAAGTGTCTTCGTTACGTACCTTATCAATAGCCTGTACAAACTAAGTTAATCTAAGCCAGTGACCCGTCGCTGGCTTTTTTCATCCAGCAGATTTTGTGCTCTGTGCCAAAGAAGTGCCCAATTCCCCTTCACTCTTGTAACTAACAATTCGAAAAATAAGCCTAAAAATCTTCAAACTCTTATCAAAACTGCCCTTAAATTCGCTTAATAACCTTCAGGTTAAAATGATACTTTCAAATCGTTGATCCTTCTATCAGCTCGGAACACCTTAACTGAGGCACAGATCAATTTACTCGAAAATCTTAATTTCCATAAAAAAATAACACTTAATAAAAGTGTCATGATTTTATAAATAAAACCTATGAGTGCGTTCAAAAATAAACAGAAACGATAACTATCTGTAAATACGAGAAATATAAGTTTCATGAATAAAAGAGATCATTGCCATGCTACTAATTAATCGGATCGAATGATGTAAATTCGTTGTGATAATTTTGTTATTTTTTCATGGATTTTACATGGAAAGAGAAAATAACAATGAAAATGAAAAAGCGTTTAGTTGCCGTTGCTATAGCGAGTGCTATGTCTTTATCAGTGCATGCAAGTGAATCCGTTAACATCGATCAACCGATCAACTTTACTAGCTTTTCTGGGTTGAACACTCAGTTAGGTGTCAGTAACGCCTCTAGCTTTAAGATGGTGAAGGAAGTTAACCTCAAAAAGCGTGGTATCTACAAAGTTAAGATCCAGCAGAACATCTGGGGAACACCCGTTTGGGGGCATTACCTAAACGCCACTCAAAGTGTACAAGGTGGCGCACTTAAATCCGTTCAAGGCAGTTACCTCAAAACAACAACCCTTGAGCGTTCTTTTGTTAAGCCATCCATCAACAGCGCTCAAGCGATTGAACTGGCGAGTAAAGATCTTAAGACTCAAGGCTTAACCAGCAAATCTCTAGACAACGTACAACATGAGCTGTTTATTTATCAGGGCACCTCTAACCAAGGAGCCGATAAACAAGGCATTGGCAAACAAGGTGCAGATAAAACACGCCTAGTCTACGTTATCTCTTATCTCGTTGAAGGCAGTGAACAGCCGACCCGACCGTTCACCATGCTAGACGCGCACACAGGCGAAGTCATCGACCGCTGGGAAGGTATTGCCCACGCTCAGATCGGTACAGGCCCTGGCGGTAACGAAAAAACAGGCATGTACGAATACGGCACCGACTACCACTACCTTGATGTTCAAGAAGTGGGCACAGAGTGTGTGATGGAATCGGAAAACGTGGTCACGGTTGACCTGAATGGTGCAACAGACGGCGACACCACTTACAGCTATGAATGTCCTCGCAACGAACACAAAGCCGTGAATGGCGCATTCTCACCACTCAACGATGCCCACTACTTCGGTAACATCGTGTTCGACATGTATAAAAATTGGTTCGACACAGCACCACTCTCCTTCAAACTCATGATGCGTGTCCACTACGGTAACAACTACGAGAATGCATTTTGGGACGGCAGAGCCATGACCTTTGGTGATGGTGAAAGCTTCTTCTACCCACTTGTAAGCCTGGATGTATCAGCGCACGAAGTAAGCCACGGTTTCACAGAGCAAAACTCAGGTTTGATCTACGCAAACCAATCGGGCGGCATGAACGAGGCTTTCTCTGACATGGCTGGTGAAGCGGCTGAATACTACATGAAGGGCACCAACGACTGGATGGTAGGACGCAATATCTTCAAAGGCGAAGGCGCTCTACGTTACATGGACGATCCATCACGCGATGGCTCTTCAATCAACAACGCATCTGAATACTACGATGGCTTGAACGTGCACTACAGCTCGGGTGTATTCAACAAAGCGTTCTACCACCTAGCAACCACGCAAGGTTGGGACACCAAGAAAGCGTTCGAACTGTTCGTGCTAGCCAACCAAATCTACTGGTCTGAAAACAGTGATTTCTGGCAGGGCGCTTGTGGCGTGAAGAACTCAGCAACCGACCTTGGTTACAGTGCCGATGACGTTGTTTCTGCGTTCAACTTAGTGGGCGTATCACCTTGTGGCGAGCCACCACTTCCGCCAGAACCGGAATACCAACGTCTTGAAAATGGTGTTGAAGCTGCAGTTGCTGGTGAAACAGGCTCAAAAACTTACTTCGATATCGAAGTACCAGAAGGCCAAGACAAGCTGACGATTGATCTTGCTGTTTCTACGGGTGACCCAGATATGTATGTCGGCCTAGATTACGCACCAAGCCCTCAAGACAACATCTGTAAGAGTGAAAGCGTGACTGACGAAGTGTGTGTGATTGAGAACCCAACCTCAGGTCGCTACACAGTGAACATTCTAGGCTACTCAGATTACGCAGGTGCAAACCTAAAAGCATCGTACGAATCAGGCAACGCTAACGTACCGCCAATTTCTTCTTTCGAGCATACGGTTGTAGGCAAAGAAGTAGAGCTGCGCAGCACAAGTTCGGATAGCGATGGCCAAATCGTTTCTTACCAATGGAACCTAGGCGATGGCAATACGCAAACAGGTGAAGTGACTAGTTATACCTATGCTGAAGCTGGCGACTACGTGGTTACCCTAACCGTGACTGACGATGCAGGTGTTGCGACATCAACAAGCAAGTCGATCACGATTGAAGGTGATTCAGCGGAAGGCTTCCCACTAAAACTGAAGTTTGGTAACAAAAACCCGAACGGCAAGGCACGCGTTAAGCTGGCGTGGGATTACGACACCAACGACTACTTCGTGATTAAGCGTAACGGCAAGAATGTTGGTGCGACAGACTTCAACTCATACGTCGACAAGTTCCGTCACAACGGCACAGTAGATGTGGAGTACCAAGTATGTACCTCAAGCGATATCTGTTCAGAAACCAAGCACTACCGTTTCATTAAAGCACAGTAATCAATAGCAAATTCAGGGCTCCGAAAGGGGCCCTTTTCTCTATTGTATGTTTAGCGCATGAAACATCTACACAAAAACATCCACGCATTACACAAAAATCACACCCATTAACATAACAATACTCACCATAAAAAGGACGACAAATGGCTATTCAAAAAAGCATGCTAACTTTGGCTGTACTCGGAGGTTCTCTAGCCTTAATCAACAGTACTTCGGCTTACGCATCCCTAGGCATCACACCACCAGCGAACGAAGAGGTTTGGATCACCACCGATGCTGACGCACAGCATATAATGACTCAGCATGGCGCAACGGTTTACCCAAGCGTGACGGGAAACAAGCATTCCATCGTCGCGAAAATCAACCAGGAAGAGCTCGCGAAACTATCCAGCCACATGCACGAAGAGACTCACCGTTGTGGTGGCTACATGGTGCACGAAGACAAAGCTAGCGCACTCAAAGCCGCAGCGATGCCACTGACAATGAGCAGCTTCGAAAAGCCGGTGATCAGCCATCAAGACACAGTGAACGACCTACTCGCACAGGTCGAACCGAACAACATGGTCACAACCATTGAGAATCTAACCAACTTCACCAACCGTTTTTATACTACTTCTACTGGTGTCGCTGCTTCAGATTGGCTTTTAGAGCGTTGGGAAACCGAGATTAAAGATGTGCCGTATGCGTCTGCACGCCAAATCACGCATGCCGAATATCCGCAGAAATCCGTTGAAGTGACACTGCTTGGCGCTAAATATCCTGAAGAGATCGTCGTTGTTGGCGGACACCTTGATTCGACCGTTGGATCTTGGACAAGCGAAGGCACCATCTCACCGGGAGCCGATGATGATGCGTCTGGCATTGCAACGGTAACAGAGTCGCTTCGCCTGATGATCGCCAGCGGTATTCAGCCAGACAAAACTATCAAATTCTACGGCTATGCTGCGGAAGAAGTGGGGCTGCGCGGTTCACAAGATGTCGCCAATGCATTAAGGGATAAGCAAGCTAACGTTGTGTCAGTACTGCAATTAGACATGACCAACTACAACGGTTCAGCGCACGATATCACCTTCATCACAGACTATACCGACAGTAACTTAACCGCCTACTTGAGCGAGCTGATCGACACTTACGCTAGTGAGATCAGTTACGGTTTCGATGATTGTGGCTATGCCTGTTCTGACCACGCCTCTTGGCACAATGTTGGCTACCCAGCTGCCATGCCATTCGAGAGCATGTTTAACGACTACAATCCAAGTATTCATACAGAGCACGACACGCTTGAGAACTCCGATCCAACCGCGACACATGCGACCAAGTTCGCCAAACTGGCCATTGCTTACCTTGTCGAAACCAGCCTTGATTCGCCCGTTGCAGGGCCAACAGAGCTTCAATATGACGTCCCTGTAGAAGGGCTATCCGCTGGTTACGGTGAAGAGCAATTCTTTACCGTAACAACAGAGTACTCTGGTCAGTTAACCGTAACCATGACAGGCCCTCGTAGTGGCGATGCCGACCTTTACGTGAAACATAATGGTACCGTATCGAAAGCAAGCTACGATTGCCGCCCATACCAGAACAGCAGCAACGAACAATGTGTATTGAACAAACCTGCGGGTGAATTCAGTATCATGGTGCGCGGCTACCGTAACTTTAACGATGTCACCATCGTCGCTAACTTTGTGCCGGATTGGCTGTAACTAATCACTAGGTTTACTCGGCCAACCAATTGGCTAACCACTTAGGCAAAAAACATAACGCAGCTGACTGGCTGCGTTTTTTGTCAGTGGCAACATAGATGTAGATGAAAATAGTTACTTCACCAAAAACTAATTAAGCATCCCAGAATATAAATAAAAAGTTATATTTTAATTAAGTAATTTGACCACCTTACCACAATACACCCACCTTATATTCAATTCTATAAATAACCAACACGAATAATAAAGCGTTCACTTAATTAGTTAATGCTTATTCTATTACTCTCTAACCACGAGAACATAATACCCGCCACCTAAGTCTCTAAATAATTTAAATATAATTACACAAACTTTCATTTAATGATTTATTTAAAGTAAGCCAACGCTATATACCTATTATAAATAAGGGTAAAACCAAGAAGCGAACTCAAGACAACAACGAAATAACCAATACAAACAACAAGTAAGACCAGTTCAATTACGAGACACCGGTCCAATTAAAATAAGCACTCCATACACCAAATAAATAGGACCTCAATGCATTTAATAAATATTGCATATATTAACTAGATGTATATTATCTATAAATAATCCAGAGTTATATGCGCATTTTATAAGTGTTATATTATTTACATTCAGGAATAACCCTGAATTATAAAAATAATCAAACACTGCTTATATTGGAACTAGTTATGAGTGCTAAACTAAAAATCATTCTTTCTATTATGGGGCTGACTGTCATTTTAATCATGGCGACAAGTTTCTTAAGCTGGAAGAACTTCGAAACATCATCGACCATAAGTTACAAAAAACAGTTAGGGTACAAGTCTCAACTTATCGCAGACACTATTGGACAGAAAATCAATCGTTACTTTGATGTTCTAACTTTGGTAAGCAATGAACTTTCGTTCACTGAGGATGGTCAAGTCGATACTTTGCGTGCAGTCAAAACACTCCAAAGCGCAATGCACTCAACAAATGTCATCAACGTCTACTTTTCATTAGCAGACGGAACCTCTTACTCATCAAAAACCAATGGCATCATCGAAAACTTTAATGCCAAAACCAAACAACGTGAATGGTTTTTGAAAGGTATGAGCGGCCAAGACAAGATCATTACTCGCCCTTATCTAGCGACAACAGGTGATCAAGTGATGTCCCTCGCCATGCCGATCTACAAACAAGGCAAAATTGTGGGTGTTGTCGCGCTTAACATCTTGGTTGAAGATCTCAGCAAGTTCACACAACACCTCACCACGAACAACAAGATCTTTGTCACTCGTGAAGATGGTTTTATCTTGGCTGCACAAAGCTCATCCGTGGTAGGCAAAAACATCTTCAACGAAATTCCATCTTTCAAAAATCGAGATACCTCTCGTGAAGAAAGCTTTGAATATGTTTATCAAAACACTGAGTTCTTGGCATCAGCCGCTAACATTAAAGACCTTGGTTGGAGTGTATGGGCATGGGACAAAGAGTCTAGCGTCAATCAAGACTCACAAGATAACCTTACTGAAACGCTGATCACCTCTTTGACGCTATTGCTTATTTGCGCAGGCTGCGTGTACTACGTTGTCGAAGTATTGGTTTACCGCCCATTAGGGGGAGAGCCAAGCGAGATAGAAGCAACGGTTGCCAAGGTAGCTTCAGGTGATTTTACTGCGATTAACCAGCAACAAGGGAAAGCGATTGGTATTAATGCTGCAGTTAACGATATGGTCAATGAGCTGAGCACCACGATCGACATGATTCGTAGTTCATCAAACGACCTGTTTAAGTTTGCAGAAGGTATCACGACCGCCGCAGACAGTGTGAATTCGAGTTCCGCTTCCCAAATGGAGCAATTAGAACAAACCTCAACGGCAATGAATGAAATGTCGGTCGCCGTCGATGAAGTTGCACAGAACGCTCACCGAGCTTCAGAAGCTGCGATGCAAGCTGCTCAAGAGGCACAATCGGGCAACCAAACCTTCGATACTGTGAGTATCAGTATTGTGAACCTTTCACGCGGTATTGAGGAAGTCTCAGATGTCATTAATACCGTTGGCGAAAAAACCTCGAGTATCGGCACCGTACTGGATGTCATCAAGGATATTGCTGACCAAACCAACCTACTCGCGCTTAATGCTGCGATTGAAGCTGCACGTGCAGGTGAACAAGGGCGAGGCTTTGCCGTTGTCGCTGATGAGGTTCGTAATCTCGCAAACCGCACTCAACAAAGTACCAACCAGATTCAAGAAGTTATCGTCTCACTTCAGCACGAAGCCAATAACTCAATGGAAATGATGCTGACTAACCGAGAAGCTTCAGACCTCACAATGCAAAATGCGAAAAAAGCCCAGGCATCACTCCACGAAATATCGAATTCAATCACCGTTATTGAAGATATGAATACTCAGATAGCCACTGCGACGGAAGAGCAAACCCTTGTCGCAGGCGAAATCAACCAGAGTATCGTTGACGTCAATGACAAAGCCCGTGAGACACACAGCTTGTCTGCATCGAACCAAGAGAAAGCGTCGGAGCTTATTGCACTGTCTGAGAAGCTCACGCAAGCAGTCAGTACCTTTAAGCTAAACAGTTAACCTCAACAAGATTCAATAAAGACTGATTAGGGGAAACGGCTCCCCTAATCACAACACCATAGCTAAACCTCCAATCACCAACTGGGTGATTTGAGTAAACGATTTTTCGAAGTACCCCACACAACAACATCTAGTTTTCTCTTTGCCATATCGGCAAGGAGAGGCTTTTTGCTTTCTAAAATAAGCAAACAACTTTGCAAAAAACAAGGATAACTCTATGAAGTTAAAAAGATTAGCGCTCATTACGACCATGATTTCATCCAGCGTCAATGCTTTTGAAATCTGTAAGATTGGGGACGAATATAACGTCTTAGATAGCGAGAGCTTCCACCAAATCCGCAAAAAAAATTACGATTCATTTAGTGATGGCATTACCCCTGAAAACCTTTTCCCATCGGCGCCGGAACACATTATCGACTTAAAACCATCTCTATCCGAAGCCAGTGATATTTTGCCAGAAACCGCCACATTACTGGAGACAGGGCCAGCCCCGGCGATTGCGATTGAACCGGTAGAAGCGACACGATTAATGGAAACCTTGGGACGCTCGACCAGTGGCATGGCAAAAGGCGCGTTAGAAGCTTTGGGGCCAATTGGTGATGCGGTTGCTGTCGGCCTTTGGGCAAAAAGCGTTGCCAATAGCTTTCAAGACGAATCGCGCACCTCTTATGATAGGTTTGCCACCGTTATGGAGTTAGTCGATTGGTTTGGCGTATTAAAGCTTCCAGCTAGAGAAATAGATCGTCAAATATTGAGTAGCCGTTGGGATAGGATTGCGGCGGGTGACCATTATAGTTATCGCGTTCATGATGACCTGATTACTCAGCAAGATCTAAGAGACAAAAACCATTGGGCTGAACTCGCATCCAAACAGCAGGCCATGTTAAACGCAGTAGCACAAGGCTTCGCGACCGATCTTGCACTCAAATACCAACAGCATTATCAAGAAGTCGTTCAAGCTCAAACCATCATGGCAGAAGAGCTGATTACAGGTGTCGAGCATGAACTGCGCAAAACTCTCTTTAGCCAGCTTGCAATCGACCATCAAGGCTCTCGCCTTTTCGCATCAGACATTGCCTTGAGCTGTAATGAAGAAACCCAAGCATTGGCAGAGCTTTACCCTCAACAAGATGTTGAAGAAAACAATAACCGCCCACCAGCGGTGCCGTCAAAGCGCCAAGCCAATCGAGCTCTTGCCAAACTCCAACACTGCCAGCAACAACTACTGGATGAAGCTATTGCCAAACTTGATGCCTTACGAGCGGGACAAATTCCAGGGCTTGACCAAGCCGCTGTGGAACAACTTTATACCCGAACGCTAGCAGCAAAGACGCAGATCATTGAAACCGCGGACAACCATGTCAATTTGCTCAAGAGTAAGTTGCAAAAAGAGATGTTTACACAAGGCGAAATCGCCGTTGAACGACTATTCCGTTCAGGCTCTGTAGAGACCATGCATAACTTCTTTAAGGCGCAAGCTGAGCGCAATGCCATTGACGAAATGACACGCAGTATTCTAGGACGTCCAGCAACGTCACAAGAAATACGCAACAAAGAGATTGTTCTCCAAAGCGGTTACAGAAAGTGCGTTCGTATTGGTATTCTCGGAGGAGACCCGAATTTTCGTGGCTGTGTCGAATATGCTTGGATACCAGCGGAAACTCGCCCGTTTAATCCATCTGAAGATACGGTTATTGCGCAAATCTATCCGCCGAATAAAGAAGCGGTGAAGCGAGTTCTTTTCGATACGTTAAGCACCTTAATTGCCGATGGCTGGAACTCAGAAGACGAGGAGTATTGGTTAGAGCAACAGATCTTGAACTTTTCTGCGCAACAGCGCCTAAAACAACAAGCCGAATTCGATAAACAGCAGGTTTATCACTGGTTACTGGACTCCAGCGCAATGCTTGAAGGTGAATGTGGTGGCGGTAGCGCGTGTGCTGGGTGGAGCTTGTCTTACCTTCAAAAAGAGAATCTTTCACGACAAGCGTCGCTGCATCACATCAATAATTGGCACGCTAACTACTCCGGCAAAAGCGCCTATGTGCACTCAAAGCGTTATCAAAAACTTGAAAGCCTCATAGCTGTCGCACTGGCAAGTGAATGGCAGGCCAAACAAGCGGTAGAGTTTTTTAGTTTTACTTATCCAGGCAGTGCCGATCTCGAAACTAACGCGCCATTAATTTACTCAGCACTCAAGTCTTCATCGCTAGACATTACTAACCTGCAAGGTAATACGCTACAGCTAGCGAAAGGGATAGTGAAAACTCGACTTGCCGAGGCGATAAGCGTCTCAGACAGCAACGGTATTGAGTGGCTACATTCGCAAGTGGGCCAATTCCAGCGCTATACGTCGATCATCCACTCTCAACATATCTCTACGGGACATTACGCCTCTGGGGAAGGGGAAGGGGAAGGGGAAGTCACCGCTCTGTTTTCAGAGATGCTGCCTGCGCACCTGATGCGTTACCTGATTTCAGACATCATCCCTGATAGCTATGATGCCCGTATCGAGCGCTCTATTGACGCCATCTTTAACCCAACGTCTGAACTCAATCAACAGCTCGATAAATTAAGTAACACCAACGAAAACTTTACCAATCAACCCGGCCGTAGCTGCATGATCTACTATCCGCACCTTAAGAGCGCACTACTTGATGTTGCGGCAGATGAGCACCTGTACTGGCTTTCACCGCTCTCTGAATGGTACGACGCAGTCACTCGACAACAACTCAATATGTTTGGTGCTCTGAAGTATGCCGTGATCAATCAGAACACTTTCGGCATTCCATGTGATTTAAGCCCTAACAGCTACCAATACCAATAAAGGGCGGACACTATGAATACTCGATTTTTATTGCTGCTCTGTTGTCTGAGTTTTACTGCCTTCTCTCAACCGTTTGATGCGCTCAAACAGCCAAACCGTTTAGAGGAAGAGGTCACCCAGCTAGCAGAAGACTTCAAAGACTGGTCAAAGGCTTCCAATGGTTGGCGCTACTCCTTCATAACTGCCAATGAAAAGGAAGCAGTAGAAGACTTTTCCATTTCCGGCTATCAGACCGCTAATGACTACCTAAGAGCAACTGACACCTCAACATGGGGTGTCGCGGGGGCGGATGCGAGGCAGTACATTCGCACGGTTAAATCGGCTCTCAACAAGCTGCCAAAATACAAAGGGACCGCATACCGAGGGACTTGGGTAAAACTATCTCTGCTTAACAAGCTCGAAGAGGGGGACGTGTTGGTCGAGCCAGCATTTACTTCAACCTCTACTCTCCCAGAAGTCGCTAAGCGCTTTTCGGTAGTGCATCCCAACTCCCCACAAAGGCTCAAGCGAGTGCTGTTTGAAGTCAAGATCAATCAAGGGGGTCACACCATTGCAGGGCTTTCGGAATACAGCAAAGAAGCAGAGGTTCTGTTTGCGCCAAATGCACACTTTCGAATCACCCAGATAGAGCGAACCTCTACCCATACCTACATCGGCGTGGAAACGGTGAAGGCATCTGCCGTCAAAAACACTCAGAAATATAACCTCTATTCAGGCGAAGAAGTAGAAGCATCATTTTGGCACTCTCTCGTTTGTACATAAGCTAAGGATCAAGCAATGAAAAAATTTATTGGAGTGCTTTGCCTCTCTTTAATGACAAGTTTTTCGGCACAGAGTGAGGAGTTTCCTGAGTTTAAAGGGCGTTCACTCTCCTATCAGGCGCAACAACAAATTGCGGATAACCTGATGGATTGGGCAACGACGCACCATGTAAAAGCTGAAAAAAAGATGATCAGTGAAGAGTACTCTGCTATCAAGAATTACGGCCGAGTGGATCACGACGTGGTCAATGAATACATGCGAGCTGGAGAGCCTGAAGGGTATCTGTCGGAAATGTTTGGTCGTACATTAAAGTCGCGAGTCTTTCATATGCGGAATGTGATGAATAAACTACCTAACTACAAGGGTACGGTTTACCGTGGATCATCAATCAAGAACTCGCTACTGGAAAAGCTCAACATCGGTGACATTCTGCATGAGAAAGCTTTTTTATCGACATCGACACTGCCTAGTGTTGCCAAGAACTTTTCGTCAGCTGGCGTTTACGAAGGCGCCTCTGCAGCTCAATTCAAAATTGAGTTAAAGTCAGCAGGTCGAGCGATCAATGCTTACACGTTTAAACCGGATGAAGCTGAAATACTCGCTAAACCCAACACTTACTATCGAGTAGAAGCGATTGAGCGAGTATCACCCAACAAAAACTACATCAAGATGCGAGAAGTAAAGAACCCCGCTCGGTACCTGAAAGCGGAACCTGACATCCACATTTATGACAGTTACAGCGGTGAAGGAGTCGCGGTTCGCAACCGTAGTTCACTCTATTGCCTATAGTGCAGCGTGCCTGCTACTTTGTAAGCGGCTGATAAAAAAGACCATCATAATGATGGTCTTTTTTATTATTGAAGCAGGGGTAATTTAACTACTTGTTTTACGCATTATCTTGCCACAAATATATTCGCCAATAGGCATCGCTGAAGTCGCCGCTGGCGATGGTGCATTGCACACATGCAAGCTTCTTGGGCTTTCGGCAAACAGGAAGTCATGAACCAAGGTACCATCCTTCAGTACCGCTTGAGCACGAATGCCTGCTGGGTAAGGTTTGAAATCTGACACCGTAATGCTCGGGCAATATTTGTTCACTAACTTTAGATAACCCGGCTTCCACCACGAGTTTTTAAACTCGACCAAACCGGTTTTTAGATTATTCGCAGTCACTTTCCAAAAGCCCGCAAAACTCAGCATCTGCCAAGTGTCCTTAAAGCTAAAGTTCAGTTTGCCATAACCTTCTCGCTTCCAGCCTTGAACTGCATTTGGCCCTACTGTTACGGAGCCATCAATCATGCGTGTTAAATGCACGCCCAGGAAAGGCAGTTCTGGGTCAGGGATCGGATAGATAAGGTGATTCACCACTTGGTTGTGTTTAGCGTCCAACTGATAATACTCACCGCGATATGGGACGATTTGAAAGTCGGTTTCGATGCCAAGCATGCTGGTCATTCTGTCCGCCATCAAACCAGAACAAGTGATCAAGAATCGACTATTCAGTTGAAGAGTCTGACCATCTACTTTGCACGTTAACTGCACCTCATCTTCCTGCTCGTCAGCCATAATCACTTCAGTACCAAGGCTAAGTTTGCCACCCGCTTCAACAAACTCTTGAGCCATCACTTCGGTGACTTTTTTGTAGTCCACGATACTGGTGGTTTTGACATAAATCGCGCCCAAGCCCGTGATGTTCGGCTCGGCTAGTTTCAGCTGCGCTTGATCTAAGAGGTCGACATCAATGTCGTTATCATGACAACGTTGATAGAGCGCGTTCATGCGCTCCACTTCCTGCTCATTGGTCGCGACCAACAGCTTGCCACAGTTTTCGACAGGGATATCGTGTTGGCTGCAAAAGGCGATGGTGCGCTCTACGCCACGCTTACAAAAATCCGCCTTTAAACTGCCCGGAGCATAGTAAACGCCAGCGTGAATTACACCACTGTTATGGCCAGTTTGGTGCTGCGCGAAGCCACGCTCCTTTTCGACTAAAAGGATACTTTTATCAGGGTAAGCTTGCTGTAATTGCCATGCCGTCGACACGCCAACAATGCCACCACCAACGATAATATAGTCGTATGTTGAGTTCATAATATTCCTACATTCAATCCTTTTAATTATAGGGAAGACGCGACAGTGTCAGGTTCGGTTTGAGGCAAAGATTCTTGCTCATCTTCCGATTCCTTTTTCACTTGATTAGCATCGTATTGACGAGCCGTGTGAATAAAGAGACCAACGAAAAGTGCAACGCACACTAGGCGAATCACAACGGAAATGTCAGGCCAAACCAATGCCACACCCAACACGATTAACACAGCACGAGTCAGCAGATTAATTTTATTTTCTAGATAGCCTTCAATCGCAGCAACAAACGCGTAAGTACCAATAATAGCAAAGCCTCCCGTGACCAAAACCGAGGTCACATCCCAACTTACTAAATTGGTGTAGGCAATCAACAATGGCACTAAGTACAGGCCTTTGGCGATCTTCCACGCCATTAAACCAGTTCTCATTGGTGGCGTTTTAGCAATGGTCGCAGCCGCAAATGCGGTTAAGCAAACTGGCGGGGTTACGTTGCTGTCTTGCGATAGCCAGAAAATGATCAAGTGTGCAGAAAGCAGTGCAAGACTGATCGCTTCTAAGCCCAAGCTTTGCTCAAGCAGAGTTTCGACAAAATCAGCAGGGACTAACGCAATCATCTCTTTGGCGGTTTCGAGTGCCATTGGCGCATTCAGTAAATCTAATTTTTCTGGCGCCGCCAACATGAAGATAGCTTTTGCCTGTTCAGGTAACTGGCCCGAAACCAACAAGTCTAGCAACTGACTTTCAGCAATCAGTTTGTATAAGGCAGGAGCCGACAGAGTACCCAACACGATGTAAGCCGCGGTTACCGGTAAGCCCATACCCAGAATCAAAGATGCCAGCGCGATTAAGGCTATCATCACCAACAAGTCGCCGTTCGCCCAGCTGTTGATCATCAATGAGAAGGTATTACCGATTCCGGTCGTGCTGATCACGTTGATAACTAATCCAATGCCTACCAACAACACCGCCGTGGTCGCCATATTTTTTGCGCCTTGAGAAAGCGCTTCAATGATCGCCTTTGGACCCATTTTGTGATTTTTAGAGAACCATGAAGCCACGACGACAGACAGAATCGAGATACCCGCTGCGTAAGTCGGCGTAAAACCCTTCACCAACAGAGTCACCAACACCGCTAATGGGATCAGGTTGTGCCAGCCCGACAGCAATACCTTCAATAGAGGTTCACAGCCAGAAGTAACTTTTTGCACGCCACTGCGTTTTGCTTCAATACGCACAAAAAATGCCACAGACAAAAAGTAGATAAGCGCAGGTAAGAAGGAAACCGCAATGATGTCGACATAAGGGATCTGGGTGTAAGACGCCATGATAAACGCACCCGCACCCATCACTGGTGGCATCAACTGCCCGCCCGTCGATGCAGCCGCTTCAACACCGGCCGCGAAACGCGAAGGGAAGCCTGCCTTTTGCATTAACGGAATACTGATCACACCCGTCGATACGGTATTTGCTACGCTCGAACCAGACACCGATCCCATCAAGCCTGAGCCAATTACGGCGATAAAGCCCGGGCCACCAATCACTTTGCCAGCTGCTGCGCGAGACACATCAATGATGTAATCACCGACACCCGAACGCACTAAGAATGCGCCAAATAGGATGAACATAAACACGAAGGTCCAGCTGATTCTAGAGATAGAACCGAACATCCCTTCTGATGAATAAAAGCTTCGATAAAGCAGTGTTTCAAGGCTCAAACCCGGAAAGTGAAAGATGCCACTGGTCCATTGCCCCCACAGCACCACATAGCTCAAACACACCAAGATAAGCACCGGAATAAACCAGCCCATGGTACGGCGAATCAGTTCAATAACGATGGCAATCGCCAAGATAGAGAAGAACCAATCACTGGCGATGAACTTAACCCCTCGCTCATACAAAGCATCTTCTGCAAAGGGAATGTAGATAAGACAAGCCAAAGCCGCCAAGGCAATTCCGATGTCGACAGCCAAAGCAATTTTGCTTTTTTTCAGTGAGATATGGGCGGGATACCAAAGTGCACAAATGATCGCAAAGCCAGCAAAGTGGGTCGCCGAGATCCAAAGTTCTGGCAAAGTAGATAAGGTGTTAAACCAAATGTGTAATAGGGAGAGGATTACTCCCATTGTCGTTATCGCTTTGCCCACCCACGGAAAATCCGTTCGGGTCGGCAGTTCAAATTTTTTCAGTTCCTGCTGCAGCGAATCGCTCATAGAAAACTCCTGCTCTCCGCAGCAAACACGAAGAGAAAATCCATAAAGTGAAGAGGGGCACGAACACATTCTTAAGCGAACGTGCACCAAGCAATTAAGTCACGAAGGGGTAGTTGATGGCAAACAGCTAGTTAACGATCAACTCAGAAGGGATATCGATGCCCACTTCTTGGTAGTAACGTGCAGCGCCCGGGTGAAGTGGAACAGGCAGACCTGCGATCCCTTTCTCGAGTGCCATTGCTTTGGTTGCTTTGTGGATACCTTGTAGGAAAGGTAGGTTTTCATAGATAGCTTTGGTCAGCTGATACACGTCTTCTTCAGAAATGTCTTCACGAACAGCTAGGAAGTTGGGTTGAGCGATAGTGGTGATCGGCTTATCAACACCTGGGTAAGTGTTTGCAGGGATCTCATATTTAGTCCAGATATTGTAATCGCCGTTCGCTTGTTTGATTTGCGCATCGGTAAACGACAGGATTTGAATGTCTTCACCCAAGGCTGCAAACGCTTGAGTTACCGCGCCAACAGGCACGCCAGCAGGCGTATTCATACCATCAATGGTGCCATTTTGTAGTGCGCTGGCACTGCCGCCGTAACCCATAAAGGCGAGTTTAAATTGTTCTGGGTTAACCGACAGGCCTTGCATGATCTGGCGTCCTGAATTCTCTGTACCTGAGTTCTTCTTACCGATAGAGAATTTCTTGCCATTTAGATTTTCTAAATCACTCATGGTGCCCGTTTCTGTCAGATCAGAACGCACAATAAAGTGTTCAACGTTTTGCCATAGCATAGAGACTGAACGCAGTTGTTTTTGACTGCCTGACTTCTCATATGGACCAAGCCCTTGCCACGCCCACGCGCCATACAAACCCTGAAGAATGGCAAACTGTGCTTCGTTCTCATTGAGAAGTTTCACGTTCTCGCCCGATCCTGCTGAGCTGATAGCCGCCAAAGAAAAGTGCTGCTTTGGCGCAAGCTTAACTTTACTCAATGTCGCTAAAGCCACACCCACTGGATAGTAAGTACCACCCGTTGAGGCCGTCGCTAAAATGTAGCTACGCTCTTCTTGAGCGGAGGTGTTACTGATAAGGCCAATAGAGGCCATTGCGATTGCTAAAGTTTTAACTAGCTTGTTGTATTTCATTATTACTCTCCATGTAGAGTTATTCAGGTTATATTTTTGTTAACAACAATTGCTAGATAGCAAGCACAATGCCAGATTTTAAATGACTGTTTTTATTGATATTTATTTCAAAACCTACCTGAAGTAAGCCATTTCTTGCTTATTTGACTACGAATCAATGAGCTATTTTTTGCTTATCCCAAGCAGCGAATAACATCAGTTTAAAGGTAGCCAAGTCACACTGTGTTACATTTGCGTGATCAATGTTTATAAAATGATAAATATCTGATGAGCCATTTTTTGCTCATTGATTCCAGACAACACTTCTAATCTCATCATCAATTACGAATCGACATAATCGCTTCGGTTCAACGCATAACGCACCATCTTTTGGTTCAATGTTCGACGAGGTAAATCCAAGTCTTGCATCACATCATTGATGCGCCCCTGATAACGCACTAGCGCATCATGAATCACTTTTCGCTCAAAGCTCTGCACTTGAACCGCCAACGGGATGCCTGCCGTTGTGGACTCTGTGACAGAATTGGGGCGACACGCCAAAATATCGCCGACGGTCAGGCTTTCATCCAACGCAAAACGAATCGCCACGTTACGCAGTTCGCGCACATTACCCGGCCATGCATACGACAACAAGGCATAACGATCAGCCTCACTGGCAACTCGAGTTTCGCTGTTCGCTTCTTGAGTAAAGTGTTCAAAAAGGATCAAAGCATCGTCTTCTCGTTCGCTAAGGGGAGGTAAATGCAGTTGGGCAACGTTCAAACGATAGAAAAGGTCTTGGCGAAAATCGGGGTGATTCAGTAGATCGCTTTTCGAGGCAGAGACCACTCGTAGATCAACATGTTGTTGCTGATTACCACCTACGCGTTCGACAACATTATCTTGCAAGGTACGCAGCACTTTGACCTGCATCGACAGCGGCATACTCTCGATTTCATCAAGAAACACCGTGCCTTTGTCGGCAAATTCAAGCTTACCAATCCGTCGCTTGGCGGCACCAGTAAACGCACCAGCTTCGTGTCCAAACAGCTCACTTTCAAACAGGTTTTCTGGGATCGCGCCACAGTTCAGCGGTACAAAAGGGTGACTTTTTCGCTCGCTAAACTCATGCAGACAAGAGGCAACCAGTTCTTTACCACAGCCGGTTTCACCATAGATGATCACATTGGTATCAATCGAGGCGACTTTTTGTATTTGCTCTCTCAATTCACACATTACTTTACTGCGACCAATCAGCACCTGTTCAATGCCTTTCAGATTATCCAGATAGTTCTGACGACTGTTTCTGTCTTGGCCACTTTGATGTTTTTCAACCGCTTCCGAAACCGTTTGAGAGAGGCGCTCTGGGTCGAATGGCTTCTCAATAAAGTCATACGCGCCTTGCTGTAACGCTTTCACGGCCATATCGACATCACCGTGCCCAGTGATCAAGATGACAGGCACCTCAGGTACTAACTGCTTAAATCGCGCAAGCAACTCAACGCCGTCTATATCAGGTAAACGAACGTCGGTGATGATGGTTTGGAAATCACCCTGCTCTACCGCGTTTAACGCACCTTGCCCAACCTCAAATGCGGTGACATCGAAGCCCGCTAATTGCAACCATTGGCTAGTTGCTTGACGCACAATTGCATCATCTTCAATCAAAGCTATACGCTGCATGGTTTGGTTCCGCCACTTACCTCTGAATAATGTCGCCCACGGTATGTAAAAAATCCGCAGACGAAAAGGAGCTAGCTCCCACTTTGAATAACACTCCTTTAACAGTTTTATAATGTTTGTTAGCTTCAACTTGTCTCACTCTCCATTCGCTTAAAAAGCAAACAGAAAACCTTCTCAAGTCACTAGTTTTAAAAGGATTTGATCACCAATGATGAATAACAATCGATATTGGTTATTCCTATGTGCCTGTTTATTAATTGGTTTGGTTCAGGTAACCACCAAAAGTGGTATAAGCCAATGGAAGCTCGAACAAGCCCAACGCTATGCAGAACAGCGCTTCCTCGGATACATTGCTGAAGCAAGGCGAACCCTTAAACGTTTCTATTATTTGCCCTATCTGGTAACCAACGATGAGACCAGTGTCCGTTTCATTGATGGTGAACAACGACTCGAAAAACGCATCAAGAAACAGCTGATTCAATTGGATAAAGCCGCCAATACCAAGGGTTGGTATCTACTTTCTGGCGAAGGTGATTTGTTGGTATCGAGTGTCGAAAGAAGCAAACTGAGTAAAAAGAACGCCAGCACGATTGTGTCTAAAATCCACCAGCAAGGTGGTGCTATCTCTGTAGTGACAAAAAATAAAGGGGTGACACCCGATTATTTTATTGCCGCGCCGGTTTATCGAGCCTCTGACGTGGTGGGTATTGTCGCGGTACAAATCGACTTGTCGTTACTGACCGATCAATGGTTCGCCGATGGTGAAGCCATCTTATTTCAAAACCCTCGCGAGCAGTTTTTTCTGTCGAGTGATAAACGACTGAGCGCAGACTGGTTCAACGACACGTTCAACTCACAACCAAGCACAACAAAACGCGAGCTGTATGACGAAACTCATATTCGCGTGTGGCGACTGCAAGATAAAGACTACCTTATCCAATCCATTAAGTTAGATGACCTTAATTGGCGTTTAACCTACCTGACGCCATTAACCAGCCTCAACCAGACAACTAACTGGATCAGCTGGAGTGTGGCGGTTGGCTGTCTTTTCATTCTGTTGTTGCTGGTTATTCTTTATCAAAGACGTCAGAAAAAGCTCAGTAATCTGCGAATCCAAAAACTCATCGAAGAGTCAGAAAAACGACTGTCTGGAATGATCAATAAAACCCACGTTGGGCTGGTGCTGATCGATAAACATGGTCATATCCACGATATTAACCTGATGGCGAAGAACTACTTTTGCCTTTCTGATTCGATGATCAGCAACATTAAGGCATGGCAGTTATTTGAGGCAGGTAACCCGAATTCAACCACCTTGCAGTTGCTCAAGAACTTAGATCAACACCAAGAGCTGGCCGAGATCACCAGCGTCGAAACCATGGCAAGACGCAGCGATGGCAGCTACTTCCCGGTGTTGTTCTCTATTAGCGCCTTTCCTTGGCATGCCACGACCTATTACTTGTGTACCGTGATTGATATCAGTAAACGTAAGAAAGCGGAGATCGCGGTTCAGGAAGCCAATAAAACGCTGCAACTGCGAGTAGAAGAGCGAACACAAGACCTCAAAGATGCGCAGCAAGAATTGGTGGAATCAAGCAAGCTTGCCGCACTAGGTCGCATGTCGAGTGCGATTACTCACGAACTTAATCAGCCTCTTACTGGCCTAAAAACCCTGCTTTCAAGTAACCAGTTACTGATGGAAAGAGGCGAGACTAAGATGTTGAAAGCGAACATGGACTTGGTAATGAGCCTCATCGACAGAATGGCTAACATGACCAGCCAGTTAAAGTCGTTCGCCTTCCAAAGACTAGAAAAACCTTACCCAGTTTCGCTAACAGACGCGCTTCAAGAAACCCTGCGTATTCACCAAGCAGCATTAGAAAACGTCGATATCCGCGTGCGTGTCGCCTCTAATATTTCGATAGTAATAGGAGAAGAAGCGCGACTAAGACAGGTACTTGGTAATCTCTTAAAAAATTCCATCGATGCCACGCAAAATCAGAAACCAGCAACCATTGTGATCAGTGCTCATACCGAACAAGAGCGTGTGATCATCAAGGTGCAAGATAACGGTTGTGGCGTATCCGAAGACCAACTCGAAACCATTTTCGAACCCTTCCACACCAACAAAAAAATGGGCGAAGGCTTGGGGCTAGGATTAGCCATCACAGCAAACAACGTGCGTGATATGCAAGGTACCCTGATAGCGAAGAACAACTCAGACCAAGGCATGACATTTACGTTAACACTGAAAAATGTCGATAGTGAGTAATCACTCATATAACTTAGACACCACATTTCATTTGAGTGCTACAACTAAAAAACCGCCCACATGAGGGCGGTTTTAATTCGCGTATTGGCGTATGCCTTATTAGCTAATCCGTTAACGACTTACTCCGCTAACTGCTTCAACAGTAGCTCTGTCGGGCGAACAATCGCGATGATCGATTCATCATAAATTTTCGCTGATTCAGACAATATCGCTTGGTAGGCATTCACGTCTGCTGCTCGAACTTTTTCACCCGCTTGTGCTTTCGCAATCAAGGTTAACGCCAAGTCTGCAACTTCCGCCGTTTTCTCTGCAACAACCACAGTCTCGACCGAAGACACATTACCTGCGAAGACAGTCTCTGCGGCGAGAGCTGCCGATTTTGCTTGCTGATAATGCTCAGCAAGTTGCTCCAATGCCTGTTGATTGCCTGTCGCTACTTCATTGACCAAATCTTGCATCTCATACACCGCGTAGCTTTCCACTGGCAGCGCATCAACAAATCGGTTTAGGCGCTCGTATTGGCTGTACAAAGTACCTTTAGGTTCAGTAGAGTTCCACTTCTCCCAGTTACGTGCGTAGTACTGTGCTGGTTCGGTGTATCTCGCTAACACGCGCAGATCGTGAATATCTTGACCTTTAGCAATGCGTTTTAACAGCATATCGGCGTCCGCATGATGACGTAAGCCAACCGACACTTCAGACCATGTATCCATAGCCTTCATACGTTTGTACATGCTGCGCTCATCCGTTAGTTCCGCATCAGACCAGAAACGCTCTGCAATCGCATAACTACGCGGCCATAGGTAGTTTTCTACTGTGAGGCTATCTTTGTTCTCTAGCCACATAGTGATCTCGCCACCTAAGATAAGCTCTTTTTCTTTATCTGTTAATTCCGCAGGGTAGCCGCCATTAGGCTCAGGAATCACGCTGCCTTCTACATCGCTGCTCGCAATCACTTCACCTGTGGTTGGCCAACGCACGTTACCAATCAACTGATAACTGCCTTCAGCAAAGCCATTCGGATTCAGGTTCAAGTTAAATTCCGTGTAAGACATGAAGTTATCAAAGTGGCCGACAAAAGTTTTACCCGGCACATAATCAAGAATGTAGATCTCTTCGCGAGACTTGCCGTTGTAATCACTGAACGCTCGGAAAGTACCGTCTTTCGCTTCAATGATAGTTAGTGTTCCCTTACGTGGGCTGCCCTTAGAGCGAGGCTTTTGCCATTGGTAAGTCACAAACTTCTCGCCGCTGTGTAGCTTATCGTCGACAGTAATGCCGCTTGGCATTGGGTCATTGCGGTAGTGGTAACTGGTTGGCTGAGGCTGATCTAAGTAGTAGCCGGTAGAAAGAATCCCTGGGTAGCCCTCTTTGGCCGCACGGCCAATGCTGTCATGGCCTTGCCAGCTTTGAATCACGATCGAAGTTGGCAAATCTTTGTGCCAAATTTCATCCCAACCAGTCATCTTCTTACCGCGTTCTTCAAGCATCTTCTCAACTTTTACATTGAGGTAAGACTGTAGACCGCGTTCACCATCGATATTGTTCTCTTCGATAAACTGTTGGTGCTTTTCGCTGTTTTTCCATTGCGCATAGTTCGGCTCATCGCCGCCGATATGGAAATACTCATCAGGGAACAACTCGGTCACTTCGTCAAACACATCACCTAGCATGTCATATAGCTCTGGATTCAACGGATCCATCAGTGGTTCAAACACGCCCCAGCCACGCTCTTGATCATAGCTTTGACCTTGTGCGCCAGACATCAGGCGCGGGTAAGCATGAGCCACGGCAGAAGAGTGACCCGGTAGAGAGACCTCAGGGATAACACGGATACCAAGATTACGGGCGTATTCAACTAGGTAGCGAACTTGGTCTTTGGTGTAGTAATTACCATCAGCGGTTTCAGACCACAGACGCGGCCATGATTCGGTTTGAATGCGAATGCCTTGGTCGTCCCAGAAGTGCCAATGGAACACATTCATCTTCGCGGAAGCCATCGCATCTAACTGACGAATTAGCACATCGAATTCAATAAAGTGACGTGAAGTATCGTAAGAAACACCACGCCAGCGGAAGCGAGGCTCATCGACAATTGTTACGGCAGGAATATGGTAGCCAGTCGCTGTCGTTTCAACGAGCTGTAAAAGGGTTTCGATGCCGTGAATTGCGCCATAAGGGCTTGGTGCGCTCAGCGTGATTTGCTCACCCTGAGTGGTAATTTTGTAGGACTCTTCGGAGTCGATATTTTGTACTTCAGACTTTGGGGCAGCGTCAATATCAATGATCAGGTTCGCTTCGTCTTCACTATCAACCTGCCAGTCTAGAATCGGCACACCCGTCTGACGCTCAAGGCGATCAATAAAGCGTTTCGCTGTATATTCGACACGGTCAGAGTTAAAGCCTTTGATATAAACTTTAAAATTACCATCTACTTTCACTTGGCCTGATTTTAATTCCACAGTTTGTGGATAAGGCATTAAATTCAAGTCTGTATTTGGAGCCATTGCTAAAGCCATTGGAGAAACTACTGAACCGGATATCAATAGTGACAATATAGTTTTTTTCATTATTAATTTTCCTATGTAACTTTCATTGTATTTTATTTATCAGAGCCTATTCACAAAAATAACTAGGCTATGTTGTTTTAGAATGAGAAATTAACACCAACTCGGAAACGCCAATCCGTTTTATCGTTTTCTGATTGCACCGTATCCGCATCAACCACTTCAGCGTATGGCCTCACTGTTGGTTTCCATTTGTAGACTGCTTTGACGGTATGCTCGCGGGCATTTAGATCGCCGGTTGCAAGCTCTGTCGTATGATGCGTAATCTGATCGAAATACGTAAAGGCATACGAAATCATGTATTTGTCTGTATTGTATCCCGTCCAAATATCATAACGGTTTCGCTTTGCTGTCTCTTCATTGCCATAGTCATTCACTAAAGCTTCGGTCGAAAAGTCATAACGATAACGGCCATGTACAAAGAGCCCATTGTCAAAGTTGTAATTAAGCTTTAGATAAGGCATCAAGAAGGTATTTGAGCCTTGAAAATTCATCACTACGCCAGGGTTCAGCATAAAATTGTCATTGATGGCATAGGTGTAATAATGGGTAAACTCGGTATTAATCACCTTCGTTTCGTCATACGCTCCCGCTGCATGTCGAACATTCGTCAGTGTTTCTAAACCATACCCATTATCAAAATGGTGACCAACAATAAAACGACTTCGATACTGATCTGTCGTACTTCGATACTCTGCCCTTAAATCGACATAACCCCCGGCAGTTGAGGTCATTGGTAATAATGCTAGTAGTGTTAAAGGAAGTAATTTTTTCATAGTTCACCGATATTATGATTATAAAAACCCACCGCACATTGATATATGCAGAAAGGTGTAAATTCGGAGACTACCTTTTTATTTCTTATTAATTATTTTGATTGTATGAAGTGTATTTATAGCTACTGCTCATATTCAGTAGCTATTATTTATTTTTATAAATGCTTAATTTGACTATTTCACCAATTCAACGGCTTCACGAACCAACACTGCGATCTCATCCCATTGCTCGTTCTCAATCATCTTCGGAGAAACCATCCAAGTGCCACCACAACACACCACGCGATCCACCGCTAAGTAATCATTCACGTTATGCTTGCCGATACCACCTGTAGGCATTAGTGACACGTCAACATATGGCGCTAACAAAGATTTCACCATGTTGATGCCACCAGAGGCTTCCGCTGGGAAGAACTTCAAGAAGTTAAGGCCCAGTTCCAGCGCTTGCTCAACTTGGCTTGGGTTGTTTACGCCAGGAACGATTGGCATACCGATCTCTTGGCAACGCTTAACCGTGTTTGGGTTTAGGCCCGGCGCTACGATAAACTCACTGCCCGCTTCTTTTGCAAGGTCGATCTGTTCTGATGTTAATACCGTTCCGGCACCAATACACATCTCTGGGTAGGCGTCACGCATCGCACGAATAGCATCTGCTGCTGCTTCAGTGCGGAATGTCACTTCAGCGACTGGCAGGCCGTTTTCTACCAACACTTTGGCTAGTGGAACCGCGTGCTCAACCTTGTTGATTTGGATAACAGGGATAACTTTGAATTGCTTAAGTGTGTTGATCATTTCTTGAGACATAATAGTTCCGCTTTTTATTTTATTTTTTAATCAGTTGGCTCATAGCGCTCATAGGGATGATTGCGCCTGAGTATTGAATAACGATTGAAGCCAGTTTGTGGCCGAGTTCAGCCGCTTCAGTAGCGCTCTCGCCCGTTAGGCGTGCCGCTAAATAGCCCGCTGCAAATGAATCGCCAGCTGCGCAAGTATCGACAACGTTCGCTACAGCTGTAGCTGATACGTAGTACTCTACTACCTTGCCGCTTTCTAGCTGAACGATTTTGCATGGCTCACAGCCACGCTTGATAACGATCTCTTGGCAACCCAAACGAAGGCAGCGTTGCTGAACGCTCTCTAAGTTGCCCCATACAAGCAAGTCGTCGTCTTCGGTTATCAGCGCGATATCCACCAGCGGCAGTAACTTAGCATACCAATGTTGTGCTTGTTCGGTTGTCCAAAGCTGTGGGCGATAGTTATTATCAAAAATAACCTTGCCACCTTGGTTTGAGAAAACGCTAATAGCTTTAAGCAAGCGCTCACGAGAAGCGTTATCCAGAATCGCGATACTAATACCGCTGATATAAACTGCGTCGACTTGTTTCTCTGTCAGGGCAATTTCAAGCTTGTTTAAGTTATCGATTTGAAAATAAGATTTTACTGCCGCATCGTTGCGCCAGTAGTGAAAATGTCGCTCACCCGTTTCATCGGTTTCGACCATGTAGAGTCCAGGAAGCTTGTTCGCGATGCGTTCGACGAAATTGGTTTGAATGCCTTCTAACTGCCAGCTATCAATCATATTTTGAGACAGTTCATCGCTACCAAGGCCCGTTGCGTAATGCACCGATAGATTTTGATGTTGAGTTAAGCGAGAAAGGTAAAGCGCGGTATTAAGCGTGTCACCGCCAAACTTTTTGGTTAATGGAGAGCCGCTTATTTCGACCATACATTCGCCAAAGAAAGCAATATTGAACAGAGAAGATGCCGACATAGCCGCTCCTAAAAATAGAGGTAATTAACTTTAGAAAAGGCCCTACCGCTAAGCAGGGCCTGAATTAACCAAACCAGTTGTGGAGACTAGGTTTAGCTTGTTTGATTTGCAGGACGTTGTGGTGCCGCTTCTTCTTCAAGTACACCTGATTCAGACATTTCCATCTCCATAAGAGCACGCTCATCATCAAGAATCGCTTTTGCCATTTCTGGTGTTACTTGGTTAGCCGGAGTACATAGGCTCACTGCCACACCGGCTGCTAGAGCAAACAAACATGAAGGAATCACAGGGTTGCCCCAGAATGCTGTGTAGTCAGCGTTTAGCATTACTACGAATGAAGCCACAGAAGCACCCGCTAGCGTCGCAAGCGCACCTTGCCAGTTGTAGCGTTTCCAGAATTTACCCAACATACCGCACACGAACATGCCCGACATTACCGTTGAAATCATCTTAGTGATGTAGCCAATGATGTCGTTTGACGTAAGGGCGAACAGCAATGCAAAACCAATGACCACAACCAGAGCTAAGCGAGAGTAGTTCAGCATCGACTCTTTATTTGGTACACGGCCTGTGAACATCACGTAAACATCACGCAGTAGGATAGACACGCCCGCAATCGCATCAGAGCTTGCACTCGACATCGTTGCAGAAAGACCGGCGATAAGAACAATCATGCCAACGCCAACCGGAAGCACCGTTGCAGCTACGTAAGGGAATGAGTAGTTCGGGTTATCCAATGATGGGTCGATTGCGTGCGCAGCCATACCAATGATTGCAGGGATGATTGAGAAGAATAGGTACAACACACCCGATGCCACAAATGAGCGACGAATGGTTTTAACGTCTTTGCCTGAATAGATACGTTGGCGGAATGAAGGCGTTGCAAGTACACCCACACCGATAACCACAGCCAGAGAAACAGCAGGCAGAAGACCCAGTTTATCGATTGCTAAAAAGCTCGTAGCAGCAGGGTCCATCGCAGCATAAAGGTTATCCATGCCACCGATGTGATCCACAGACATTACCGCCATCAAGATGAAGCCAGCAAAAAGGATGATAGCTTGGATAGTATCGGTCCACACAACCGCTGTGTAACCACCGATCACTACGTAGATAGTGAATGCCGCAGCAATAATGATTTTCGCAAGGTTAAGGTCGATGTCAGCAATCCACGCTAGGTACATGCCACCACCTAGAATGTGCGCACCCAACCAACCGATTGACGCGATAAAGATAAGCAGACCAACCACGTTTTTCACGATGCGGTTAGCGCCTACATAGTAAGCCAGCTCTTCACTCATGGTCATGAAGTTCAACTTACGAACCGGAGCAAACCAAAGGGCTAGCAATAGGATGCCTATAGCACCACCAATGCCGTACAGAGCGCCTGCCCAACCATTCGCATAGCCGAAACCAACCGCACCCATACTTGAGCCCGTACCGACCATTGTCGCAACGGTTGTACCGAGTACTAAGAATAATGGCAGACCACGACCGCCCAATAAGAAATCTTCGCCAGATTTTTGATTACGCGAGACAAACCAGCCTAACCAAATTAAAAAACATACGTACACGCCGAAGCCTGTAAGAAAAAGTGTGCTGTTCATTTGACACCTCTCAGTGAAATATTAAGATCATTCCTGAACTTTTATTTATGATTCATTCATTTTATATTTCATATAATTACTTTATTTGTTTTGTATATTTTAATTAAAGTAATTTTTATAAATGTAGGGTGAGAGTATTAAAAGATAATAACAGGGATGACTACCCTCTAATACTCTCTAAGTAGGTTATTGTGATTAGGTTATAACTAAACGCGATCAGCGCGGTAGCAAGTCACATCTACTTCAACTTTCACGTCTACTACTAAGTCACAGACCATGCAAATACGTGCCGGTGGGTTAGCACCGAAGAACTCTTTGAATACCTTATTAAAAGATTGGAAGTAACGAGAATCCGTTAGCACAACCTTTACGTGTACTACGTCTTCTAGGCCGTAGCCCGCTTCAGTCATGATATCGACACAGTTTTGGATCGCTAAGCGAGACTGGTCAACAATACCGCCCTCAACCACTTCACCATCTGTCATCGGTGTCTGGCCAGAAACGTACAGGAAACCACCCGCTTCAGTTGCGCGTGCAAATGGTAAATGTTGTCCGCCTGTACCTGTACCGCCTTCAACACCGTAACGTTTAATAGTCATTTTTTAGCTCCACTTCTTTATAGATAATATTGGTTCTGTTCCAACATATTTAAATTAATTCGTCATTTTTATATTTACCGCAAATTTAATTTGATAATTAAACTTTAGTTTCGGTAAATAAAAATGCCTGAACGATTATCTTTTACTTTTCCTTGCTGGTAAGTTAACTCACCATTTACAAATACGCTTTCTATTCCCGCAGCAACTGAAATAGGATTTTCAAATGTTGCTGTATCTTTAATATTCTTTGGATCAAATAAAACTAAATCAGCAAAAGCACCACAGCGAACTTCGCCTCGGCCCGCTAAGTTGTATCTCTGAGCCGACATTCCAGTCATCTTGTGAATCGCTTCTGGCAACGAGAACAGTTTTTCATCTCGGCAGTAGTGACCTAACACTTTCGGGAAAGTGCCCCACAACCTTGGGTGTGGATGCGGGTCATTAGGTAAACCGTCTGAACCGACCATAGTTAGTTTATATTTCAATACGCGCTTTACGTCGTTCTCATCCATGCAGTGGTAAACCGCACCCGCAGGTTGAAGCGCTTTTCCTGCATCCATCAGGGGTAGGTTCATTTCATCAGCAATCTGCTTCAGCGTTTTGCCTGCATGTTCTGGTTTTGCTTCAGACCAAGTAATGAAGATGTCGAAATCATCGGTCACTTGTTTCAAATCTAATGTCGAAGAGCTCGCAGAGTATGGGTAGCAGTCGCAAGACACATCTTGATGCTCAGAAACCTTGTCCATCAAATCGAGTACTTCAACCGTTCTTCCCCAGTTGCCCGCACCTGCACATTTAAGGTGGGAGATAACCACTGGAACTTTCGCATATTGCCCTGTCTCAAACGCTTCTTCCATCGCGCTTAAGATCTCTTCAAATTCGGTACGCATATGCGTGGTATAGATGCCGCCATGGCTAGACAGCACTTTCGCTAACTGCATCACTTCGTTAGCGTTCGCTTGTTTAGCGCTTGCGTAAGCCAGGCCTGAACTCAAACCTAATGCGCCTTGCTCCATTGCTAAATCAAGGTTGGTTTGCATCTCTGCAATTTCTTCTTCGCTTGCAGTGCGTTGCAGATCGTCCATCACTTGGTTACGCAGTGTGGTGTGACCCACTAACGCTGCTACGTTTACTGCGGGTTGAGCTTGCTCTACCGCTTGCGCATACGCCGCAAAGGTTGGGTATTTAAAATCAGCCTGTGCGCCTAAAAGGTTCATAGGATCAGGCGGGTCGCCAGCCAAAACCGTTGGCGATGCACTGATACCGCAGTTGCCAACAATCACGGTTGTGACACCTTGGCTGATCTTAGGTAGGCAGTCTGGGTAACGAATTACGTTGGTATCGTCATGTGTATGTACATCGATAAATCCAGGAGCCAATGCTAAGCCTGCTCCCTCAACCAATTGGCCACAATCTTCGTGATCGATCTGACCAATTTCGGCGATTTTTCCATCGCGGATTGCTACATCGGCACAAAACGATTGTTCGCCGGTGCCGTCAAACACCTCTACATTTTTGATTATCGTATCGAACAACATTTTTCACTCTCTCAATCCACTGCGTTGATGGAGCTATATTAAGAATCCAGCCGATTATTTTCAGTGACAAAACACACATAATATTTTAATTTGTGTGATAGTTTCTATCACAAAACAAACGAAAGATAGATTTAAACATTAAATAACAACCACTTAAATCATGTTAGGAATCAGCAATGAAACATAACCCTGCACAAAAAGATGTTATAAAGTATCAAGAAGATTGTTTCGTCTTGACTGAAAGAGGCCAAAAAGGGAGAGCAATATCACAAACTGAGAACGGCGTTTATCGACTGGTTGATGAAGATATTTCGCTTCCGGTAGCAATTATCAAACAATCAGCGTTGACCAATAACCTAAATTGGATGCAATCATTCGCCGATCACCATCAGGTTAAATTGTCGCCGCATGGTAAAACATCAATGACCCCTGCATTTTTCCGCCAACAACTAGAAAATGGCGCTTGGGGTATTACAGTAGCGACGCCTGCACAGGCAGAAGTTGCCGCTATGGCGGGTGCAAAACGAATCATCATGGCCAACCAATTGGTGGGTAAAACCAACATGGCGATCGTTGAACAACTTATTCGTGAATTCAACGTCGACTTTTACTGCTGTGTCGATTCACCAGTGAACGTGCAACAACTGAGTCAACACTTCGCTAATACCGAGCAAACACTAAAGGTTCTGATCGAGTTTGGAGTACCAGGCGGGCGCTGTGGTTGTCGTTCACCTCAAGAAGTTCTTGAACTGGCTCAAGTTATCCAGGATACACCTACCCTTTCACTCGCGGGAATTGAGGTGTACGAAGGTGTTATTCATGGAGATAATGCAGAGCAAGATATTCGTACCTTCCTAAATCAAGCTCTAACCTCTGTAGAAAGCCTCGCATCAGATGGCCTAATTACAGGGCAACCTATCATCACTGGCGCGGGTTCTGCTTGGTATGATGTGGTTGCAGAGTGTTTGGCGAATTTAACCGATTCTTTGGCAATCATTCGTCCGGGTTGTTACGCCATTCACGATACTGGGATCTACCTAGATGCCCAAAGTAAGGTGTTGCAGCGCGCACAAGTAAACCAAGGTTACGCGTGTGAACTGGGTGGTGATTTAGAGTCGGCACTTGAAGTGTGGGCATATGTTATCTCTCGCCCAGAGCCGACCAAGTTAGTGATTGGATTAGGTAAGCGTGATGTTGCCTTCGATGCCGGTTTACCAATTGCAGAGCGCGGCTATCGTAACGGCGAAGCTATCTCAGTAAAAGGGCTCACTGCTACCGCGGTAATGGATCAGCATACCTTTGTTGAAACAGACGGTTCTTCTGAGATTGAAGTCGGCGACATGATTGCTTTCTCGACATCACACCCATGTTTAACCTTCGATAAATGGCGCTACATTGCGATCAGCGATGATGAACATCAGGTAAGCCATTGGGTAGAAACCTGCTTCTAGTTCGATTTTTCGATAAGCTAGAATCAGCGAAGCAATCAGATATACTAACGGGGCTAAGGCTGAGTTTTATATAGGTTAGTGCTAAATGGCTTAATGCCAAATAGCCTAGTTCTAAATAGCTTGGTTCTTACGAGCTAGGTTCTTAAAAACTAAGCCATAACGGTTAGCCCCATCAACAAAGGATCAGGATTCTTGAGTTTAGAAGTAGATATCATTTCACAGATAACAGAGCGTTTTCCCGCTCTTCGTGATGCAGAGAAGAAAGTGGCTAAGCTAATCATGGACGACATTGATTTTGCTGCCAATGCCAGCATCACAGAGCTTGCTGAAAGTGCTCAAGTGAGTGAAGCCACCATTACGCGTTTTGCTAAGGCTATCGGCTGCAGCAACGTACGTGATATGAAGATAAAGCTTGCTCAAACACTGACAGTCGGCCAGCGTTTTATTCTCGAACCGGTTGACCAAACGGGTTATCAAGGTATCTACGAATCGATCAAGCAGAGCCTAGACATCAACCGCACCTTGTTCAAAGAGCAAGACGTTGAAACCGCTGTCAGCTGGCTGCATAACGCGAGACAAATCATTGCTATCGGCATGGGTGGTGGCTCGACCATCGCTTCTCAAGAGTTGCAACATCGACTGTTCCGACTGGGCTACCCAGTGGTCTCTTACAACGATGGATTGATGTCACGTATGGTTGCCGCAACAGCCGATGCCAATGATGTTATGGTGATGATCTCAGCAACCGGTTTTACGCCAGTAATCACTGAAACGGCAGAACTGGCCAAGCAGTATGGCCTTAAGATCATCGCAATTACCCCACAAGATACACCGCTGGCAAAGATTGCCGATATATTGCTACCCATCAAACACATGGAAACAGACTTCATCTACAAACCGTCGGCGTCTCGCTACGCAATGTTAGCCTTAGTAGATGTGCTTTCTATGGGGATAGCAGTCAATCACAAGAACCGATCTCGCGACAAACTACGCCGCTTGAAGGTTGCGCTTGATTCCTACCGAGGCGGAGGCGATAGACAGCCCCTAGGTGACTAACGAATTAAGGATAAAATGAGCTTAAATTCTGGCGAGCGGCAGTCCCTTACCAGCTCGTATAAGCTCATTTCTAACCCTGTAATTTGCACGCCTACAGCTACTAGTCGACGGATAGCCAAATTTTTATTCTGGGCTGCTCGTGAACTAATACAATCACTAACCACCTGAACCTTATACCCAAGTTCCAACAAGCCCATTGCGGTTTGATAAACACAAATATGAGCCTCAATACCACACACCAACCACGTATCCACATCTTTGGCTTTCACTGCCTCAACAAACTGGGGCTCATTACACGCGTTAAACGTAAATTTCGGTATCGGCTTAGCATCGCTCAGCAGGTCATTCAGCTCGTCGACCGTAGCACCTAACTTCTCTGGGTTCTGCTCCAAGCTAACAATTGGCAGCCCCAAAACCTGCGCGCCCTTAATCAGCTTCCGACAGTTAGAAATAAGTGTCTCACTCTCATCAACAAGGCGTGCGAGCTTGCCCTGAACGTCCACAACCACCAAGCCTGTGTTTTGTCTCATTAGCATGTGTATTCCTTGTTTTGGCAGCCTAACTTACTAAGCAATCTGATGGGTATGTTTTCTACTATGTAACGATTTAGCTTACAAAGCCATACAGTAATACGTATAAGACTACGGAATAATACTCACCAACGGTCGAAAGGCCGAAAACAAAAATAATTGATACTGCATGACATTAAAGAGTGAGTAAGAACAATGAACAAATTCGCGAAATCAGCATTAGCACTGGGCTTAATCGGCGCGGTTTCTCTTCCAGCATTAGCAGCAGGCACTGACGGCGGTGCGTACATCGGTGGTGGCCTTGGTGTGTACCAAGATTCTGATACAGACGGTCAAGGCAACCTAGACTCAGACGGCATGGGTTACAACCTATATGGTGGCTACCAGTTCAATCGTATTGTTGGTGTTGAACTTGGCTACAACGATTACGCTGACTACAAAAAAGGTGCAGAAAAAATGTCTCCGACGTCTGTTTCTGTATCTGCAAACCTAGGTTACACGTTCGACAACACAATTCGTCCGTTCGTATTGGCTGGTCTTAGCTCTGTTGACCTAAACGCAAATAAGAGTGCTGGTTACGCTGATGACAGCGGTACAGGTTTCCACTTTGGTCTGGGTGTTGAATACACGCCAATCGAACACCTAACGCTACGCTTGATTTCGCAAGCAGACGCAGTAAGTGTCGATGACTATTCTTATGGCAATGGGTCACTCAAAAATGATGATCACACATTAGCCTTCAACAGCATTAGCTTCGGTGGTTCATACAACTTCTAATGTGATTGAACCACATAGAATAAGCTGAACATACTAATTCACTTTGCTGTTCCACCTTGTCATGAAGGTCACTCAGTAAAGTGAATTTTTTGTTTCTACACACCTATCGCGTCATTTCACTTTAGTCGGTTTATCGCCGCCTATCTGAGCTTTATGCGTTGATATTAGAGCTTTCTTGGTAGCCAGACTAAAATAAAGGGATAAGAGACGCAGGAAAATAAGACCTATGAATCTACCAAGCTTAAACATGTCGATAAACAAGCTGCCTTTTGTGTTGGCCGTGTATTACCTGCTTGTAATCAACCTACCTCTCACCCAAGAGCTGTTTAGTATTGTTCAGGCATCCAAGTCTGAAAGCGTTGCCTTTCTTATATCCATCCCTATCTTCTTCCTTGCTGCCTTCAATTTTATCTTCCAAGTCTTCAACTGGCCGATATTCTCCAAGCCATTTTTTATCGTCTTGCTGATCACCTCAACACTCGTCAGCTACAGCATGTTCAATTACGGCATTTATGTAGACTATGGGATGATAGAGAACGTCTTCGAAACCAATAGTGGCGAAGCAGCAAGCTATGTAAGTACCCACTCCATCTTGTGGTTATTTGCGATGGGGATTGTCCCGTCACTGCTGCTACTCTTTACCAAGCTTAAGCGAGAGTCATGGAAAGATTTCTTTGTCTGGAAGTCGATTGGATTGCTCTCTTCATTGATTGTCATCGCGATTATTGCAGGACTGTTTTACAAAGATTACGTCTCGTTTGGCCGCAATAACTCGCACATCAAAAAGATGATCATTCCGACTGAGTATGTGGCATCAACGGTGAAATACATCAATAACACCTACATCAAACAGCCCATCCCATATCAAGAACTGGGCTTAGATGCTCAACTCAAACCACAAGCAAAAACGGCAAGCAAGCCGACCTTATTGGTGTTTGTACTTGGCGAGACTGCTCGCGTGTATAACTACCAGTATTATGGCTATGAGAGAGAAACCAACGCTCATACCAAGCCTTACAACCCGATATTTTTCTCTGATGTTCAGTCGTGCGGAACAGCCACCGCGGTTTCTGTACCGTGCATGTTCTCGAACATGAATCGCAGCAACTACGATCGGGACAAAGCCTACAACCAAGATAACGTAGTCGACATTATGAACCACGCGGGCATCCACTCTATCTGGCGAGAGCATGATGGTGGGGATAAAGCTGTCGCGCATCGAATCAAAGAGATGACGCTCGTCGCCAAAAACAGCGATCCATTGTGTAATAACGATGTGTGTTACGACACGGCGATGCTAGAGAACTTCGAGCAAGATACTCAAGATCTTAAACAAGATAGCATCATTTTCTATCATATTTCGGGTTCTCACGGCCCAACGTACTTTGAGCGTTACCCAGAAGAACATAAGAAGTTTACGCCTGACTGCGCTCGTGCAGATATTGAAAACTGCACCAAAGAGCAAGTGGTTAACACCTACGACAACACGATTTTGTACACAGATTTCTTTCTCTCACAGGCGATTCAAAAGCTAGAGAAACTCACCGATAAGTACAACGTTGCACTGATGTACATTTCCGACCACGGTGAATCTTTAGGGGAAAACGGCGTCTACTTGCACGGCATGCCTTATTCATTGGCACCGAAAGAGCAAACCCACGTTCCTATGATCATGTGGATGTCTGATGGCTTTGCAGAACAGAAAGGAATAAACCAAACCTGCTTAAGAAAGGCAGGCAAAGAACAGAGCTTCTCCCAAGACAACCTGTTCGACTCTTTGCTCGGCTTGATGGACGTGCAAACCAAAGAATACCGAGAGAACCAAGATATCTTCGCACCGTGTCGCTAGCTTGAAAGAGTGACTCATACATATTCCAACCAATGGGGCTCATTTATGAGCCCCTTTTTCTAGCCAAAACTGTCGTTTTTATTGAAAATATCTCTGTCTGTTACATCCCATTCGCAGCAAGTTTTGTTGAGTTTAGAATTGCGACTCCATATACTGGAAACATCATCCGACGGAGGGCAATAATGAATAATAAAAACAAACACATAGTGTTAATTCATGGTCTGTATATGCCTGCGTTGATCATGCAATATCTGGATAGAAATTTCAAAAAACGTGGCTTTACAACGCACAAGTTCGCTTACAACTCGCTGCGTTTCCCTTCTGCTGCTAAACGCCTCAACCGCTTCGTGAATGCACGTTTTGATGAACACGATGAGGTCTACTTCTTTGGTCACTCGCTCGGTGGCTTGCTGATTCGCCACTACTTTAAGTTCTACCAACCCGACTTTGCCGACACCTGCATCATTACCGCGGGGACTCCACACAATGGCGCGACTATCGCTAAAACGCTGTCGAATCATGGCCTCGGATTTATATTTGGTTCGAGCAAAATGATCTTAAGCGATGGCTTGGGTGACTACGATATTGATGTGCCGATTGGCGTGATTACAGGTACCTACGACGCCGGAGTCGGACGTATTGTTCTGGGAAGAAATCCGGGTGATGGCACAGTCACACTCGAAGACGCCAACCTAAGAGGAGCAACGGATACTTACGCCCTCAAACTCAACCACACGGCGCTTGTGTACTCCAAGGAAGTCGTGACACTGTCAGCTCAGTTCATCGAACACAGAGCTTTTAAGGATGCTTCATAGCTTATTTTCGTTAGCTTTTGCGCGTTGACTCCTATATCGAGCTCTTGTTGTCTTATTTGTGATGGATAAAAACAAAAATACCACTCAGAGATAAGAGTGGTATTCAAAGATTCATTACTGAAGTGAGTGCTTGTTACAGACGATTCACTCGCGTTGGTAAAAACACCTCACCCAACATGCATCGCACCGAACCACCGCCAATGTCTTCAATCGTTTTCACGTTAAATGGTAGCAACTTGCCGTGTGTAGAAAGCTGAGCTAACTGAGCGGGAGAAAACGCATCGTAAGCCGATTGAGACATCGCGATTACCTTATCGCCATTCACTGTTTCCAGTTGCAGAATGTTGCCGCAGAATCGGTTCATCTGATCGATCGAGATAGAGATAACCTGCTTGTCTTTAGCAAGTGATTTCACCACAAAGCGGCGCTCAAATTCTGGAATCACTTCATCACAAATCACGCAGAAGTTATCACCAATCGCCATCATCACATTGGTGTGGTAAATCGGCTGACCCGACGGTAATGCTGTTTGGAAGGAAACCACGCGTGAATAACCAATACGCTTCGCATAGTCTTCTAACACTTCACGATCACAACGCTGAGAAAGCGCCGCGTAGATGGTCTTATTGATATGATCGATCACCATCACACCCGTGCTCTCTAAGTAAGAACCTTGAGCGATGTAAGATTCTAGGGACTCACTGTGGTTAACAATGCGACCAGACGCTTCAAGTGCTTCAATAAGGGCACTTGGCTTAACTTCATTTTGACGGTTTTCACACGCCATAGGGAACGTAAATAAGCTTCCGTCGCCACAGGTGCTGAACCAGTTGTTAGGGAATACCGCATCTGGGGTTTCGACACCTAATTCAGGGTAATCAAACTCCACAACTTGCACACCTTCTTTACGTAGCGAAGCGACCATCGCCTTAAATTCGGCCATCGTTTCTAACTTTACCTCAGCTTCAGTCAGATCGACTCTGTGCTGAAACTCGTTATCACGTGCTGTTTCTTCGTTAAATTTAAACTCTTTTGGCGGCACCATAACAACGCAATTGGCGTTTTGAACATTAGTAATATGCAGTGATTTTTTATGTAGGTTTAACATTTCAACCGTCCCTATCTTTTATTTACCTCAGAATTGTAAACAACTTGTTACGACAACATTCACTGAAAAGAATAATGATTTGAATATTTATCCCAATCAATTACTGCAAAACTCAGTTTATTCGGTAAATTTTACTGCAAGATAGCAGCACATCAGAAAGAACCAACTGTTTGCATATTAGATACAGAATTTGTTGAATAAATATCCGAACTTCATTCTCTAGCTTGCTGCGGGTTTAGGTTACAATTTAATCCATTTAGCGTTAGGATTATCACCGTTGCATAACAATCAATTACGTTTGAAATAAGCTTAACTTTTCCTGTCCGATTCACTCTAAAATACGCGTCATGAATGACACTCTTTGGACCTTTCCTGCGGCATCGCTTAAACCAAAATCCATCGAATGACTTAATGCTTATAAGAACGAATTGGCACTTATATAATTTCAAACTAAGACTGTAAAATTTCAGATCAAACCTATAAAAACAAAGCTACACAGACGATGCAGTTGCTAATCGATGCATTCGTTTATAAAGGGAAATCTATGTACAAAAAATTTGAAGGCTTTACTGAAGCCTTTCCAAAGGGAGAGCCGATACAACCTCCTACTGGAATACTGGCATTTTGCCGCCATTACACTCGTGGTTTTGAAAAGCCGTTAATCTTGCTCGGCCTAATGAGCATGACCATCGCGATCATCGAAGTCGCGCTGTTCGGTTACATGGGTCAACTGGTTGATTGGCTGTCAACCAGCAACCCAGAAACCTTCTTAGCTGATAACCAATCCACATTAATGGGACTTGGTGTTCTGTTGTTAGTTGTGATGCCAATCTTGATCAGTGTTTACTCGCTTTTGCTTCACCAAACTTTGCTAGGCAACTACCCAATGTCGATTCGTTGGTTAGCGCACCGTTACCTTTTGAAGCAAAGCCTGTCCTTCTATCAAGATGACTTCGCCGGACGTGTCGCTACCAAAGTGATGCAAACCTCGCTCGCGGTACGTGAAACCGTAACCAAGATGGTCGATGTGTTTGTCTATGTGACAGTTTACTTCACCGCAATGCTGTTCATGCTTGCAGAATCAGATTGGCGCTTAATGGCTCCGATGCTGATTTGGCTATTCATTTACATCGGTATCCAACTGCACTTCGTGCCAAAGCTAAAAGACGTTTCTTCCGAGCAAGCGGATGCTCGTTCTCTGATGACGGGTCGTATTGTTGATAGCTACACCAACATCGCAACTGTGAAACTGTTCTCACACAGCAAGAGAGAAACCGAATACGCCGAAGAAGGTATGGAAGGCTTCTTAGATACTGTCCATCGCCAAATGCGCTTAGTAACCGGCTTCAACATCTGCGTTGAATTCGCTAACTATCTGTTGGTGTTCAGCATTGCGGGTATCTCTATCTACCTATGGTTAGATAACGCGATCACCGTGGGTGCAATCGCGATTGCGGTCAGTTTGGCTCTGCGTATTAACGGCATGTCGAAATGGATCATGTGGGAAATCGGTGGTCTTTTTGAAAACCTAGGTACCGTGATTGATGGTATCAAAACCCTGTCTAAGCCCATCGCTATCGAAGACAAGAAAGACGCAAAGCCTTTGGATGTTCCACAAGGTGGCATCCATTTCGACAACGTGAGCTTTAACTACGGTGAGAATAAGGGTGTGATTAACTACCTAAACCTCAACATCAAACCGGGTGAAAAGGTGGGCTTAGTGGGCCGTTCAGGTGCAGGTAAGTCTACCCTAGTTAACTTACTGCTGCGGTTCCACGATGTAGAGAGTGGTCGCATCCTGATTGACGGTCAAGAGATCTCAACAGTGACGCAAGATTCGCTGCGCAGCAACATCGGTATGGTGACCCAAGATACTTCACTGTTGCACCGTTCGATCAAAGACAACATTCTTTACGGTCGACCTGAAGCATCAGATGAAGAAGTTTACGCAGCTACCAAACAAGCGCACGCGCATGAGTTTATCGAAACGCTTACCGACCCATTTGGCAACGTGGGCTATGATGCTCAAGTAGGTGAACGTGGCGTTAAGCTTTCGGGTGGTCAGCGTCAACGCGTCGCTATCTCACGTGTTCTTCTGAAAAATGCTCCGTTACTTGTTCTCGATGAAGCAACTTCTGCACTCGATTCTGAGGTAGAAGCGGCCATTCAAGAGAGCTTGATTGAGCTAATGGAAGGCAAAACGGTAATCGCGATTGCACACCGTCTGTCGACTATTGCTGCGATGGACCGCCTGATCGTGCTTGATGCAGGCAATATCGTCGAAGAAGGTACGCACCAAGAACTAATTAATCAAAATGGTATCTATGCGCAGCTATGGAATCACCAAACAGGCGGCTTCATTGCAGATGATCTTGAGCAAGCTACGAACGCTTGATTTTTGTGCTATTTTAAAAGTGCGGCGTGATTCACACCAATTTGTTAATTAGCGGTAAATTACACGTGGCAGAATGTTATGTCGTAATTATATAATGACATTAATACCAAAGACGCCTCGCTTGCGCGTTCTGGAATAAGGCTAGACTTCGGGGGGAGGCTAGCCTTTTTTATGCCGGTTATTTGGCCCTCTTTACTACCTGTCCAATAAACTTCATCGATCCTTTTGTTTTTTTCTTGGCGTTTTTTTCTTAAAATGCGCGCAATATTCTTTCTAGAGATCAACCATGAACAAAAGTGTCTTAACTAACGTTATTGCGTTAGCACTGCTTGCTGGCGGCTATGCGACAGCAAACCAATACTTGCTTTACGCAGGTCTATTCGCATTTTCTGGTGCCATCACCAACTGGCTTGCGATTCACATGTTGTTCGAGAAAGTACCCGGTCTATACGGTTCTGGCGTTATTCCAGCACGGTTTGAAGAGTTCAAGGCTGCCATCAAGCAACTGATGATGGAACAGTTCTTTACTGAAAGTAACATCGACCGTTTCCTAAGCAGCGAGATGACAGGAAAGTCGCTCAATCTAGAGCCTGTAATTCAGAAGATCGACTTTAATCCAGCATTCGACTCGCTAGTACACGTTATCGAGAATTCACAGTTTGGTGGCATGTTGGCAATGTTTGGTGGCACAGAAGCACTAGAGCCTATGAAAGCGCCATTTGTGGAGAAGATGCAGGAATCTGTGATTGAAATCAGCAAGAGTGATTCCGTAAAAAATGCCATCAAAGATGAGCTAGAATCACCTGCGATGATGGATGAAATCAAAGAGAACATTGAGGCTATCATTGATCAGCGCTTGAATGAGCTAACACCTAAACTGGTTAAAGAGATGGTTCAGACCATGATCAAGAAACACCTTGGCTGGTTGGTCGTTTGGGGGGGTGTCTTCGGTGGTGTGATTGGCTTAATTTCGGCGGCAATTACGTTGTAAACCGGACAAGTCTATCGGGTTGCTCTTTCTCTAACATTCAACAAAAATGGAAGCTTATTGGCTTCCATTTTTTATATCTAAATCACCTTAGTAAGGCGAAATCAGGACACTATTTTAAAGTTGCCAACAACTCAGGATTCACACCAAAGCCCTTTTTATGCTCTTCAATCACGACTTCACTGCGTGTTTGAATGACACCAGGCAAGGTACCTAACTTTGTTGCCATAAACGCTTGGTACGCCTTCATGTCTTTCACTCGAACCTTGATCATGGTGTCAAAGTCACCCGACAGTGAGTAACACTCTTCCACCTCAGGCATCAATTCAACCGCTTGAGCAAATTTGTCGAAGATCGAAAAGCTAGTCTGGTCGAGACGGATATGGATAAAGACTTGAACATCGAGTCCCAACTTTTCTGAACAAAGCTCAGCATGATAGCCCGTGATGTAGCCCTCCTTCTCCAATCGCTTCAATCTATCAGAGCAAGGTGAAGTCGTTAAGTTGACCTGCTTTGCCAACTCAACGACAGGCAAACGCCCTTTCATATGCAGAATTCTTAGTATCTCTTTATCGATACGATCGAGTTGATGCTGAGACATAACATACCTTAAACATTCTAAGTTCCGCTCAGTATATTCCATACCAAGAGCAATCGAAGAAAACTTCGCTCACACATTTAGAAAACTAAACGTACCATTCCTATTCACGCTAAATATAAATCAACAAACAACGATAGCAACTCTTATAAATCAAACTCTAATTATTAACAAATTATTATAGAAATGACCCGATTAACAAACAAGTTGAGCCAGAAACGAAAGAAAGGACATAGGTCAAAGTGAATAATAGAATTATCAAAGAGAAAGGATAACTCTAATTATGAAAACACAAGAACTCGCATACAAGCCTTACGGTATTGGTTCATGGACACACGTAACGGTATCAAAAGATGTTGCTCAAGCACTAGCAAGTGAATACTCAAACTATGGATGGGAAGTGAGGATTGATGGCGACGCCATTGACGCTGAGCCAGCGCTCAAAGCCGCATAGAAACGCAAAAACCTCCTAAAGCGGAGGTTTTCTCTCTAAGTTAGTGAGCGCTTACTATAAGCTAGGCTAAACCAACTTGGGGGACAGTACTTCCTGTTTCGCAACGGCAGTTACACGTTCGGCAAAAGTGCTGCGTTTCCATATCATAATATAAGTTGCCACTAAATAGCTTTGAGGTCCATTGCATCATACGGCCAGAGGCTGTCTCGGGCTCTGATTCACAACGTTTCATTATAGACTTATGTAGTGTTGTTTTTTTACATCCTTTGCAATAGAGATCAGGCATACCTTTGTCCTATAGGTCTTTAGTGGTTACTGACAATTGACACATCATGTCCAATTCAGTTCAACAATTCACCGAGCTAATGACAAAAGTGAGCGCTAAGTTCAAAAAACAGCCAATTTTCCCTTTGTTTTTTGATATCAAGCGTCATCAAGATCCTTCTTCTATTTATCCCCCCCCCCCC